>JAYSUV010000020.1:0-6673 GCA_043718945.1 Planctomycetota bacterium
CAGCACTCGGCCAATCGGGCGGGCTTCCGAGTAGCGGATGCTAATCCCAGCGGGTTCGCTCTCCCACGGCTGGGTGGTCTTCCGGAGTGTGACTC
The DNA here is from genome assembly GCA_043718945.1 of Planctomycetota bacterium. Taxonomy (GTDB): domain Bacteria; phylum Planctomycetota; class Planctomycetia; order Planctomycetales; family Planctomycetaceae; genus TH-plancto1. Next base: position 96 of record JAYSUV010000020.1, read on the forward strand.
GTCCCGTGGCACTGATCTGAATCGTCTGCCCCGCGCGGACAGCGATGCCGGTGCTTTGCCAGCCTCTCTCGGCGAGTAACTTCACCTCGCGAGTCGCACCCGAGTCGAGCGGAGTCGTGGCTCGCTGCACCGTCGCCCCACGAGGCAGATCAAAGCCGTAGCACAGTGACTCGCGGAACAGCTCCCAGTCGGACTCGATCACCGTTTTATGTTTAATCCAGAACTGGCGGAAGGCGCGATTGAACTGAGCGGTGTCCCATTGCTGGCACACACCCCGGTAGTCCTCAGCTGTGGCGGGATGGGTGGCGAGGAATGTGCAGAGAGCCCACGACCAGGCGTACGGCGTCGAGCGCGATTCGGAGAATTCTTTCTGTCCGAGGAGCAACACCTCATCCGCCGACAAGGCCCGTCCGGCCTCGCACTCGATGCGGATCATCTCGATCCGGCCAAACCCGTGGGCCGTCTCCGCACTGGCGGGGATGACGCCGAACCTCAGCGTCTTCTTGGCAGGTGTCCCGGTCTCGACGAGCTGATGCGTGCCGAAGTATTCGGCCATCCCCTCAATAAACCACAGCGGGCGGATGTCTTGGTCAGCTCCCTCGGGGCATTGCGTGACGCAGTGCGTGGCCTCGTGGAGCAGGAGATGCTCGCGGTAGTAGTCCCACTCCTGGTCGTGCATCCAGAACTCGTACCCGTCATTCTGGCCATGCACGATGGAGGCCGGGTTCCGGCGGAGCAGGCCCGCCTTGAGGAACTTGTCCGGGTCTTGCATCAGATATCCAGTGATCTGGAACTCGCTCTTGTCGCGGGCCTCGGGGAGCTTACCGAACTGGAGTTCCCAGGCGGGGTAGACCTGATCGACGAGCTTGACCAACTCGCGGGCCTTCGCGGGGTCGATGTCGGTAAACAGGATTAGGCGTTTAGAGTCGTAGCGCTGAATGCCATTCGTCTCGGCCTTCTTGGTGTTCACCTTAGGGCGATTGTCCATGTGGCGGTGCATCGACTCGTCGGCTGCGCAGGGGAGTCCCAGTAGCAGACAGAGGATCGCCACCCAGGAATCGAGTTTCACTCGCATCGTGTTGCACCGTCTGGCAAGAATGCAGGCGAGCCGGAGTGCGTCAGCACCCGGACTGAATGACGTTGAACTCACGCGACAGACTCCGGGGGCTGACGCCGCCCGGCCCCCCTACTGCTCGGCCTTGAGTGCCCCCTCGGCATCGATCAACCGCGCCTTGGCCCGCTTCACAATCGACTCGAACACCACGTCGTCCGAGTACAGCTTGACGATGCTCTGCCACTTCTCGCGAGCCGGGACTTTGTCACCGCCGAGGAACTCGTCATCGGCCTTTTTCAGCTGAGCGGAGACGAAGGCGGTGCGGTCGGCCTTGGGGTCGATCCCCTGTTTGATGAGTTCGGCGCGGTGGCGGGCGAGGTTCAGGTAGGGGCGGGACTCCTCGTCACTCTTGAGCAGAGTCTGCATGGCTTCGTAGCGTTCGATGGCCGAGTAGTTGTCGCCGAACGCCTCGTACTTGCGGGCGGCGACGTAGAGCCGTTCGCCTTCGGACTTGGCGTCGCGGTCGAACTTCTGATTGTTCTGCGACTGCTTGTCTTCGCGGACCATGTCGATCATGTCACGCCACCGGCGGGCGTCAGTCGCCTGCGACGTGTCGGGGTGGTTCTTCAGGATGTCGTCGAGTTCATCCGTGACCTCCATCCACTTCTCGTAGCCGGGGACTTCGCCGAAGTCGGCAATCGCGGCGAAGTTCTCGATCTGCATGGCGGTTTGGCAGCGGGCGTACTTCGACTCCAGACTCTCCGGCCACATCAACCACACGACGAGTACCACGACCGACATCAGGCAGGTGCCGAGGAACCAGATCCGCTCATAGATCGGCGTGAACTCGCCAGCGACGGTCTTCTTCTTTTTCTTTTTCTGGAGCGCCTTCGTCGAGTCAGCCAAGGTCGCATTCGCCGCTTCTCCGGCGCGGGTCTTGGCTTGCTCTTCCTGCTCGATGACCTTGGCCTTCACCTCGTCCAGACGGACTTGCACCGACAGTGCATCGAAGGGCCGGTCGTCCGGGTCTTTCTCCATCAGGTCGGCGATCAGCACCTCCAGATAGCGAGGGCAATCCGGGTTAAACTCCCGAACTGACGGCGGCATTTCATCCAAGTGCTTGAACAGCAACTCCGGCTGGGTCGCCGACTCAAACGGCGTCCGCCCCGTCAACAGTTGGAACATCAGACAGCCGAGCGCATACAGATCGGTCCGCCGGGTGATGGGGGTCTTCCCGGTGATCTGCTCGGGCGCCATATAGGCCAGCGTGCCGACCGTCTTCCCCGCCTGTGTCAGCTGGGTCGCTTGCGAATCGCGGGCGATGCCGAAGTCGGTCAGCTTGAGCACGCCGTCCTTGGTGACGAGCAGGTTCGCGGGCTTGAGGTCGCGGTGGATCACCCCCGCGTTGTGGGCGTACTCCAATGCTTTGGCGATCTGCATGGAGTAGTCGACCGTCTCCTGCCAGGTGAACCGCCCCTTCTTCCGGAGCATGATGTCGAGCCCGCCCCCGGCGATCATCTCCATCGCATAGAATTGCTGGTTGGGGGTCGAGACGCCGCCGTAATACTTGATGATGTTCGGGTGCTTGAGCTTCTTGAGGATCTCCATCTCTCGCTCGAACCGCTTGGCGATCTTGGGATCCGCACAGAGTTCGGGAGCCAGCGCCTTGAGGGCCACGACCTGCCCGGTCTTGAGATACGTCGCCCGATAGACAATCCCCATGCCACCCACACCGAGTTTGTCCTCGATCTGGAACGGGCCGATCTTGCGTTTTTCGGGTTCGGCAGTCATGGGGTGGGGGGTTCGCTACGAAGTCGGGCAGAGTTTCACCACGGAGGCACGGAGGCACGGAGGATTCAAGGGGAGAGTGGGGGCTGCGAAGTCTTATTCCTCCGAAGGGGGTACAGAGGCTTCCTCGCTTTCCGGAAAATGCTCACTCGGTTGATTCATGGAGAGATGCGTCCCGTCGACGCGAGACAGCCACACGATAAACCATCTCGCTCACGCCGGAAACCGTGACATGCCGGTTTGCCTCGTCGCCACTCTTTGTCCCGGTAGGGACTCCCGACAATAGCCCACCGTTTCAACGGTGGGACCAGCGAGTCGCTCCCCGCGACAGCCCCGGCAGGGGCGACAGAAACTGGCATGATGGCCTCTCGCTTTTTGTTATCCCCACACAGATTTCGTAGTCATCTGCCGTCCCTTGCGGGACTCGGAGATTTGTCAGGATCGCTCTCCCACCGCTGAAACGGTGGGCTAGTGTCAGGTGTCCCTGCCGGGACAAAGGGCAGGTGTATCTGTGGGAATCGATCACTGGCAAGCCTCGGTTCCGCTGGCTCCCGCCATCGCCGCAACTCGGACTCCTGTTCGGGCGTGACCGGAATCGGTTGGCCGGGTGGAGGGCACGCGGGGATGAGTGTGGCCGCGATCGTTTGCAGGAGTGCCTCGATTCCCTGCCCGCTGACCGAGGAAACCGCCAGACAGTCTGCTGGAAAATCGGCGTCCGTCGAGCGTGGCCGGTCCGACTTGTGAGCCACGACGAGCCGCCGCTGGGCGGGCACGGCAAGTAGCTGTCGGTCCTCAGTTTGGAGTGACGCGGTCGAGTCCAGCACCAACACGACGAGATCCGCTTGATCGATGGCAGAGAGAGTTTGCTCGACACCGGCCTGCTCGATGGTGTCGCTGGATTCACGAACCCCGGCGGTGTCGGTGATCCGCACGGGCCAGCCGTCGATGGCGGTTTCCAAAGTCACACGGTCGCGCGTGGTCCCGGCCTGCTCCGACACGATCGAGCGCGTGAACCCCGCGAGGGCATTCATGAGGCTCGACTTCCCGACATTCGGTCGACCACACAGCACGACGTTCCATGGCTCGGTGAGATGCCGACCAAACTCGGACCAAGCGAGAGCATCATCGATCAGACCGAGTGCCTCTTCTCGCGGGCTTTGGCTCAAGCCCTCGACAAACTTCGGCCAGACGCTGAGTTGCTCCAGCAGAATCTCCGCCGTGCGCTGCGTACGAGCCTGGGTGAGTGTCTCCATTCGACGTCGCGTGGGCTTTAGTCCACGCGGGAGAGTCCCCTTCAGAGAAGCGTGGGCTAAAGCCCACGCTACCGGGACTATTACGAATCCCCGTCCCACCGCGTCCTGCAAAATCCGAGACACTGCCGCTGCGCCCCCGTGGCAGGTCACCTCGGCCGCATCGTGGCCGGTGCGGCACAGGACCACTTCCTCACCCGGCTCGCCCCACACACCGAAGCAGATCGCATCGATCGATTGCTCAACCACTCGCTTGAGATTCGCGGCTCGAAACAACGACGTGGGGGAGTCCAACTGCGACAGTTCCCCCTCTAACCGGATCACGGCGATCGCGCTCCGCCCCGGCGAGGTCAGCTGACGTGCCGTTCCGTGAGCGAGAGAGTCCATTACGGCTGCCTCGACATCACGGTGGCGGCCAAAGCCAGCCCCTGCAAACACAGCGCGGGCTCCCACTGCACATCGCTCAGATGTGGACGCAGCACCGGCCCCGCGCCACCACTCAGCATCACCAGGGGTGCGGGGACACCATTCGGAGTGGGATACTGAATACGAATCGACTCGATCAGTTGCTTCACCGCCCCGACATGTCCCCAGTAGAGTCCACTTTCGAGGGCCTCGGTCGTGTTGCGACCGACCGGAGGTGGTACGCGATCATGCAGGCGGTGATGCTGAATCAAGGGCAGCAGAGCGGTGTATTCGTTCAGAGCTTTGGCCCCCATTTCAAACCCCGGCAGAATTGCCCCTCCTCGAAACGTCCCGGTCCCATCCACGAGATCAACCGTCGTCGCGGTCCCGCTGTCGATCACGATGGCGATCTGCCCCGGTTGTCGACGGGCATTGGCGGCGATGGCGTTCAGCAGACGGTCGATGCCGACCTTGTCCGGGAACTCGACACCAATGACCAGTGGCAGCAGATGTCGGCTCCCCAGTCGGAGCGGCTGAGCCCCCTCGGAGGGCCACTCGCGTAGTACGCGCTCGACCTCCGGAGGGTTAGAACCATCGACGATCACCTGCCGTGGCTGACCTTCGCGAATCCATTCGAGCAGCGTCTCGCTGGGGAGTGGCTGACCGACGGGAATGGCGACGAACCCGAGAGTGCGCGGGACGCCCTGCCCTCGGACCAGTTCCATCCAAGCGAACTTCACGCGGGTATTCCCGGCATCGACAACGATCACCACGCACCATCCCGTTCTGCGCTGGCGAGAAGAGGCCGGAAACACAGGGGCAATCACCTCTGCCCCATCTTGCCGCGAATCAACCACTACTCCGCCGCCATGCGGATATTCTTGAACTCTGCCCACATCGGCGGCCCCTGGTGCAACTGGACGGCCAGGATGCCGTCGAGCAGTTGCAGGTCGGGAGCGTTGTCGGTGAAGTCGAGAATCAGCCGACCGTTCATGTAGTGCTGGATGTGGTTGCCCTTGCCGATGATGACGACATCGTTCCAGTCATCGAGCTTGAACAGCTTCTGGTACTCCTCTTCGGTGATGAGCTTGCCGGTGACTTTCTTGCCGGTCGGCTCCCAGGTCGCCTTCTCACCGACGAGGCAGATCCGCCCGCGCTTGCCGCCTTCGTCGTAGATGAAACCGGAGGTGTTCGGGAACTTGACCTCGTTGCGGAGTTCGTGCTGGTAACCGCGCACGACCCATTGGTTCTTGCCCTTGGCATCGGTGATGTGCTTGGAGCGGTACTGGATTCCGGAGTTATTCGTGGCGTTACAGCGAAACGAGAGCCGCAAGTCGAAGTCCTTGGTCGTGCCGTCCTTCCAGATCAGGAACGTGTTGCCCTTGGCCGGGTTGGCTTCGGTCGTCTCGCCGTGAATGACGCCGTCCTTGACGCTCCACAGACTCGGGTCGCCGTCCCAACCGGTCAGGTCTTTGCCATTGAAGATCACCTTGGCCCCGGTCGGCTCAGCGGGAGGAGCCACCGGTTCCTCGGCGAACAGCATTCCGGGAACGACCAGAGCGAGCAAGCAGAACAGAGGACGAATCATTGGCAGCTCCTGACCGACATTTCCAAATCCACACGGCGAGCGACAACAGCTCTTCCTGCGTCCTATTGTGAGCAACACAAGGGGAAATGGACAGGGTGCCCGTGGGCTCAGATGTCTCTGCCTTGTGGGGCATCCCTTTTCACCAAACGCACAGAGGTGAATCGTGCCGTTCAGACGCTGTGGCTCGCAGAGAATCGAACGGTCGGACCGGAGGGCCGACGCATCGCTCTTCGCCTGTTGGAAGACCTGCAGCGGGGAGTTCGGATCGAAAACCTCGGGGAGTGGAGGATGAGGATGTCCGTCGCCTGTCTCAATCTTGACCACGTGAAGTCTAATTGGACATCGCCACTTTTCAGAAACGTCGGGTGGCGGGGTCAGGAGGCTTTGCGGATGGCCCCGGCGTGGGGAACCGCCGCCGAGCTGTCGCTTCTCCGATCCACGCGATGGTCCTTCCCCTCAAAGCTCCACGTCCACCCCGGTCGGGGCCATCCGC
>JAYSUV010000191.1:0-5260 GCA_043718945.1 Planctomycetota bacterium
TTCGCCCCGCGTCCCGTGATTGTCGCGACTTTGACCAATGACTGGCAGCCGGGCTACATCCCGCCCGCATCGACCTATGGCTATGGCATCTACCAGGAGATCATCGCCGCGACTGCTCCCGGATGCCAAGAGATACTCATCGAAGCCATCTCCCGGCGAGTGGTGGAGTGGGATCGACCCGTGAAGACGTCGCGAATCGATGAGTCGTGGACATCGCCAGCCTAACGCTGAGGTGTCTCTGAGTTATCGGTCGTGCGAACCGCGTCTCGAATCTGGCGACCGACTTGAATCAATTGCGACACGACCTGCCAAGTGCGTTGCTGGTCGTACTCGCGATGGAGTGTGCGCACGAGTGACACCGCGCGGGCGTCTTCCAGGTGGAGGGCGATCGTGGGGAGTAGCCATTCTTCCAGCCCGTAGACTCGTCCGTGCTCCCGATCTGTCACGACGGGCACCACAGCCGAGAGGCTCGCGCCCAGCGTCTCCGAGACGTAGTCGACCGCTTCGCGAATCGAGTGTTCCTTCGGGCGAGAGGGTTCCTCCCACTGATACGGCGGCGACCATTCCATGATCGGGCTGAGGGCGTCGACCTTCGAGACGACTCCAATGACGGGAGGTGGCTTCAGCTGATGGCGATCCTGGAACCAGCGATTCATCTCGGCCAGCATCTCGGCATCCGACTGCTTAGCAGGCGAAGTGGCGGCCAGGACGAGCAGGACCAGATCCGCGTGCCGGACGGCTTCACGGGTCGCCTCCTTCTGCGCAGCTGTGGTCCCGGCATCACTATACCCCGGCGTGTCGAGCAGAATCAGTCGATCGGATGTGCGATCGGTGACCGAGCTTCCGGTCAGTTCGTACCTTTTCACGTCGCGTGTCAGGGGCAAGACATCGACAGCGGCCTGCTGGTCGCCCAACAGGCAGTTGACCAAGCTCGATTTCCCAGCCTTCACTTGCCCGACGATGGCGATGGTGACCGTGACGGTTTTCTGTTCTGTTGAGCCAGTCGTGTCACCCTTCGATGACGGCGATTCCGAGGGGTTGATCAGCTCCATTGTCCGGCGATAGCGCGACGATCCACCCCGCAGCCGACCGCTGTTCAGCTCGATCAGGTAGTAACCGATGCGCTGAGTGTAGAACCGGAAGAAGGCTCCCAGCAGGTTGGACTTCACTAGACTGATCAACGGATCACCGGCCCCGCGCATCGCCAGGTAGCGGGGGATTTTGGTGGGGTCCCAGACGACCGAGGCGAGGCTTCCGACATTACTCAGTACATTGAGCCAAGGGGGGAGATTGCCCAGCATCCGCCACTGAGACACGGTCACCAAATGGCTACCCGGCACGTATTTTTGGAACCAGCCCTCCAAGTCTTCGCAGACTAAGTGAGAGACGGTGGCCAGTTCAACGATCGAGAGGGAACCCAGGGGGTCGTCTGATTTGGGGTAGTAATGCCGGGCGAGTTTCGTCGCGAGGTCCAGCGTCACTTGCTGGTAGAACTCGGGATCGATCAGCTGGGCCGAGGTCGCCTGGTCGACGCGACTTTGTTCCGCAGTGATGATCGTGGAGGCGGCCTGGTCGTGAGGCGTCCAGTGAACCCGTGAACCGATTTCGGGAAGCGGCACGCTCGTCCGTTTCGTTCTGCGGAGCAGCAGCCACGCGCCTCCCCAGCAACACGGGACCAGCCAGGCCAGCCACATCCAATATCCCGACTGCAAAGCCATCCACAAGCCAATCGTGACCAGCGAAAGCACTGGCAACAGCATCAGCACCGCGATCAAGATCAAACGCCAGCGGGGCATCATGCGGAAATCCTTGGGAGTGGGTTGGCGGGGGTAAGTGAGTCGGTGGACTATCGCTGTTCATCATGGTCCCGGCGAGCCCCCGGCGTGAGCCGGGGTGTTCATTCGAGAGAATACGACTGCTGGAGTAAGCTGTGGTGGCTGGGCCTCGCTGGTGTCGAGTCGACTCAGATGGAGAAGTTGTAAGGCATGAACTCCCCAGCTCACGCTGGGGGCTCTCCAGAGTGACTCGTACCTCGGCGTTCTCGCCAACGATTCGTTGCCTGTTGAAGTTGCTCACCCCAAACCTCTTTTAACTCTTCTGGCGAGGGGGTGTTCCCTTGGCGACACTCGCCGAAGTACCAGCAGCACGCCTTTCCCAACGAGAAGGTATAAGCGAAGGCCATCGCCGCGTTCGCCGTCTGCCCCAGCACCGGGATCAGCTTCAGCGGTGCCCGAACGGCGAACCGCAACGCCAGTTGTCCCGCGACTGCCCCTGCCATTTTGGTCAGCACCCCGACGTTCATCTGTTGATCGTATTGATCGGCCAAGACGTAAATCAGTCTCGACTGCAAGCTGATCACCACCGGGATGTCGAGCCACGGCAACGGCACCGCGGCAGCTGTAGCGGCCAGACTGCTGTAGGTCAGGATCGTCGGGAGTGCCCGTTGCTCATGCAGGTCTTTCAACGAAGTGCGCAGATCGTCAAGGTGCAGAATCACTTGGCGACAGGCGGCGGGGAGGAGTTCGATCAGGACCTCTTCGAGACGGTTGCCTCCAAAGTTCGGAAAGTGAAACCCCTCTTCGGTCTTGGTCATGTCGAGCGGAACGATGCGGTCCACCAACCCCTCAAACCGCCGTTGCTGTTCGACAAGTGATCGAGCCAGAACGGGATTCAACCCCAGCGAGGAGAAGTCCTGCGGGCTGCTCGCGTTCGTTCCCAGAGATGCAGCGGAGAGAAACGGATCGGGCGCGGGATGCTGCTCCATGGGGTAGGCTTCGTGCAGGCAGGTCAAAGCCAACACGACTGGCAGACTGGGACGCGCTGCTCGAATTCGCTTCAGGGACGAAACGATCTCGTCCAAGGCGTGGTCCATGACCCGGACGACTGCGATGAACACGTGCGCCCGCGATTCCAGTGCCGCGATGTCCTCGCCGGGGTCATAACCGGCCTCTCCAATTCCACGCGTGTCGAGGAACCGAACGATCGTGTCCTCGGCGGAGGGAAAGTCATATTGCACGGAGGTCTTCGTCTGCGGTCGATAACCGTTGCCAATGACAGCTGTCGTGGCCCCGGTCAGATACCGGACGATGGATGTCTTCCCACTGCCCGTCTTGCCAAAGAGCCACATCACTGGAACAGGCGTCTTCTCCAGCAAGGCGGCTTGCTGTTGGGCAAACTGCTCCTCGGTGAGGCTCTTCCAGCCGAACCAGTTCTTCAATCGGTCCAGCATGCCGCTGCCCTCTTTTGACTGTTCCAGAGATGTCTTCGATCATAGGTCATGAGGATCGAAGACAAGTCTACACTGGGAGGAGGGCGACCGCACATCCGGCTGGCAATTCGAAGACAACTCCGACAACTCCGCTCAGGTGGCTCGTGGAGCGATCAAGACGATCTTCTGCCACAGTCAGGTCGCATCACTTCAGCGGATAGAAACAACTTCCCCGCCGCATCGAGGTGCGGCAGGCCCGCGTTTCCACCGGCTGACGAGGTGCCGCTCATGTGGTTCGCTCCCCAGTCACGGCGAGGTTGTCGCGGTGGATCACGGCTCGGTCGGCGTCGGCACCCAGCAGCGCGGTGATTTGCTCGGTGCGTTTGCCCGCGATCTGGGCCACCTGTTGCGAGTTGAAGTTGATCAATCCGCGGGCGATCTCGGCTCCTTCGCAATCAAGCACCGAGACGATCTCCCCCTTCGAGAAGTGCCCCTCGACGCCGGTGACGCCGATGGCCAGCAGCGACCGCCCGTTGTCGCGCACCGCGTGTGTTGCACCCGCATCCAGTCTCAGCTTCCCAACCGGAGAAACTGTGTAGCCGATCCAGCGTTTCCACGCCGAGACTGGCTCGCCGACACCGAGAAACAGCGTGCCGACCTCCTCGGCCTCGCGAACTTTGTCGAGGACAGTCCGGTCCGTGCCATTCGCAATGATGACGTTGCCGCCGCCCGAGGTCGCCATGCGGACTGCTTCGAGCTTGGAGACCATCCCGCCCGTGCCTCGCGAACTTTTCGAGTCGGCGGCCAGGCTGCGGAGTCTCTCGTCCCAGCTTTCAATCAGCGGGATGACCTTCGCCCCGGAGTCCTTCGGGTCGCGGTCGTAGAGGCCATCAATCACCGAGAGGATGATCAGCAGCGGTCGTTCGAGCAGGCTCGACACCATCGCGGCCAGCCGGTCGTTGTCTCCGAATTTGATCTCGTCAATGCTCACCGTGTCGTTCTCGTTGACGACCGGAATCACGTCGTACTCGAACAACGTGTTGATCGTATTGCGCATGTTCAGGTAGCGCACGCGTCGCCTGAAGTCGTTCGCGGTCAGCAGGATCTGCGAGGCGCGCAGCCCATGCTTCTGAAAGGCTGCGTCGTAGGCTCCGATCAGGTGAGCCTGCCCCACGCTGGCGGTCGCTTGCAGGTGCGGCAACTCTGTCGGTCGCTCGCGCAGCCCGAGTAGCCCGATCCCAGCCCCGATGGCCCCGCTGGAGACCACGAGCACTTTTTTCCCAGTCCGACGCAACCGCACCAGTTGCTCGGCGAGGCTATTGATGCGGGCAAAGTCGAGGGTATCGTCGGGGCGTGAGAGGGCGTTCGTGCCGATCTTGACGACAATCGTGCGCGAGGCTTCAAAGGCAGCTCGACGAACGGCACTCTCCATGTTGGTCGGTCTTTCGGGGGCGTGAGTGGTCCTCAAAGCCCGTGGGTTGCAACCCACGGGCTTTCCTCAATGCAAGAAGCCGGTTCCAACGGAACCGGCTTCTCAAAGTGCCCCCAGTAGGAGTCGAACCTACGACCTAATGATTAAGAGTCATTTGCTCTACCGATTGAGCTATAGGGGCTAAGCACGGTAAGAAATGATAGTCGGCACGGGGCGAACTGACAAGCAATCGGTCGGCGTGATTCCCAGGGAGGGCATGTGTCCCCCGGAGTGACACCATCGGGAATGCCCGCAATCCCTTGTCCGAGTGCAGGTTGTGGCACTCATGGCGAGTTGTGTTTCAGGGGGAAGCCGACTACTCCCAGCCCGCTTGCGTGTGGGAGTAATACTCGTGGGTATCTCCACCCATCCGACGCGTGAGCGAGGGCTGCCGCCAATCCGTGTCCATGATCGGGGTGAAGGTCAACACCTTTCTGGGGGCCGAGTACTCGGAGAGCATCGAGAGACGTACGCCCTCGCTCACGCATTTTTGAAGTGGCGCTATTGGGACACTGATCTCACGGAGTCCACCGAAAATGGTCTGTTCGAGGTGTCAACTCTGAGAGACTCGGCGTCGCACG
>JAYSUV010000192.1:0-1943 GCA_043718945.1 Planctomycetota bacterium
TCCGTCTATCCCGAAGGGATTGCAGCCTTCGCCTCACGGAACTGGCCAGAGCGGCTGTAATCCCTTCGGGATACAGGCGGCTCTGGGGATCGAGGTCCGGTGGTGTCGCTGCGCTCGACCACCGGCTATGGGCTGTGACCCCTTCGGGGTGGGGAGTTGTGTAGTGACCAATGGCTGGCCCCAGTGGTTCCCGCGCTGGTACGCTACAAAATGCGTTACGAGACTTCCAGCAATTCGTGTAATGCATAAGCGCTGGAACCACCCTGACAAGCGGGGTGGCGTCTTGGCGCATCGGACCAGATTCTAACCTGCGGGAAACTTGTCGAACTGGCCAAAACTGTGTTTGATATGCGGCAAACTGCCGACTACGATGAAAGAGGAGTAATGAGTACCTGTTTTGGTGTGACATCTGTTGCACCCAACCCGGCAGCCACAACGACTCTCCCCACCTACGCTCATTGGGTACGCAACATGTCGATCCCGCCCCGGCTTCTGACCTCCATCGCAGCTGGTCTGTTCTGCCTGAGTACGCTGCATTCAGCCTTCGCCCAGATGGAGTTCGAGGCGGCTCCGATCTCGTATGAAACGGCACCGGTCAGTACCCGGATTACCGAGTTGCAAGCGAAGATCGACTCGGGCGAAGTCGACCTCAAGCCCGGCGACCAGCGGGGCTATCTGGAGGCGGTACTGAAGCTGCTCGATGTGCCGCAGTCGTCGCAGGTGCTGGTCTTCTCCAAGACCAGTCTCCAGCTGAGGCGGATCACGCCGGAACGCCCGCGAGCTGTGTATTTCAATGAGGACACGTACATCGGTTACTGTCAGCAGGGGGACGTGCTGGAGGTGGCGACGCAGGACGCTCAGCAGGGGACGATCTTTTACACGCTCGACCAGAGCCTGCCCGAGTCGCCGACCATGAAGCCGCAGTTCGTGCGGGACCGGGGGCAGTGCCTGACGTGTCATGCCTCGTCGCGGACACAGGGGGTGCCGGGGTTGCTCGTGCGCTCGGTCTATTCGGATGGCGGTGGCCACCCGCTACTGGGGTCGGGGACGTTCTCAAGCGATCACACCAGCCCGTTCTCCAAACGCTGGGGCGGCTGGTATGTGAGCGGGCAGCATGGCTCAATGCGGCACATGGGGAATGTCCTGGCTCAACGCAAGACGCCCGAGAACCTCGACCGCGAGGCGGGGGCCAACGCGATCGATCTGGCAAAGTTCGTCTCGGTGAAGCACTATCTCACACCGCACAGCGACCTCGTCGCACTGATGGTGCTCGAGCATCAGGTACAGATGCACAACTTCATCACCTTGGTGAACTTCGAGACCCGTAGTGCGCTCCATCACGATGACATCATGAACGACGCCTTGGATCGTCCGGAGACGTTCCGCAGCGAGTTGACCGAACGCCGGATCAACGGTGTCACGGAAAAGCTGGTCAAGTATCTGCTGTTCAGTCAGGAGTTTGCCCTCGAATCCCCAGTGTCGGGCACCTCGGGTTTTGCGGAAGGGTTCGCCACCCGTGGGCCGCGCGATTCCAAGGGCCGCTCGCTCCGCGACCTCGACCTCAAAACCCGCCTCCTCAAGTACCCCTGCAGCTACCTGATCTACTCCCCGGCGTTCGAGCAGTTACCCGCAGTTGCCAAGGCCGATGTGTTGAAGAAGCTGCGCGAGGTACTGACCGGAAAGAACAACTCGCCGGAGTTTGAGCACTTGAGCGCCGAAGACCGGAAGGCGATTTACGAGATCCTCAAAGAGACATTGCCCGGAGTGCCAGCAGACTGGTAAGGAAATCGAGTCGTGCCCCGTCAAGGCTTGGTATTGGGGTTCGCTTCCCTCGGGAGGACGAAGCCAGTGCTGTGAACATGATAGCGATCCTCGTGGGGCACGTTTCCTACGTGCCCGTGCCTGCGCGGCGTCTCTGACTGTCGCTCCGCGACTGAGATTTC
>JAYSUV010000193.1:0-5246 GCA_043718945.1 Planctomycetota bacterium
CGTCTACCGCCACCACCCCGCTCCCCCAGACAATCCGCGTCCTGCTCCAACGCCTGCTCAGACTCGCGGTATAAGAGGGAGAGATGCCCGAAAGTGCAGGAAGAATTCAATCTGTGCAAATCTGTGGACCGATCCTTCTTCGGCCGTGCATCCTCAGTCAGGGAGTTTGCCCACAGATGTCACAGATTTTTACAGATTCCAGAGGCCTGGCTGTGGTCGTCGCGACTCGGGATGAGTGGGAGTTGCGGTGTATGTGGCACGGCGGGAGAGGGGTCAGAAGCCACGGGTTGCCGACAAGGCTGACACACACACTCACCGCGTCGTCGGCCTTCGAATTCTTGCCATTCCCACTCTCGCCTGTCACGATGTCGGCATGCACACTCCTACCGTATTTCTGAGTGCCGCCACCATTGACCTCGAAGAATGGCGGAACATCCTGGCCGACGCCTTTATGGAGGCCGGATTCCGTGTACTCACGCAGGGCCGGAGTCTCGGCATGCCACCGCGCGATGTGCGACACATGCTCATCACGCGCATCGCTGAGAGCGATTGCATCATCCACCTCGCTGGCCAGGGCTACGGCTCGCATGCCAGCGATCCGTTCCCGGAACAGCCGGACTTTCAGTGCTCCTGGACCCAGTTTGAATACTACTACGCGCATCAGTTGGACAAGCCCGTCATCGCCTTCGTCTGTGCGCCCGAGTTGTCGCGAGTCGGGTTCGTGGAGGAGGGCGACGCTGACGAACGCGCACGCAAGACCGACCTGCAAGAGACTCACCGCGAGCGCGTGAAGTCCGGCAAGTTTGCGGGCACGCCGCTGGCCACCACCGTCAGGCGGACGTTGAATCGCCCGGTCGATACGGTAAAGACCCTGCTCGTCGCCGTCGCCGGATGCGTGCGAGAAGTCCATGGGCTGGGTCAAGCCGGGGCGACTGTGGCCGCTCAACTCACCCTGCGCAGCGGTCTGCACCAACTCCACAAGCCGCCGCAGGGGTTCGTGGGACGGGTCGCGGACTTGGACATCCTTCGCCCACTGGCAGACAAGGGCGAAGCCGTACTCACCGGGCTGCGGGGCATGGGCGGCATTGGCAAAACGGCACTCGCGCTGGTCCTGGCACATGAGTGGACTCCGCAATTCCCGGATGCTCAGATGTTGCTGGACGGTCGCGGCACGCATGCCAATCCGCCGAGTGGGTGCGATCTGCTGGCTCAGGTGATTCAGACGTTTCATCCGACAGCTAAGCTGCCGGATGACGAGGCGCAGCTGAAGTCGATCTATCACGATCTGTTGGGTGGTAAGCGAGTCTTGATTCTGTTGGACAATGCCCGCGATGCCGCGCAGGTCGCTCCGCTGATCCCGCCCGCCGGGTGTGCGCTGATCGTCACGTCGCGGCACAGTTTCATGTTGGGGAAGACCGCGCCGTACAATGTCGGGAAGCTGCTCGATGCGGAGGCGGTCGAGCTGTTGCGGGAGTTTTATCCCGCTCTGAATGACGCCGATGCGGCGGCGCTGGTCAAGCTCTGTGCGGGGTTGCCGCTGGCGCTGCGTCTGGCGGGGGCACATCTGGCGCTCGATGCGGCGGAGCGGGGTGGGAAGGCGAATGTCGCTACCTACCTGAAAGACCTCAGCAGCGGTCGGCTCGCCACGCTCGATGCCGATGCCCCCGATGCCGGGGAGGTGACGATCTCCGAAACCCTGCGGCTGAGCGAAGCCCAACTCCCCGAGGCCGAACGCACCGCTTGGCGGCAACTCGGCGTCTTCACCGCCAGCTTCGACGCCCGCGCCGCTGCGGCCATTGTCGCCTTTTTCTCCGAAAAAGGACGCCCTTTTGCGGAGCAAAAGGCGACTCTCTCCGAGACAACGCTGAATCACTTCGTCCGCCGCAGCCTGCTCGATCGCGAGGGGGAGGACCGGTTCCAGCTGCACGATCTGGCCGGGGAGTATGCCCGCAGCCAGTGGGGCGAGGAGGCTCTCGCGGAGCTGTACCTGGCGCATGCCGCGCACTACACGGCGGTTGGCAATGAAGCGAATGCCCTGTACCTGAATGGCGATGCCGTGGGTGGCCTCGCCCTGTTTGACCGCGAGCGTGCTCAGATCGAGGCCGCGTATGCGGGGCTCGCTGGGCGTGAGGATGAGGTTGCCTCGCGACAGCTGGCATACCTAGTCAATGCCGTGGCCCACACCAGTCCACTGCGGTTCTATCCTCGCCAGCAGATCGTTTGGATGAAAGGCCAGCTGCACGCTGCACGCCGCGTGCAGGATCGGGAGATGGAATGGCCCGCGCTGGGCAACCTCGGCAGCGCCCACGCCAACTTGGGCGACGCGGGACAGGCCATCGTGTATTACGAGGAAGCGCTGGCCATCGTCCGCGAGATTAGCAACCGGCGCGGGGAAGGGACGGTGTTGTGCAACCTCGGCAGCTCCCACTTCGAGTTGGGCGACGCGGGACAGGCCATCGGGTATTACGAGGAGGCGCTGGCCATCGCCCGCGAGATCAGCGACCGGCGTGGAGAAGGATACGCGCTGTGCAATCTCGGCAACGCCCACTTCAAATTGGACCATGCGCACCAGGCCATCGTGTATTACAGACAGGCTTTGGGCATCATGCGCGAGATCGACGACCGGTACGGGATAGGAAACTCACTGTGCAACATCGGTTCCATTTACCATTACATGGGGTCCGCGCGCCACGCAATCCTGAATTATGAGGAGGCGCTGATTGTAATGCGGGAAATCGGCGATCAGCGAAACGAAAGCATTGCCTTGTGGAAATCCGCGCTAGCCTACGTCTCGCTGGGGAATCGCCCCGAGGCCATCACCCGCGCCACCTCCGCACTGGCGATTTTCGAGGCCCTCGAAGACCCGCACGCCGCGAAGGTCCTGGCCAAGCTGGCGGAGTGGCGCAGCGGGGGGGACAGCGACCGAGCCGCCGACTGACGTGGCAGGTGAGCCGGGCGGCGTCAGCCCTCGGACTGGGGCGTTGGGGCACTCGGGTCCAGAGGCTGACGCCATCCGGCTCGCCTGATCGGCTTGCTGTAAGTGCCGCCAATTCTCTGCGGACTCTCGCCCATGACTCACTGGGGAATCGCGCCGAGGCCATCGAAAGCCCACACGCCGCCAAGGTCCGGGCCCAGCTGGCGGAGTGGCACAGCGGGAGTGACAGCGACCGAACCGCCGACTGACCGCCCCCCGATCTGTGAGCGGCCCGGGTGCGTCGAACGGAATGAATTCCGTTTTACGGAGGATTCTGGACTGATCTGAACCGCGAAGCGGTGGCAGCAGATAGCCGTGGGCGCAGCCCACGGAACAGAGACGGATATAGAGTGCAGCCGCGAAAGCGGCGACAGGAGTGATTCGTTCCGAGAGCTGAGCCGTAAAATCAATTGCCTCCTGTCGCCGCTTTCGCGGCTGCGATTGATGTCTCCACTCCCGTCCACGGGCTGCCGTTCGTGGCTAACTGCTGCCGACGCTCTCGCGGCGATGAGACTGGAGCGGGGCGGGATTCGCAAGCCTTCACCTGCCCTGGGGCTTCGATCCGCTCAGAATCCATGTCCTCCGACAGGTGACCGTCGGCCTCGTGTGTCGTGTGTTCACCCCGATGACACTCCAAGCCTGCATTGAAGTCATCGATTGAGTTTTTCGGTATTCTTGCGAATGACTCCGTCTTTCCGTAAACTATCGATCCGAATTCGCCTGCCCGCACACGGATGGTGCCGAGCCGGGCGAATCGGACTTCAATCACCGTCCCACGACCAAGGACAAAACGACACATGGCAGCACGCAAACCCCCCAGCATCAAGGACAAGCGGCGAGAGGCCGATGCCGTCGCCGCAATTGAGAAGTCCACAGCCGGTGGCAAAAAAGTCGCTGCCAAAAAGGGGACGACGAAGGCCAAGACCACGCGCCGTAAAACAAAGCAAGTCGAGCGCAAGCGTCTGATCTGGGGCGTTTTCAGCGGCACCCTGCGTGAAGAGGCCCGGTTCCCCTACAACGAAAAGGCTCAGGCCGAAGAGAAGCTGGCCGCTCTGCGTGAGAAGAGCAAGAAGCTCTATTTCATCCAGCCGATCAAGGAACTGATCACCGACGGTTCGGCCTCGCCGCGTCCGTTCATGGAAGATGATGAAGAGTTGCCACCCGCCAAGCTGCGGCGGCGGCAGACGGCGAAGGACGACCGCGAAGAAGCTCCGGTCGAGGAATATACCGATGATGTCAGCGAGCGGGACTTCGACCTGTCCGACATGGGCATGGGCGACGGCGACGACGATTGATCGCGGCAGTTCAGTCGAATGAAACGCAAACACCCGCGACGATGTCGCGGGTGTTTGTCTTGATTCGCTTCGTCATGCTCGGGCAGGGGAGGCGAGTGCTGTGAGCATGAGTGAACGCTCTCACCCCCGTGATTCCATGGAGTTTGGAGGATCCCGGACGATCACTTGAGCGAGCCAGGCGGTGGCGGAGTGACGAGGGGGCTTGGCCTTTCCCGTCTTTGTCGAGTGGATCGCGGAGGCGTTGTTGCCGCAGCGGGCGGGCGACCAGGCAGGCGTTCCAGGCCGACCCCGATGGCGATGCCAACGAGTGGCGCTCAACTGAATTGACACGAATGGCAACTTGACTTCTCCCAAACGCAGAACCAAAGCCGGACAGTAGAAATACTCGGACTTGATTCTTTCGTTTGCTGCACACAACTTATAGAATGGGTGACTATCCGCCCCCGTAGCTCAGCTGGATAGAGCGGAGCTTTCCTAAAGCTCAGGTCACAGGTTCGACTCCTGTCGAGGGCATTGATCTACTGCTTAAAATCCTAGAGATGTGGGAATTTCCCTACCATCTTCGGTTGATGGGTGGCGATGGCAGTGGCAAACCGTGGCTGACTGGGCTGGGTTGTGTTAGTACGGCGCGCTCGAAGTCGGCTTCCGTCATTTGCAGAGAGTGTTTGTGGACTATTGCGACGCTGTGGCCCATCCAGTCGCACACCGCGTTAGTGGGATGCAATCTCATCAAGTCGGTTTCACAGCTTGCCCGGAGATTCTGGAACAGCGGGGGCCACTGATCGACTCCAGCCTTCCTGATGATCCGTTCCAACTGCATGCTCAGGATGCTGTTCTGAACTCGATACCGGCTGTTGAGAAACCCCGCATTCGGGCGATACCTGTCGCGGGGAGAAATGAGACATTTCGTAGGACGGACATTCTCGTCCGTCCGTGCGAAACACCTCGGAAATCGACGGACAAGGATGTCTGACCTT
>JAYSUV010000194.1:0-1938 GCA_043718945.1 Planctomycetota bacterium
CATTCGACAGGCCGGGGTACAAGGCACTGCCGCCTCCCCGAAAGCCGAGGACCGAATCGAACCCGACGCCGCCGACCAGAATCGGCAAGTCGGAATCGAGCAGATCTTTGTGCAGATAGACCCGCTCGCCCGCCGCCGTCGTCGCGAGGTACGCCGTCGAAGTCTCATCGGTCGGATCGTGAATCTTGAGCACCACCTGCTCGCGAACCCCGGCGGGCAGCAGCCTCCGCAAGTCGGGATTCACTCCCGGAGTCAGCGTGGCGGGCACGAGAATCGTCACGTCCGGGGCACTCACCCCGCACGACTCCAACACCTTCCACAGCCCGAGGATCAGCGTTTCCGCCTGTGGAGTCTGGCGATCCACGGCCAGCGTCACCCGATCCCCGGCCACCACTGCCTGCCGCAAACCCGGGTACTCCAGCGGCGATTCGAGCGCATGGGCCAGCGTCTCCCCCAGTGATTTCACCGCAGTGGGAGCTACGAAGCGGCTCTGAAGCCGTTCAGTCGGAATCTGAATCTGAAAGGCTCCTCGCCGTCCAAATGTCAGAGGGATCACGTTTTCCAAGTGGGGTCTCGCCTCAGTGTTGACTGATGTCTGAATTCTGGGCACGCAGCGCTGAGGAAGGGTGGCCTAGAGAATCTCTGTACCCCGAAGGGGTTGCACATCATAGCCCAGGGTCGCGACGTAGGAGCGCACCCTGGGATACGTCGCCCAGAGGATCCCAACCCTGAAGGGGTTGTACACCGACGTACACCGTGTGGAACCCCTTCAGGGCAGGGCTTCCAAGGCGAGCGTTTTCCCACAGAATTTCCAACTCTTTGTCCCGGCAGGGACACACGATAATAGCCCACCGTTTCAACGGTGGGAGAGCATCATCAGGCACACCGATGAGTCCCGCCAGGGACGGCAGAATCTGGCGATCACTATCATCACGAGCAGTCGGCGCGGGACCACACTGCGAGCTTCTGTCGCCCCTGCCGGGGCTGCGGACCACGAGAAGCTCGTGGCCCCACCGATGAATCGGTGGGCTATTGTCGGGTGTCCCTGCCGGGACAAAGAGCGGCGATGGTGCTGGCTTGTTCGTCGATTCCATGCGATTTCCCGGTGTTTCACATCTTGGTAGCCCTGCCCCTTCAGGGTGCGCTCCCTGCAGTCGCGACCCTGGGCTGTGATGTGTGACCCCTTCGGGGTGCAGAGGTCGCCTCGACGATGAGTGGCTTTCTGGCTGAAAGCTGACAGCTTCCCCCTGCTGTTGTGGCCCCAGGCCGCTCGGTGTCGTCAATTGCCACTGCGATTGAATATATTGTGTCAGGCCGATTCCAGCCACTCGCGACGTACTCCATGACCGATGATGACCTGTTGATGATCCGACTTCAAGAAGGCGACAACACCGCCTTCGATGAACTCGTGGATCAATATCAATCGCCGCTGATCGGGTTCTTCATCCGCAACACCCGCGATGTCCAGTTGGCCGAAGACCTCGCCCAAGACACGCTCATCAAGCTCTACCAGCAGTCGTGGGATTACTTACCGGTGGGTCGGTTTCGGGGGTGGCTGTTCCGGATCGCCCGCAATCTGCTGATCGACGACATCCGCCGCAAGACGCACGACGCCCTCGTGCGAGCGGTGAAGCGGCCTCGCGATGCCGACGACGATGTCCTGTACCGCATCGCCGGAGAGATGACCTCTCCCGAGGACAGGGCCGACCAGCGCGAGGTGGCCAAGCTGGTCGAGGCCGGGCTGGCCCTCATCCCCGAAGAGCAGCGGCAGACGTTCACGCTGCACCACTACGGAGGGGTGAGTCTGCCAGAAATCGCCCAGATCATGGACGTGCCACTGCCGACGGCCAAGAGCCGGTTGCGTCTAGCCAGGGAGAAGCTGGCCGAGATCCTGCGGTCGCATGGGATCATGTCGCCCGCCGAGGAGACGCTGGCAGC
>JAYSUV010000195.1:0-1937 GCA_043718945.1 Planctomycetota bacterium
GTCAAGCTGGCTTCTCTGATTGGCCAGCCATTTTTTGGTTCTCCGCTGCGGCGATATCTCATGATGGGACTGGGGCTGTGTGTGTTAGCGGGTGCGGGATGGTTCGTGTGGCGTCGCCCTGTTCGTCCAGCACCGCCATCATCCGCAGGGCGTTTCCAATAAGGTGGGGTCATGTTCCGAGTTCAAGTCGACCGATTCCACACGCGCTTTGGTGGATTGATCCTCGCGGTACTGATTGCGAGTGGTCTCTCCAATCCCGCCTGGAGCCAGGATCAAGAGGGGAAAAGGGGTCAGAAGAGAGGAAAAGGGGTCAGGTCTCTTTGTTTCCCTAAATGGCCAATCAATGAGACCTGACCCCTTTCTTTCCCGCCCATACACGGGAAAGCGCGAGGTGTGAAAACTCTGCACGCGGTCCGTGAGGCAAATCCCTGGCAGTTTGCCCACGGTTGAATCCCCCGAACGAGAACAGTGAGCCCCGGATTGCCCGTTGTCAATAGGTCATTTTCGACCGGGCAGACCGAGTTTCCCCGTGAAATGCGGGCATGGTACGGACCGATGGCGAAGCCTTGGCGAGGAAGGCTTTTCGTGACCGGGCTGGTCGAGCGATAGAACCGCTTCATGCTGCCCGGCGGGAGTACGAGTTCAGCAGCCCGCCGAGGCGGGTGGTGCAGACGATCTCGTTCGGGGTGGCGGTGTTATCCACCCGTGGCGGTTTGTCCCAGCCGGGGGGGAGGTGGTCGCGGGCGGAGTGGGAGCGGAGATTGTTGTACCAGTCTTGCGTGACCGAGAGAATGTGGTTGAAGTGCTTCTCACCGACCACGACCATGCCATCGAGAACCTCGGACTGAACTGTCTGTATCACTCGTTCAACGTGCGCCCGCAGGTTCGGGGCGCGCGGGGGCATCTTGGGGACCGTGACTCCCGCTGAGCGGAAGACCTCATCGAAGGCGGGTGGGTATTTCACGTCGTTATCGCGGAGGAAGAAGCCCCGCGTGGACTGGCCCTCATCCGGAAGACCCTCACCCCCGGCCCCTCTCCCAGGGGGAGAGGGGAGCAGAGGGGAGGATGATCGCGCGGGCAACGAGTCGATGGTCGGCTCGGACGGGCCAATGGGCCCGTCCCACGGGACGAAGCCCGTGGCACTAGCGTGGTCGAGGAACCGCTCGGCTTGTTGCGTGACCCACGCAGCATCGGGATGACGTGTCGAGGGGGAGAGCCAGAGTCTTCGCGTGCCGATGTGAATGAACGCCAGCACGTAGAGCGTGACCAGTCCCTGGGGAGTCCAGACGGGTTTCGACAGGAAGTCGCATTGGACCAGAGTCGCGGCGTGGATGCGGATGAACTCGCTCCATGAGCCTCGCGGGCGATCGGGGGCGGGGGCGATGTGGTGTTCTTTGAGAATGGCTTTCACGGTGGAGCGAGAGATCGATTGGATGCCGAGTTTTCGCAGCTCGCCAAGGATGCGGGTGTAGCCCCACGAGTTCTCACGGGCCAGCTTCAGAACCAGCTCGCGGATGTCACTGGCTGTGCGAGGTCGACCGGTGGGCTGGGGTGGTGGTTCGCGAGTCACATGAGCCGCTTCCGCCTCGCGAATCCAGCGGCGGAACGTGGCGTAGCTGACGATGGAGATGAGTTCGCGGAGCTTTACGCCCAGATCGCGTCCGAGCTTGATCAGGCGGGATTTCTCGGTGGGAGTGGCGATGACTCGACTGTCTTGGTTCAGCGGCAAATGGAATTTGGTACGGTTGGTGTTAGCGAGTTGTGTGTGCAAGGTTGTGTCGGAAGATTTCGGCAGGGTGGCCGCGGTTGATTCGCTTTGGAATCTACCGGGGTGGCTTGGCCACAGGAAGTTCTTGTGTCGTGTGTTCACCCTGGAGTAACCTCTTGTGCCGTTGGCACACCGGTAGGCCCAAAGCGGCCAACCGGTGCTACCCCGC
>JAYSUV010000196.1:0-5238 GCA_043718945.1 Planctomycetota bacterium
ATCCCGCCGTCCTCAGTGAAACCGGGGCAAATCGCCGTCGCAGAAATCCCACTGCCGATGTACTCCAATCGCAACGCCATCGTGAATTGCAAGATGCTCGCCTTGGTCGCCGCGTAGGTGGCCCCATACGGCGGGGCTTGGATCGCAGCTGTCGAGGCCATGTTGATAATTCGGCCCCAGCTCTTCTTCTGCATGATCGGGATGACGAGTCGGGTCAAGACGAGAGTGCCAATCGTGTTCGTCTGAATGGTGGCCTCGATCTGTTGAATCGGAATGTCATGGAAGGCTCGAAATGCCTCGATCCCAGCGTTGTTCACCAAGACATCGATCCCTCCGAACTCGGCGACGGCGGCGGCAACGAGATGTTCCAGATCGGCCCGCTTCGAGACATCTGTCGGGACGGTTAAGACGCGGACGCCGATTTGGCGAAGCTCCTCCGCTGCGACTTCGAGCTTGTCCTTCGAGCGAGCAGCCAGAACCAGATTCATTCCCTTCTGGGCCAGAGCCGTGGCCACCGCACGCCCGATTCCCTGAGACCCACCGGTGATGAGTGCGACTTTGCCTTCGAGTGAATCGGACATGGGAATCCTGAGGGGAACTGCGGAATCGATGCTAAGCGGACTTCGATTCGCTCAATGATGTCAGTGTCTTCAGCTCATCCGCCAGAGCACCATTCAGGATCTGCTCGATCCGAAGCAGACTGTTCGCGACCAGCTGTCCATCCATCAAACGATGATCATACGCCAGTGTCACACGTGACTGCCCCTGTGCATCGATCGGACCGTAGCTGAGGATACCTGTTTGAAACGAGGGGGGGCAATCGATTTCGACTCCCCGACTGGCCAGGGTGGATAGAAAAAACGTCCCGACCCGCTTGGCCCGCATGGTTCCACTGAGTTGCAGGTTACACCACCAGAGGAATCTGCGGAAGGGGTTGGGGATCAGACTCAGTTGCAGATACCGCTTAAAGATCTGCTCCACGGGTTGTTGCTGGTAATAGTCCAAATGCTCCTGAAGCTCCGTGAGTGGTTTGTCTTCGGGGGATTTGAATCGGCCCCAAAAGAGCCAGGGTTCTCCCAAATACTCGCGCTGGACCGCCAGCATTCCGGTGCTGGAGCCATGCTGATAAATCGAAGGCCAGGGGAACGACATCCAAGTCTGTCGGAAGACCGGCGTCTCGCGGGCCATCAAGGCGTAGGCTTTCAGAAACAGGACTGGCCAGGAAATGCGAGTCGGACACGCCTTCCGAATGGCGTCGAGTGGACCCAAGTGGCTCTGGTGGTGATGCGGACAGAGCGGAACCTGCTTGTGAAAATGGAGGACATCGCAGGTGAGCCGGCGCGAACGCGGGACCAGAAATCGGCGTCGATTCCCCGCCTGCTGTGTGGCCAGTGCTGTGTGTTCGCCTTCAGTCATCCCTGCCCTCGGGTGGTGCCTCATGCTCGTAAAGCAGCAAACTACCAGACCCGAGCCAGAGGGCCAAGACCGTTCAGTCGATAGGCACGGGCTAGGCGAGCCTGCGGAGTGCCCACCGCACCACACACCACCCTACTCGAACGGCACCGTGCTGACCTCGATCTTGCCGATCGCGAACGGGACCGACTCCTCGGGGCGCACGACGATGTCGTAGCCCCACATTTTGGAGAAGCAGGCATCGGTCACATGCCACGTAGAGGTCTGCCAGTCGGTGCCTTCGTTCACCCCGAACCATTTTTCGGCGTTCCGGTACGCCCCGCGCCCCTGGCTGTCGGCGACTTCATAGAGCAGGTTCATCCCGACATTTCCGGCGGAGAACCGGCGGGCGGTGACGCGAATGTAATACTCGCGGGTGTGGAACGAGGCGAACGACGGATGGACATAAAAACTCACCGGATGCGAGATGTCGCCCTGGACCACCATTCCCGTCGAGCCGTCCTCGAACGTGACCGTGTGGCGACCGGTGCGACCGATGGGGTGAATGAATGTCGGCCATGCCACTCCTCGACTCGGATTCCGGCAACGGGGGAAGTCGCTGAAGTCGTGTCGCATTGACAAGGAGAGGTCGTCTCACGACTTCTGCAACGTGTCGGAAGGTATTGGACTCTCCACAAATCGACAACCGAGTTTCCTGTCACCCCGAAGGGATGGCGGTGGGGCGGCGTGTGGAAGGGGGGAGGATCCAGGCGAGCCGCTCTGACGAGAGGATATCGCCCCAGCTCGCAGCTCAATGGGAGATTCGCCCCAGTGCTGTTTACTCAAACACTTCTGGCATCCCTTCGGGATGCAATGACGTTACGGAAGGGTCTACGAGCGGTGGTGTTTGCTGCGCTCGGCTCGACCACCGGCAAATCTCTGTCATCCCTGCCGGGATGGGAGTCGACGCCGATTTGGCGAATGCCTCCCAACTCCCTCATCGCACGACCGGTTCAGTGGCTGTCGACATTTCCAGCGGCTTGCGAGCAGGGATGAACAGGCGGGGCTTGCGGGGGGCGGTGAAGAACTGGGGTTGGCCGCTGGGCAACGCCGTCGGCATGTGGGTCGGTTCGGCCTGAACCGGCATGCGGACGATGGGAGTCGTCGGCATCGGCATTAAGGCGACGGGCTCTTGGTCGGCGGGGGTCGTGCCTTCGGCGATCGGCTGAAGTGGGCTGGTGTAGTCGGGAACGGGGCAATAGGGCACAGCAGCCTCACCCGAGACAGGAGAGATGTCCGACTGGATAGCGAGCGGTTCGCTGGCCGCCTGGGTCGGCGAGACTTCGACCTCGGCCAGAGTCTTCAGCTGGGAGACTTGCGTATCGACGAGTCGATTGAGGGCTTCAGAGACTTCGGCGGCCTTGATGGTCATTTTGCGATCGAGGTACGGCTGGAGTTCCTGAAGGATGCGGGCCTTTTCGCGTTGGTTCTCGGCGATGCAGCGGGCGATCAGCGACTGTCGGAGATCCTCCGTGGCGCGGGACAGACGCCGGGTCTCGTTGAGCATCTTTTCCTGACGAGCCGACTGCGTGAGGTCATCGCTCTGAGTCGACTGAGCGAGTTTACGGACCTGGGCCAGATCGGCTTTCATGGTCTCCTGGGCAGCGGTGATCTGCCGGGACAACTCGTCGGCCCGATTGGTCCAGCGGTCGGACAGTTCGCGGGCATGCTGGGCGGACACATAGTGCCCCAGCACGAAGCCGACTCCCAGAAAGAGCAGCCCCAGCACGCAAGTCACCCGCAGATGGCGTCCCAATGACGCGTGGACGACATCCTCAACCGCTTCCCGATCCATGGGAGACTCCCTATCTGCGATGCTGGTGCGTGGTTCCCGACTGCATGTGTGGCGGTCGGGGCGTGCGGGGCGTAGCGGATGCGCCGAACATCCCTGAGAATCCTTATCGAACGGTCATAACGCGCAACTGTGGCACGGCAGGATTGCTCGGCAGAATTGGCAGAACGGGAGTGATCGGCATAACCGGCAAAGTCGGTGGAGAGGATCGTTGGGGAGATGGGGAGATGGGCAACATGTGACGAGAGATTGGTGCGTGCATCCTCATCGTCGGTGGCCAGAGATCGCTTGGGCCAATTGACCGAGGCATCGTCTGCTGGCGAAGGGGCATGAAAGGGGCCTCACGCGAAGACGCGAAGGAGAGGGACATCTGCCACCTTCGCGTCTTCGCGTGAGGAATTCTGGCCCCCAGTAATCCGCTCCAGATTCCGAGCCTCTCGGGAGCCTCTGTCGGCGTCTTTCACCGACGTTGGGGACGCACACATGAGAGATGGGAGAGTGTGGACGTAGAGTCGCCCCTCTATTCCGAAGGGATTTCAGCCCATCGCCTGTGGTGAGCCCAGCACCACCACCGGACGGAGCGGTACGAGATGAATTCTATCCCGGTAGGGATTGCAGCCGTACGGTGTAGCGGTCGTGGAAGAGTGGTACGGGGGGAGGCCGAACATAGCGGTCCCCCAGCGGAACTTGGGAAGCCGATCTCAACACCTCACCTTTGAATCGAGGTGTTATCGTTGAGGCAGACAGTCGACGGACTCGATGGCACCGCCTAAGCTGGCGAATCCCACATCCGACAAGGGCCGCTCGCATGACTCCACAACAATTCGTTGACACTTGGAAAAAAACCTCGCTCTCCGAGCGTTCAGCGTGCCATAGCCATTTTCTCGCCCTCTGCGAGTTGCTAAACCAGCCCAAGCCCGTCGATGCCGATCCCGAGGGTGCGTGGTACACCTTCGAGCGAGGCGTGAACAAATCCGATGGGGGTCATGGCTGGGCGGATGTCTGGAAGAAAGGCCACTTTGGCTGGGAATACAAGAAGAAACGCCGTGATCTGAAGGCGGCCTATGACCAGCTGCTCCTGTACCGGGAAGACTTGGAGAATCCTCCCCTGCTGGTCGTCTGCGACATGGACCGGTTTGAGATTCACACGAACTTCACGGGGACCATTAAGAGCGTTTACGTCTTTGACCTCGATGGACTCGCGGACCCCCAGAATCTCGACATTCTGCGAAGGCTTTTCAGTGACCCACAATCACTCAAGCCGAACCTCACCCCCGAAGCGGTCACGCAGGATGTGGCCAATCGGATTGGGACATTGGCGGACGGATTGAAGGATCGTGGAATCCCCGCCGATCAGGCCTCTCACTTCTTGATGCGGTTGATCTTCTGCATGTTCGCTGAAGATATTGGCCTATTGGGCGAACGAAAGATGAACGCCGACGGTCGTCGCGAAGACGGTCTGTTTACCCGGCTCGTGCGCTCCTCCAAGTCCGACCCGGCCAAGCTCACTCGCAGCCTGAAAGAACTCTTCACAGCCATGAATTCGGGCGGTGACTTCTGGGGCGAGGATGTCCTGCACTTCAATGGGGGATTGTTTGCGGACTCGACGGTGATCCAGCTGGAGCCGGCAGAGATCAAAACGCTCTCCGATGCCTGTGCCCCCGACTGGGAGAACATCGAGCCATCCATCTTTGGAACTCTCTTCGAACGCATACTGGATACCGACAAACGCTCCCAACTCGGAGCGCACTACACCAGCCGCGCCGATATCGAGACGCTCCTCGAACCCGTGGTCATGCAGCCGTTGCGACGAGAGTGGGCCGCTGTTCGAGATCAGATTGATGCCCTCGCGCTGAAGATTCGGGAACAGACCCGCAAGGATGCCAAAGCGCAGAAAGAGCGTAAGGCCGATTCCAAGGAGCGCAAAGCTCTCAAGAAGCTGATCCGGGATTTCAGCGAGCGTCTGGCCCATGTGTCGATTCTGGACCCGGCCT
>JAYSUV010000197.1:0-15794 GCA_043718945.1 Planctomycetota bacterium
ACAACGGTGAGGGGAACCGGCGGCTAGCGCCGTGCCGCTCACGGGAGCCGTCCAATCTTCGGCTGTTGCTGGGTGACGCAGTGAATCGAGCCGAGTCCCCAGACGAGGGCGGTGCAATTGATGCCGATGACGCGGCGGGTGGGGAACAGGCTTTGGAGGATCTCGATCGCTTCAGCGTCCGGTTTCGGAGAGCGGTACGTCGGGACGAGAACAACCGTGTTGGCGATTAGGAAGTTGGCATAGCTGGCCGGGAGGCGGATGCCTTCGACGACCAGCGGATCGGGCATCGGCAGTTCGATAATCTGGATCGGGCGGCCCGCTTGATCGGTGACGCCGACTAGCCGCTCACGGTTCTCGCGCAAGGCCCGGTAGTTCACGTCGTTCGGATTCGACTCCACGATCGTGACGATCGTGTTCGTGGTCACAAACCGGGTCATGTCGTCGACGTGACCGTCGGTGTCGTCCCCCTCGATGCCATCGCCCAGCCAGATGAACTTCGAGACGTTCAGGTACTGCGAGAGCTTCTGCTCGATCTGCTGCTTCGACAGGGTCGGATTGCGATTCTTGTTGAGCAGACACGCCTCGGTCGTCAAGACTGTGCCGCAACCATTCACGTCGATCGACCCGCCTTCGAGGATGATGCCGGGTTTAAAGCAGGTCTCTTGGAACTCATCGGCGATGCGTGAGGGGATCAGGTTGTCGCGGTGGTAATCCTCGTACTTCACACCCCAGGCGTTGTAGTCCCAGTCGAGGACCGCCCTCTCGCGCACTCCGTCCACATCGCGCACCACATAGATTGGCCCGTGGTCGCGGACCCACGCATCGTTCGTGGGGTTGTAATGAAACCGCACCGCGTCGAGATTCACCTGCGCGGCGTTCAGCAGGTACTTGACCCCCTTGGCCATCACCGGATTCGAGACGTTGATCCGCACGAGTTCCGATTCAGCCAGATGCTTCGCGATCTCCACAAACACAGCTGGGACATCATCAAACGCATCGGGCCAAGTATCGCGCCGCTGTGGCCACGAAAGCCAAGTGGCCTCGTGCGGCTCCCATTCGGCAGGCATGCGGTAGGACATGGTGTGAGTAGGGAGTAGGGAGAAGGGAGTCGCATGATGGTTGAGCGTGATCCTTCCTATCCCGAAGGGATCCCAGCCCATAGCCGGTGGTCAGCGTAGCGCCACCACCGGATTGGAGGTCCGAGAAGCATCCCTATCCCGAAGGGATTGAAGCCGCTCTTGAGACTGAGACTGGGACCGGTCCTTTCGTCAGCCCCAAGACAATTCCGGGGATCCTGCGTGTCGACGAATGGCTGCAATCCCTGCCGGGATAGAATCACCTCGTACCGTCCTGTCCGGTGGTGGCGCTGCGCTGACCACCGGCTATGGGCTGAAATCCCTTCGGGATAGAGGGGGTGGCTGCTTCTACACTCCCCACTCCCTTGTCGCATGTGGATCATCGTTCGCTCGCCCGGTTCACACCTGCTCCGACGGCGGAGCAATCTGGACCTGCATCGAACTCAGCAGCTTGGTGATCTGGGCTTCCTTCTGGTCGATGAAGAACACATTCTCCAGAATGATCGGACGCTGCTGGCCACCGGGATTCAGGATCAGGCGACCTGACTTGAGCAACACGTATTCGAAGATGTCCTTGATCTCTTTGTCGATTTTCAGTGTGCTGGTCGGC
This sequence comes from Planctomycetota bacterium, assembly GCA_043718945.1. Classification (GTDB taxonomy): domain Bacteria; phylum Planctomycetota; class Planctomycetia; order Planctomycetales; family Planctomycetaceae; genus TH-plancto1. The sequence continues at coordinate 1,687 of JAYSUV010000197.1, forward strand.
AACCGCTCCAGATCGCTCAGGAAACCATGGTGGTGCAGCAACTCATTCTGCCGGACTTCCCAGTAGTCGAACTTCGAGTTGATCTTCACACCCGCGTAGATCATCAACATGGCCGCGATGTAGCAGTAGTAAAACATCGCGTTCGCCTGCGGGTGCAGCCTCTTGATCAGATTCGACAAGAACGGCAACAGGTCGGGCTTGTACGTACTCAGCAGCATCACGCCCAGGAAGAGAGCTGCGGCGAAGAAGGCGAGAGTCAGGCTGGTCGTCCGGGGAAAGTCGAACGAGATGATCACGAGGTTCAGCCCCAGCGTCAGCAGAAAGGCCGCCGCCGCGATCGTCGGGCCAACAATGATCGCCTCCCTCGCGAGAGCTTTGGCCTTCACAGCCGCTTGTTCCGTTTCCACGGCTTCCTCAGTGACCGGAGCGGAGACCACCGCAGCCGCTTTGCCGGGCTGATCCATTACGGTGTTGCCCCAAATCTGCATGTACAGACCCGCAAGTATGGCGACTACCAACGAGGGGTAGAGGAAGACCACCTTGGGGTAGGAGACCAGGATGACTCCGCGAACGTGCTTCTCGGAGGACAGGGCAGCTGCGGCTGTGGACATATCGACCTCGTGGAGCAGGGACTCAGAGTGGGGACCGGGAATCAAGGCCGGGAGTCGACTCGCGACGACGCAAATCTTCCCGATGCCCCTTCGCGTAGCATAACGTCAAACGTGGCTGGGGAGATCACTGAGCGAACGGATTTTCTCGAACTCGGAGCGGACTGGCTCATCGAGCATCAAGAAGTCGATTTCCGCTGGCGGTTGAAGACCTGCAGCGCGGGCTTCGCAGTGCCATCGGGGCGCAGGACTCCCGAGTGTGGGTAGCGATGGGCCAGCGAATCTCCAAATGAGTTGAGAAACACTCCCGTCACAGCGGGCTTGGCGGCGATCATCGGCACGAATTCTTCCAGCCATGCCGACTGGGCTTCCTCGCTCCAATTCATCCGCCATGTTCCATTCTGGACCGCGCAGTTGCCATAAGACGCCGGATCGGGGCCGGTCGCGGAGGGGCAGGCGAGTACGACATGCAGCTGGATACCGAGCATACTCCAAACATCAATCAGTCGAGACACCGCCAGCCGTGTCCGAGTCAACGATCCGGGCGGTCCGTACCCCATCGCGATCTCGAGCGTCACTCCTGACAACCCCAGATGCGAGCGTAACAGCGCGTCGACCAATTGGAACGGCGAGAGCCGGTGCTGCCCCTGGGCCAGATATTCTCCCCACGGTTGCCCGACACGGACAAAGAACTGAGCATCGCTGTCGGTGCGGAGCGCGGTCTCCATCGCTCTCGCAATCACTGCCAAGCGGTGTTCCTCGGAGAGAGACAACGCCCCGCCCAGGTTGCCATAGGCGGCGACCTCCCAAATGCGGATGCGTGAGATGTACCGATTGATCGCGGTTTCCACAAAATCGCACACGAAGCTGGGCAGGTTCAGAATGTCGCCCGCCCACGGAGCGAGCCACTTCGGCAAGCCCCCCGCCGTAAAATCGAGCAATGGCCCGCCGATGATCGCCATCCGGGGGTCAATACACCGTTCAATCAAGTGGTCCAGCAATTCCCACTGGTAGTCCCCCTCCTCGGGTTCAATCCATCGCCATTCAATCGGGACTCGTGCGGAACTGAACGTCCCCACGAAATCGTTTCTGGCATTCAGAGCCGTCGCATCCAGCGTACATCCCAGCAGCGACGGGGCAGCGGCCACGTTCGACCGACTGCCGGAAGTCCGCTGGAGAACATAACTATCCAGTAACAGGTCGGCCGAATTCAGTGTCTGCTGTAGACCAGAGAGTACAATCGGGTTACAGGAGGCCAGATCGTCTTGAGTTCCACTGGCAGCTGCCAAGAACTGGAACGCCTGCTTCTGAATGGTGCGGAAGCGGTCGGGAATGGACATGCGGGCCATCTCCCAGGCGAACGCCTGCTCCCGGACTTCCCCGAGCGTCCCCCTCAGCAATTCCGCTCCCAAGTGATACGGGCGGTCCCGTTCGGGGAGGGCTGTTGTCGAGAGGACGACTTGACCACTTTCTGGCAGCCGAACTTCAATATGAGCTGTCGAGCTCTCGGAACTCTGGCGAAACAAATTCAGTACGCCGTCCCGCACCTCGGGTCGCGTCACATGCACGCGACCGTCGACGCCCGTGATATACGCATGGGGAACCGTCCCTGACGGGATCAGGCTCGGCGGTTCGATGCGAAAACGAAGGACGCCCATGCGATCCCAGACAGATGTTTCAACCCAACAACAGATGACCGCCACACGGCGGACCCACGATCACATCTCCGACGACATGCCGGAGTGTATTCATGTCCACACCGTCCGGCAATACTCGCTGGGGGAGGCCGGGTGGCCTAGAGCCGGTGTGTACTTCTGAAAAGTCGGCAGCAGCCATTTTCTGCCCCCTCTCCCCCGCGATCGACTCGGCCATTCGTGGGGGCGTATTGCGGGGGAGAGGGTGGGGTGAGGGGGCCACACCGCTCGATCCAAGCCCCTCACCCCGGCCCTCTCCCCACAGCCTTGTCGTCTCAGAAAGTCACGTTGCCAGTGGGGAGAGGGGGCAGAGGCTGCGGCTACCTACTTTCCTGATGCACACACTCAGTGACCCGCTCGAATCCATCAGTCCCTCCGGCGTCCCGCTGGCCTTACAGAAAATCCCGAATGACTCAAGAATTCGACTTCGCATACTCGGCCATCCGCCGGCTCATCTCCTCGGGAGCCACATCCTCCACATGCGTGGCGATACACCACGTATGCCCGAACGGGTCGGTCAGCATCCCCGACCGGTCTCCGTAGAACTGATCGACCATCGGACGGGTCAATGTCGCCCCCGCCGTAAGTGCCCGATCAAAAATCGCATCCGCATCGGCGACATAGACCATCAGACTGACCGGCGTCCCCCCGATCGATTCGGGACCAAGGGCCCCCATCTCGGGGAATTCGTCCGCCAGCATGACATGGGAATCTCCGATCAGGATCTCCGCATGACCGAGAACCCCCGGCTGCATCTCCAGTCGCATGACCTCCACCGCGCCAAACGCAGCCTTGTAGAACTCAATCGCTCGGGCCGCTCCGCGCACCACAAGATACGGAGTGACCGAATGATACCCAGCTGGAATCGGGGACACGCTCATGGCAAGCCTCATGGAAGAGATCGTTAGTGTGTGGGCAGGGTATCACAGTGTGGCTGACCTGCGACAGCCACTGCTTTGCTCGATTCTACCAGTCTGGCATCCACATTGAATCCCAATCGCGTGATGCGTAATCTTGCAGTTCGACGCCCCTCCATTTACTCACCCCGTGACCCCCATGACGTTTCGTGACCTCGACATCCTCTGCGAAGACGGGCCAGTGATCGCGGTCAACAAGCCGCCGGGGCTGATCTCGCAGGGGGCTCCGGTGGGCGTGCCGAGCCTGATCGGGCTGGTCAAAGATTATTTGAAGGACAAGTACAACAAGCCGGGCGAGGTGTACCTCGGCGTCCCCCACCGCATCGATCGGCCCGTTTCGGGAGTGGTGGTCTTCTCTCGCAACTCCAAGTGTGCAGCCCGCCTCGCCGAGCAGTTCGCCCAGCGCCAGGTCCGCAAGACCTACCTCGCCGTCCTTGAATGCCCCCCGACCGAGGAGGCCGGCACGCTCACCGACTGGCTCTATCGAATTCCCGATCAGCCGAAAGTCATCGTCTGCGGACCCGATCACGAGGACGCCAAACAAGCGGTCCTGCACTACAAAATCCTCAAGCGGGCCAAAGGCCGGGCCGTCGTCGAGATTGATCTCGGAACGGGCCGCATGCACCAGATCCGCATCCAATTCGGCAGCCGCGGCTGTCCCATCGTGGGCGATGACCAGTACGGCTCGACGGTGAACTTCCCCGGCACCACCCGCGACACCCAGCGCGAATCCCCCATCGCCCTCCACGCCGCCCGCCTCATCATCCAGCACCCCGTCCGCTACGAACCCCTCCCCATCCTCGCCCCAATTCCCCGCACTTGGAACGAGTTCGGCTTCGGGGTGGTGAAACTCGACGACGGATGGGGCCAACCTTAACGCGAGGTCGTGTGCCCTCGCCCCGGATGAGCGGGAGTGACTTTCTGGGGGACTCCGTCAAGAAGCATCACGGCAGGACCGTCATTCCCAATGCTTGTGCGGCGGTTCGCTGGCGAATGTCATTGGAGATGAACTCTGCTTCGCTGACCGACAATGCGGCCGCGAGATGCAGTGCATCCAACGTGCGAATTGAAATCGGCTGGGCACGCTCAAAGCAAGTTTGCAGCACATGCTGGAATTCGGCATGCAGCTCAAATTTGGTGGCGACAAGTTCCACCAACCCGGAAGCAATGTCGATCAGCAATTCGTCCGCCAGAGTGTTGGTTGTCTGGCGGTCGAGAGCTCCATCGGCCTCTTGTCGTCGAAACGTCAATGTGACTTCATACTGCCCCAACGGCGATGTCCGCAGCGGGACGGCCCGTTTCGCCAGCGACAAGAAGGCGGCGGAATCCGGCTCCTTGAGATACAGCTTCGCCAGCGCCGACGAGTCCCAATAGCTCATTCGTCAAATCCGATCCGCTCTCAGCTCGTCCAGAATTTCCTGCGAGGGCCGGAGCGTCTTCGAGGCGGTGAGCGACTGAAGCTGTTCCAACTTTTTCACCCACGCTTCGCGGTCGAGGGCTGGTGTGGGGGGAACCGGGGACGAAGCCCCGGAGTGAAGCTCGTCGCTCAGCACTCGCAACAACTCCGCTTGTTCCGAGCGAGGCAACTGCGAGATCAACAATCGGAGTTCTGGCAAGCTCATAATGACCCGAGTCTATCTCAGCCAGACAAATCACTCAAGAACGGTTCCTCCATTCGCTCGCCCCCACGCGCGGGGCGCGACTCGGGCCGCTCAAAGCACAGCCTGGCCTGCCGAGACGGGATGTGCGGGGTCGCTGGTTGGCCTGCTCTGGGGCCGACCAGTGTGCCAGCGGCACCAGAGGTTATCCCGAAGAGAACACACGATGCAAGAACCTCCTGTGGCAGAGCCTCCCCGGTAGAGTCCAAAGCGACTCAACCGGGGCGACCCCGTAGCGTTCGCCCATTTTCGATGGCCTGAAAGCTCTCTACCCCGCAGGGGGGCAAAGGTCGGATCGACGAGGAGTCGCTTTCCTGCCTGATGGCTTCCCCTTCGGTTGCGGCCATGCCGCGCTGGGTTCATCCGTGGCTGAATCTCCCTGACTGCGTAGGGTGGCTTGGCCGTGGGAGGTTCTGGTTGCGAGAATTCTCTCTAGGCGAACCTCACATGCCTCTGGCACACTGGTAGGCTCCAAAGCAGGCCAACCAGTGCTCTCCCGTTACGATCTCTCCTTTTTCAAGGGCCCGTGAAAGATCGCATTGCATTCGATCGCCAGTTCTTCAAACCTAATTGATGCGGATCGGATATTCTCGATCGGCCACTCAAGTCCTCCGCCCCCTAATTGTTGGGAACCGTCCTTTGCTGTGTATGGATGAGCATGAAATAGTTTGTTTCGTTCGCTGATCGCTTTCCGAAATTGTTCATCGAGTTTTACCAACCGTATTCGCAGGGATGCGGACAGTTTCGGATTGGTAGTGTCAATTGCATTGGTCAATGCTTTTGCGATTGCGCGAGCGGTCTCACCTCTGGGGACACTTGCGAATCCGTCACTACTCAGCTTTGCAATCGTCCAAACGATTCCCCATTCCAGATAAGTAAAATTGTATACGGCTCGTCCCAGTGATTGGAGATACTCGGGATCAGCTGGAATTCGTTTGGGGTCTTTCATTTTTGATTTGCCGAATAAGGGTTAGGCCGAATGCGATTCCGCCTATCACGGACGAGGATTCTGCCTCTCGCTGGAATGCTCGTCGGAAGGACTTCTCCCAGGGAACGGAGGCATGATGCGATGGAGTTGATTCTGGCAGGCATCCACTGAGTGTCAAGAGGGATTAGATCGGGCGATGACTGAGGTGTCCGGCCAGATTATAGGGCACCAGGGTGAACGCCCCGCCGAAAGACGAGCGGCCAGTGAAACTGCCCCGCCAGACTTCGGAAGGAGTGTGGTCGCCATTCTACCCAGAATCTCGGTCCTCAACCCCAGGGCTTCCAAGGAGTGGAACACAGGGAATTCGCACGCCTCTCCAAAACGAGAGGCCACCGCTGGCCACTCTTTGTCCCGCTAGGGACACCCGACACTAGCCCACCGTTTCAACGGTGGGACCAGCGATTCTCTCGCGGCCACAGCCCCGGAAGGGGCGACAGAGTCTCGCACTGTGACTTCGCATCAACCGCCGCGCGACCACGGCTTTCGTAGGCTTCTGCCGTCCTCGTCGGGACTTGGCGAGTCGTTTGGATCGCCCTCCCACCGTTGAAACGGTGGGCTAGTGTCGGGTGTCCCTGGCGGGACAAAGACAGGAATTTCCTCTGGAAAACCGGGCCTGGGCAGCCCTGCTGCGGCGAGTTGGAAGAGCTGCTCGAAGCCGAGACGAATCAACCTCGAATCCCGACCACACTTCTTCAGAAGTCTTTTAGAACGTGAAGTCTGGCCGTTCGCCGTAACGTCGGCTGTTCTAGCCATTTCACCGGCGCGTCGGTCACATGACAGTCGTCCAGCCCGCCGCGCCAAGACTCACTGTGGCCAAAATCACGCACCGGCATCTTCGACCCGTTCCACCGCTTGCACCTGATCCAGCCGAAACGGGCCGCGTTCTACGGTCTGCCCGTGCTCGCGATCGACGAGGACCAAGAGTGACCGCTGGCTGGCGCGGCTGTCAGGATAGCCGACATGCAGCGAGCCGCTGTGCAGAGTCACTTGAACTAAAAAACTCTCCTCCAGCCCCCGCAGCCCGTCGACATACAACACCGGAAACCGGCTCCACGCCCAGAGCCAGAGCGAGAATTGTGGATCAACCCGCCCGGCGATGTCCCCCCACTCCAACTCGGCCTTCAGCAATGACGGCACGTTCGCCGTCCGGCACCACGGAACTAAGAAATCGGCAATCCACGCCCGACGGGATGCGGTCAGTGCGTGAAACGCGGTGAGGTCAGGCGACAGTGGAACAATGGTTTCGGTCATGATCGCCAGAGTGTAGCGGAGATCGGCGACCGTGTCAGAAGCGAGCCATGATCGGGGGGCGGGGGGGGCATCTGAAAAGTCGGCAGCCGCCAATTTCTGCCCCCTCTCCCCCGCAAGCGGCCGGATTGACTGGGAAGGCGTCATTGCGGGGGAGAGGGTTGGGGTGAGGGGGCCACCAGAAGGCTTCACAATAGCCCCTCACCCCGGCCCTCTCCCCACAGTCACGCTCTCACTGGTAGTCACGCCGCCCGTGGGGAGAGGGGGCAGAGGGAAACCGGCTGACGACTTTTCTGATGCACACATGATGGGCGTACTCGGGTGGGCAGTTACCTGCCTTCGGCAATCGATCGCAGCACCTCGGCCAACCTCGCCGTCACGGGTTCGATGGCATGCTGCGCTTCGACGAAGGCTCTGCCCCGCTGCCCGAACGGGTCACGCTCCTCGGGGGAGTTCATCCACTCATTCAGCACCTGTGCCGCATGTGATCGGTCCCCATCGACAAACACTCCCGCCTGGGATTGTGCGAGGAACGACCGCCCGACATCGGTACTCACAATCGGTACGCGGGAGGCAGCTGCCTGCAGAAATGCATTCGGGAACCCTTCCAGTGACGACGTGTTGATGCACGCGATAGCTCGCTTGAACAGCGCGGGCATCAGGGGAAACGGCACCTGTGTCACGATCCGCACATTGCTCGGAGCCGACTGGCGGATCTCGGCATCGACAGCGGGATCGCGCGGGTTGAGCAGCATCAGAAACGGCACCTCGGGACAGAGCCGGGCGATCTCAATCAGCACCTGCGGACGCTTGTGAATCTTCTCGGCCCGCCCCATCCATAATACAAATCGGTCGAGTCCCGCATGCAGTTCCCGAGGCAATGCCGCTGCGGACCGCGCGTCCCACTCGGCCAGATCGATCGGGTTCGGCACCAGCACACCCGCACGGCCGAATCGCTCGGCCAGCATGCTCGACTGCTCGGGCGTCTGCGTCAGGATCGCGTCAGCGTGCTGCAACGAGAAGTAACACGTCGCCCCCGTATCGCCATAAGGATTCCTCACGAGCGAGTCCGCCGTGTACCCCGGATTCAGGTCATCATCCGATCCCAGAAACAACACCGCCGGTCGACCCGTGGCCCGCGCCGAAGCGATCGCCGTCGCAGCTGTGGACTGGTTCCCGAAGCAGCAGAAGAGGTCGGCCTGGATCTGTTCGAAGAACGGCATGGGGAGACGGGGGTCGGTGGGACGGGCCTCAAAGAATCGGGCGGTGGCCAGCAGCGGCACCTGCCACACCAGCGACGGCGACCAGCGATGCACGTTGATCCACGGGAACCCCGGGCGACGCGAGGCAAAGCCGCCGACCGCCTCGCGCAGGCGATAGAACCGGTCGCGCAGTCCGATGATCCGCACCCCTTCGACCACGGACTCGGTCACGGGCCCAGTCGTGCGCACGGCGAGCGAGACCTCGACATCCGACCGTTTCGCCAACTGCCGGGCCAGCAGCCACGCCCGCGTCTCCGTTCCGCCCACCTGCCCCCCTGCCGACGGATTCACCGCCGGATAGGTATTGAAGGCAACCAGACACAGACGTAGCGGGCGTGTGGGCATGGAGAGTTCGTCAAGGATCGCAAATCACGGTGGGAAGAGCCGAACCTATTTCAGTGACTTCAGGTACGCGAGCAAGTCGCGCAGCTCGGTCTCGGTGATACGGGTCTCCAAGCCTTGCGGCATGATCGAGGTCGTACTCTCCTTAAGTTCGTCAATCTCCGCGCGGGGGATTTGGACCTCGGCCAGAGTGGCGGTGCGGAGGGTGAGTGCCTCGGTCGATTCGCGGGTCAGGACTCCCGTATGAACCTTCCCTTCGGTGGTGACGACGATGTAGGGCCGGAACCCGCGGGCGAAGCTGCTACTGGGGAGGATGACCGATTCGAGCAGGTCGCGGGTCTCGCGGATCGCTCCGATGGTGGTCAGGTCGGGTCCGACGTTGCCGCCTTCCTTGCCGATGCGGTGGCAACTGGCGCAGGCGGATTTGTTGTGGAAGAAGATTTTGCGACCGGCTTCCGCATCGCCGCCCGTGGTGAGCGGAGAGTATTTCGCCAGCTTGGCTGTCCGTTCCGCGAGACCCTCTTTGGAAGCCGCGAGTAACGTTTGCGCAGCTGCCATGACCTCTGGAGGATACTTGCTCAGCAGGCGATCAAGTTCCTCGATCGGGATACGCACTTCATTTCGGATTGCGGTCAGCTTCTCGATGAGGGCGATCCCGACGGATGCCGAGTGAGTCCGTTCAAAGGCCCGCAGCAGAACCGGAATCCCGAGCGGGCCGACTTGCGGAAGGCGAGACACGAGAGCCGATAACTGCTCGTCATTGAGCGGGGCATCCGCCAAGGTCCTCGACACAGCGAGTAAGTCAGTTGGCTGATCGGCGACATCGAGCCGATCGGTGAGGTAGGCAAACTCGGAGGGTTCGACCGCAGTTCGTCGCGGCCAGAGTGCGGTGTAGGCCGCAAGCCGGATGGAGTGCGGTTGTTGCTCGTGCGACGCTAGCAAGGCGATCGTCTCATCCATCCCTTGCAGACTGCGATCGGCGATGATCGCCAGAGCCTGTAACTGCGGGGCGTGTTCGCCCTGTTGCAATGTGCGGAGCAGCCCCGCCTTCCACGAGACGACAAATGCGGCGCGCGGCGACCGCGCGATGACATCGAGCAGGAGTGGCACACCTGCATACTTCGGCGGGAGAGCTTCCAACCGTGTGGCAATCAGCGCCGCGACCTCCGGCTCGCTAACCCGAGCCAGCAGAAACCCACGCAGCACCGCAGCCCGTTCGGTCGAGAAGGTCTCCTCCGCGAGCCACTTGTCGAGCAGCGTGACCGCCTCCGGTGCCCAGCCGGGATGCTTGGCGATGATCTTGAGAACCAGCGACTGAAGGGCTGTGTCATCGGTGTCGAGAAGTGGGAGGACTTGCTCGCGAGTCAGCCACACCTTGGGCATCTGGTCGAGGACCATCAGAGCGATACGGCGGTGACTGGGGTTCGGACTCTTCAGGTACAGTGCGATCTCCTCGTCAGCTCCCGAACGAATGAGCGCATACAACAATGAGTGCTCCAACACGCGATCTGCCAGAGGGGCCTCGGTCAGCTGAGTCATGAGGCGTGACATCAGAATGGAAGGCGTTTTCTCGCTCACCGGAGTGTATTGAACGTCCCTGAGCGCGCTCCGGAAGAGGTTCTCTCCAGACAGTGATTCTGCCCAGGCCCGCAATCGAGCGGGATGCTTGAGACTCGGCAGATTCTGAGAGTCGCGAGGCCCATGAGTGATGGAGGAAAGTTGATAACGAACCCGCTCTCCCGTGAGCCCGACTTCCAGATTATCAGCTCCCTCGCTGGCCGACCTGAACCCCACGAGGAAGAAGCGAGCGTCTGTCTGCCGCGATTGGTCGCCGACATTCCTCTGCGGAGATTGAACATCGCTTCCCGCTAAAGACACCAACAAACGTTGCCACGCGATGGAGGAGTTTTTGAATGCCTGATCCAACTGCCCCGAGGACCGAATCGCATAGGTGGCGAACTGAATATCCTCCTTCCGGGAAAACACAGTGGACCGCAGTGCCTCCATAGCTCGTTGGGAGACGACCGGTCGAACATCACCCAGAAAGTCCAGCGTCTCCTTGAGATTGAGTTTCTCCCAGGCAATCTCCTTCCCGCGAGGGTCTTTCACTTGGTGAGACCCCACCTTCCGAATCCGGTACACCGCCCCGCCGATATCCGGCTTGACGACCTGTGAGTTCGGGCAGCCAATGCGGAACCAGCCGCCGGTGTCGATGACGAGGAGTGATCCATCCGCGTCTTCGACGACATCGGTCGGGTGGAAGTCGGGGTTGTCGGAGACGAGGAAGTCCTCATGCGACTCCGCCTTGAAGCTGGCTCCTTCGCGGCTGACTATCGTGCGGACCAGCTTGTGGGTGTTGAACTGGGTCACGAAGAAACTGTGCTTCGGGTTCTCTTCGTCGATGGGGCCGAAGAACTGGTCAGACCGGTAGCGGGTCAGGCCGCTGACAGCGACGTGGCCGTAGTTGTGGACGGGGCCGAGCGGGTCACCGGTCGAGGGGAACTCGTCGATGCACTCCTGCTGGTCGTAGCGAGGGTAGACGCCTCCTTCGACCCAGTGGACCAGGCAGTCGCCGCGCGGGCCGTCGTAGAACAGGTTCACCGTCCCCAGGGCCTCGCCGGTTTCCAGGAAGTCGACCTCGACCGGGTTGTCCATCCCGCCGCCGGCGTGGACATGCAGGTCGGTCCCGTCCAGGCGGCACGAGAAAATGCGGGCCGCCTTCCCCTTCGAGACCAGTTCGCCCACCTCATTCGGCAGACCCGGCTCGGGCTTCGGCGGCGTGGTCGCCGCAGTGTCCTCACCGCCGAGACTCCCCTGCTCATCGCGACGAATCTCATGCCCATGCCGACCATCACACCACCACAGCCGACCATCCGGCGACAGAAACGGCCCGTGGATATCCGCAGCGTTCCCACTGAACCCGAACGACTTCACGAGGATCTTTCGGTCATCACAGATGCCATCGCCATCGGTGTCAGTTAGCTTCCACAGATACGGTGAACTGCACGTATAGACCGCCCCGCGATGACACAGCACCCCCTGCGGAAACGCGAGCTTGTCCGCGAAGACGGTCGACTTGTCGAACTTCCCGTCGCCGTCGGTGTCTTCGAGAACGCGGATCAAATCCTGCGGGTCTTTGAGTAACTCGGCTGCCGGACGATTGGTTCCGGCACTCTCGGCGATGTACAGCCGCCCGTCGTCATCGAAGCAGCCCATCATGGGGTGCAGCGTCTGCTCGGGAGTGGTCACCCGCTCGATGGTGTAGCCGTCAGGAACCTTGGGCAGATCAGCTGCGTTGAGCAGGCGACCGGACAAAACAAGGGCGAGGGCGACCAGTACGGGCCAAACACGTTGACTCTTCATAGGACAGACCCGGAGGGCGACTCGGAACGAGAAGCCCGGACACCATTCGATGAAGGTTCTGGCTCTCTGGCGGTCAGCTTACGTCGCCACGAGAAAGACGGCAAATGTGGGGCACGTTTCCTATGTGCCTGTCTTCAGTGTAGAGCGTATGGCCAGAGAACCTGTGTACTGCTCACGTCGAAAATGTGCGCACGCTGTGCAAATATCTGAAGTGGACTCGAACACCATCAGACCCCGGCAGGGGTCACAGCCATTAGCCGGTGGTTGAGCGCAGCGACACCACCGGTCACCAGTGGCCCACAGATCCTCCATCCCGGACGGGATGGCAGCCCACTGCCGTTGTGTGGGTGAATTCCTCCTGAGAGTGACGCTTTCTGGCATCCCTCCGGGATGCGGAAACATGGCGAGGCTGTGTTCCGGTGGTGTCGCTGCGCTCAACCATCGGCTCATGGCTAGCATCCCTCCGGGATGGAAGAGTATTGAAGGCTCCCCCAATTGGTTACGGTTGTGCCGCGCTGTGAATAGCTCGAAGAGGAATGGCCGCAAGAAACTCAAAAAACGCAAAAAGGGGAGGCTCTTCCTTTTGCGTTTCTTGAGTTTCTTGCGGCTATTACTGTTAGACAGACTTACAGGAGCAGGAAGGACGTTGCTCCATAAGCGGAGTGCGAGTCAAGGAGCGACTTCACCTGCGGCGACGTACGGGCACGTAGGAAACGTGCCCCACGGATTACTGGGCCAGCGACTTCGAGCCTTTGGGCGAACCAGCAATCGGCACGCCATCGGGGAGTGGTCGGGCGGCGACGCGCCAGCCTTTGGCTTGGGCGTGGTCTTGCAGCGCGCGATGGGCGTCGAAGCTGTCGGGGTAGACCCAGAAGGTCAACGTGGCGTTCGCGCCCGCAGTTTCAATGGCCTGGACAAAATGAGAACCGGGCTTCAGGGCCTGCTCCGCAGTCTCTTCGATGATCCCGGCGGCTGGGCGAATCTGCCAGCCGGTGACCTCCATCTTGATGAGTCGACTGCCCATGTTCAGTTCCTCTGAGGGGGTGGCCTGGGCCCGCTCCAGGGTGAACTCCATTTTGTAGCCATCGACCGGCCCGACGTTGCTCTCGTAATACTCGCGCGAGAGCAGAAAGTCTCGCTGCCGCTGAATCTGGGCTTGCAGCCGCTCGACCAGAACCTCGACGGGGACGACGCTGACTTTGTTATTGAGCAGGCGGAAGTGGACCTCGGTCCCACTGACAAATCGGCTGACGGGGGTCGTCGAATGTTTGAGAATCTTCACCTTGGGAGCAGTCGCGCGAGCCTCGCGAAGTTCGGTCTCCAACGTCGCGAGTTGCGAGTTAAGCGAGGCAAGACTTTGTTTTTCCAAGAGGGCGAACTCGGCAGCTGACTGCTGATCGACGTTGACGGTGGCCACCAGGGTGCGAGCCTTGGTGACCTCTTTCTCGGCCTGAGTTGTGCGGTCAGTGAGAGTCTCGACCTCGGCCTCGATCTCCGCAAGTTGCACGGTCATCACGTCGAGGTCGGCTTGCATCGAACTCGTGGCGTCGACGAGTTCCTTCGGTGGTACGAGCGGGGCCAGCTTGGCGGGCTTGGGAGGCGGTGGCAGATCGGGAATTTCCGGCGGAGGAGCCTCGACCGCCCAGACCATCGTCTCCGGTTCCCCGAGTTCGATCGGGTCATCCAATACGGTCGGCGGCGATGGCTCCACCGTTCCTGCTGTCTGGGGCAACACAATCGGAGCCCGATTGACGCGCATCCCCGCGATCACAATCAGGATCACCAGGATCCCGACCATGTTGCACAGGACATCCAGAAAGGAGTCCGAGCCGAAACCGACTTCGTGTTGTTTCTTGCGGGACATGGCGGGGGGATCGTTGAGGGTTGAGGGTTGTGGGGAGTGGGGAGTGGGGTTAGCCGCAGATGGGAGCCAGAGGGTTAGCCACGGATGAACACCGATGAACACGGATTAGGAGGGTTCGGAGTGGTACTGTCGCTTGCGAGATTCGTGCTCGGTGCCACAACCAG
>JAYSUV010000198.1:0-1928 GCA_043718945.1 Planctomycetota bacterium
ACACCGATGAAGTCTTAGACAACTCCATCATGACCCACAGGACTCCCGGATGACTCTCTCGCTCGACTACTACCACAGATTCTGCGGAAGAACCATGAAAAGTAGGAGGTCAATGGTGACACTCCTCGCCGAAGCCGACAGTCTGCCATCGAATGCGAAGCCTGTCGAGTGCTGGTCGTAGCTCACACTCTGTGAATTCGCCTGCGGGAAGGGATGAATTGGTCCACAGACTTCACCCAGCTCAGCACAGCCGCAACCGAAGCGAAAGCAGTCAGCCATCACCCCTCCCCATCAAGCCGATCTCTGCACTCCAACGGGGTTGCACACAAAGCGTGCGTCAGGGGTGGGGACACCGGGCCACGCTTCCCTGGAGGCACTCCTGCGTCGCGACTTTGGACGAAGGTGTAAAGCCCCTGTGGGGTACAGAGGCCTCCAGACCACCCCCAGAGTTTGCGCAGCATGCGCGACATGTTGAGCTCCAACGGGTGTCGTCAGCGTCCACCGTTTGCCGAACGGTGGACGCAAGAAACGCAAAATCTGGATGACTCCCCTGTTGCGTTTTATGAGTTTGTAGCGGCCCACTCCGCCTCGACGATTCCACGGGTTGCTGCCTGCACACCAATTCGTGGGGGTGCGACCCCGAGGCTCCGCAGTATCGCACAAACGCTGGAAATAGTCCGACCAGCGGAGTGGCTGGGAAATCGGAAATCGTTGCAAATCGCTACCGGTCCCAAAGCCGCACAAACGGTCGCTCTTCCACCCCGCGATAGCGGGCGCGAGGACGGATGACGTGGTCGCAGTCGGCTTGCTCGATCACATGGGCACACCAGCCCACGACCCGTGCCGCAGCGAAAATCGGCAGGTACAACTCGCGAGGCAGCCCGATGTAGTGGAACAGCCGCGACAGCGACCAATCGATGTTGGCCGGGAGTTGTTTCTCCTCCCACACCGCCCGCTCGATCGAGTCGGCGATCTCTTCCATCGAGTTGCAGCCGCAGGCGTTCGCCAGTTCGGCACAGTGATTTTCGAGTAACGCGGCTCGCGGGTCGCAGTCTTTGTAGACGGGGTGGCCGAAGCCGGGGATCGAGCGGCCCGCCTCGAACTCTCCGTGGACCCACTCGGTCGCCATGTCGGGGGACTCGACCGACTTGATCGCATCCAGCACGCGGTCATCGCCGCCGCCATGCCGTGATCCGGCCAGCACGCCCAGCCCCGCTGTCACGGCGGCATACAGATCCCCACCGGTGGATCCGACCATCCGTGCGGCATACGTCGACGGATTAAACTCGTGCTCCGCAGCTGCGATGAGGGCGGAGTCGAGAGCCTTTTCGAACAGGGCTGTCGGTTCTTTTCCGGTGATGAGGTAGTACAGATTCCCGGCATACCCGAGGTGCGTGGCCGGGGCGGGGAGCGGTTCGCCCGTCCGCATGCGGTGCCAGGCGGCGATGAGCATCGGCACGCGGGCCAGCAACCGGACGGCTTGACCGACTCCACCCGCCAGCGGGCCGTCGCTCGTCTGCGGATCGAAGTGGGAGAGCAGGCTGACTCCCGTTCGCAGGGCCTCCAGCGGAGTCACATGCAGCGGCAAACTCTCCAGCACGGAGGTCACCATCTCGGGAAGCTCCATCTCCTCGATCATGATGCTGCGGAAGTCGGCCAGTTCCTCTTCGGTGGGCAGCTCTTCATGCAGTAGCAGGTAGCAGACTTCAAGGAAGTTCGACTCCTCGGCCAAGTCATGAATGCAGTACCCGCGATAGATCAGCCCGTTTTCCAGTGAGGAGATATTCGTCTCACCAGCAATCACCCCACGCAAACCGGGGTGGTACAGATCGAGCGACATGGGGACATCCTTGAGCGAAGAACGGCTTCCTGCCTAGGCACAGGTCGTCTGAACGTTGTCTCCATCCGGCACCGCCGGGTGTACCGCC
>JAYSUV010000199.1:0-1927 GCA_043718945.1 Planctomycetota bacterium
GCCCTTCCATGGCAGACTCCCCAACAGGTTTTCGATACCCCGGAAGGGACTGTCCCACAGAGCGTTACGTTGGGGGAAGATTAACGGACAGTAGAAGTAATTGTTTGAACCGGAAATCGAGAACTGCATGAAGATCACCGGAGTCGAAACGCTCGTCTGCCACGCTCGCATGCGCAACTGGGTCTTCGTGAAGGTTCTGACGGACCAGCCAGGTTTGTTCGGCTGGGGCGAGGCGACTCTGGAATGGCATACGCGGAGCGTGGTTGCCGCGATCGAGGATCTTTCCCAGCTGCTGATCGGCGAAGACCCCACACGGATCGAACACCTGTGGCAGATGATGTACCGCCAACACTTCTGGCATGGCCATGGGATTGTGCGTTCGACGGCGATTGCGGGGATCGATCTGGCGCTGTGGGACATTCTAGGTAAGGTCACGGGGCAGCCGTGCTCCAAACTCTGGGGAGGTCCGGTTCGCGACTATGTACGGACCTACTGCCACCTGGGCGGCGGCAAGATGGAGGACTTCTACGAGACCTCAGCGGATGATGCGAAGCGGTTTGCGGACCTCGCCCGTAAGGCTGTGGCTGATGGGTTTACCTCCTTTAAATCCATGGCAGTTCCTCCGACGATGCCTCTCGACGGACTGAAGCCGATCAAGACTGCGGTCGCAGCTGTGGCGGCGATGCGAGAAGCCGTTGGCGACGGGATCGATATCATGGTCGATTGCCACGCTCGTCCCTCCCCGGCGATGGGATTGCAGTTTGCGAAGGCTCTGGAGCCGTATGGTCTCTACTTCTTTGAGGAGCCGTGCTGGCCGGAGAGTGTCGAGGGCCTCGCCGCGATCGCCCGCGCGGTCACGACCCCGATCGCGACCGGAGAGCGGGTGACCCATCTGGCGGCGTTTCGCGATCTGTTTGCGGCTGGAGCCTGTGCCGTGTGCCAGCTCGATATCACGCATTGCGGCGGCTTCACGGAAGCCCGACGCGTGGCGGCACTGGCCGAGGCGTACCGCATCTCTCTGGCTCCGCACAATCCGCAAGGGCCAGTAAGTACCGCTGCATCTCTGGAGTTCGGATTCTCCCAGCCGAGCTACATCATCTGCGAGACGGTTCACGGGGATGTCCCCTGGCGCCAGGACGTGGTCCAGGAAGGATTCACTGTGGAGAAGAAGGGGCGCATCGTCCGTCCCAACACCCGTCCCGGACTCGGCATCACGATCAATGAAGCTGAGGTCCGCAAACATCCGTTCCAGCAGGAGATTCTTCAGCGAGTGTTCCACCCAGATGGAAGTGTCGGAGACTGGTAATGAGTAGTCGTTCGTCGATCATTCAGGGAGAGCGTGAGTTGGAGAGCTCGATGTGTCCTCAGTCGACTTAGAAAGCCGCATCATGCCGCGTCCCCTGCAAGGCGTTTTGCCGATCGTGCATACGCCGTTTACAGCCGATGATCGGATCGATACCGCCGCATTGCGACGAGAGATTGATTGGGCGTACAGTGTCGGTGCCGACGGAATGGGGACTGGCATGGTCTCGGAGATTCTGCGACTCACGACCGATGAGCGGCGGGAGTTGATCGAGCGCATCGTCGAGTCCAGCGCCGGACGCGGAGCGGTGTTTGCCGCCGTCAGTGCGGAAAGCGGGAAGCAGGCTCTGGCGTATGCCCGGCACGCCGAGCAGGCGGGGTGTGATGCCGTGATGGCTGCGCCGCCATTGACGACGGGACTGTCGGTCGACGAGCGGCTGGATTATTACCGCGAGCTGGCCGAGGGGGTGTCCCTGCCGATTATTGTGCAGGATGCCTCGGGGTATGTCGGCCAGGCGATCCCGCTCGAGGTCTATCTGAAGCTGTTGGAGCGCTATGGCCACGACAAGATTCTGTTCAAGCCCGAGGCGGCCCCGATCGGCCCGAATCTCTCTGCGTTACGCGA
>JAYSUV010000200.1:0-1924 GCA_043718945.1 Planctomycetota bacterium
TGTCTCCGAAATGCGTTTCAACCTCAGCAACACAGGTTCGCAGAAAAGGAAAACGACCGCGATACCAGTTGCGGAACGACTTGTGAAACAGTCATGTAGTTGGCTGCGGGCAACGGCAACCTCAATGATCATTGGGCACTCCTCGTGGAAGCCGACCAAGTCGTCGGACTCTCTGGGTCCGGCGGTTTCACGCCCGAATGCCGGAGCCCGTCACTTACTTTCCCGCCGGAGTCATGACGCTCGGCTTCGAGGGGGCCATGACCTTGATGATCTGGTCTTTCAGCGCATACCCCGCCACGAGCGTGATCAACACCAGAGCCACCCACAAGCAGATGTCCATCACGATCGATGGCGTCAGACGTCGATCGAGCTTCTGATAGCGAAAGTAGATCGTCACTGCAGTGATCATCGGCAGGGTCATCGCCTGAACGAAGCCGCCGAAGGTGACCATCTTCGCTGGATCTTTGAAGATCACGAACAGGGCAAATGCTAGGACCGGGATGGAGAGTGAGAGCCAATGGATCACCCGAGCCCGTTGCTCGGGCCTCTGGTAGTTCGCGAACTTCGCCAGACTGAGAAAATCGGCGGCCAGCCGACCATTTCCCGCACTCGACAAATAGAGCGTCTTGAACAGTACCGCAGCCGCCCCGATCAGGAAGACCAAGCGGGTCCAGTCTCCAAACGTTCCGATGAACATTTGGGACAACTGGTCGATCATTTCCTTTCCTTGAGGGGCGATATTCTTGGGTTTCAGGACCGAGGCTCCCATGAAATAGAAAGCCACGGTTGATACGGTAAAGACGATCATGCTGATCCAGGCGTCGAGATTCATCACTCGAATCCACCCTTTAGCCCGCCGGGTCCAGGCCTCGCTGTCGTCGCGTTTTCCCGCATAGCGAGCGTACCCTTTCTCCAGGCACCAATACGGATAGTAGAACAGTTCAGTCGCCCCGACCCCAGTGATCCCGAAGACACCAATCGCCGTCGCAATCCCGGCAATGGGGAGCGTCGGAATCAGCCCTTGACTGACTTGTGACCAAGGGATTGGATAGTCCGTATAAGGCAATGCGAAAGCCGCTGTCACCGTCAGCAGCGTCACGCCGACGACCAAGGCTGTCGTGACAACCTCAATTCGTCGATAGTCACCGCGCCACAACAGTCCCATCGTCGTCAGGCAGGTAAGAACAGCCCAAGGGGACTCCGGACGATCAGAGATAGCCGCTGCCACACTCGGCACAAGATTCTTCAGTCCGCTGGCGATCTCCTCCGACACGGAAGGGAAGGTCAAGTTCAACGCCTGGCCAATGATCCCGGTCATCGCCCCCAGTTGGAAGATTGTGGCCAGCATCATGAAGAGCCACCACCACGCCAGCCAGTGGGCTCCCAGCCGCACCCCCGGCAACTCGTCAATCGCCCCCAGCGTTGGCTTTCCCGACGAGATCGCATACCGTCCCAGTTCGGTCTGTACGAACACCTTGACCACACAGCTGAACAGAATCAGCCATAGGAACACGAACCCCTGTTCCGCCCCGAGCTTAGTCGTCAGCAGCAGCTCCCCCGACCCCACGATCGTTCCGGCCAGCACGATCCCCGGCCCGATCTTTTTGAGAGCGGCCCACAGCGAAACGGGCGGCTCCTGGATCTCGCTCGGTGGAAGGGCGTACGGATCGTAGCCAGACATGTCACTCATGGAGGGATCGCTCGAACGGTCTGGCAAATCGGGGGATAGAGATCGACTTATAACCCGGCTCTGATCCGACAGCAACGAGGCCGGGTGCCGAGGCATCCCCGGTGTCGGTGGCGAACGGTTGACCGGGAGGGTGAAGCCAGTGCGGTGAACACGATGGAATGAGCTATCATCGGTGATTCCCTGGGTTTTGGAGGATCATGGATGATCATTCGAGCGGTCAATGTGGACAAGGCG
>JAYSUV010000003.1:0-21674 GCA_043718945.1 Planctomycetota bacterium
CTCTGCAATCCAGGTTCCGTCAGAACGAACCCGTATCGTAAGACTCGGCCTCCCTTTTCACGCAGACCACTTTCGCATTCGTGGGGAGGCATTTAGCCGACGACGATGCCGAGGTCGTGACCCCGGTGATCCAGCTGCTCGGTCGCATCGGCCCGTCCGCCGTGGAAGCGGTGCCGCAACTCCAAAAGATCGCGTTCGAGCAAGACGGTGAACTCAAACAAGCCGCCGAGCAGGCGTTGCTGCTGATTCAAACCGAAGCCACGGACAACTCGAAGCCCGGCGAATAGCGAGATAGCACCCTCCCCCGTTTCGCTGCGACGCGAAGTCTTCGACGTGGAGCTATTCTGGGGCCTGTCCTGAGTGAAATCTCGAATCGCCATTTGCCGCTACCCCCTTGACACGTCATCCACACCGCAGAGAATTCATGTGGCGGGAGTGAAAGGTTTCTGGCTCACCCGATTGATGCCACAAAAGTTTCCCAGGTGATTTCGTGCCACAAAAGGTGAGAGAGTTGATCTCCGAACTCGAACAGGCCGGTTTTGAGAATCGTGGCGGAAAAGGGAGCCACCGGAACTTCGTCCATCCGAGAGTCTTAAAACCGATCACCGTCTCCGGATCGCTGGGCAGTGATGCGATGCAGTATCTGGTCCGTGCTGTGAAACTTGCCATTGAGGAGTCCCGATCATGAATGACAGCACGCGCTACGCCAAGATCGTTGAGTGGTCGGATGAGGATCAGTGCTTTGTCGGCAGCTCTCCCGGGTTGCTCTACGGAGGGTGCCACGGACCCGATGAAAGGGCTGTGTTCGAGGAACTCTGCCAAGTCGTGGAGGAAGTGATCGCGCTCTACCACCAGGATGGTCGACCGCTGCCGCCATCGACCTCGGGCCGCGACTATGCGAATAAGATGCAAGATGTCGCATAACGCAGCCGTTTCGCTGCGACGCGGAGTCTTCGAAGCGGAGCATTCGGTCGTCTAAAAATCGTTGTCTGACAATTCCGTCTGCCCGTACCGCCCGCCCATCGGAGACAGCAAACGGGCATACACGCTCGGAGCGATCTGCTCGGAGATGACTTTGCACGAGCCATCGGCGAACGCCATGTTCACGACTCCCCTGTGGTTCGATGACGGGCGCGGTGCGCGGCCGTTCACGGCGTCCTTTAGATTCGCGTTGATCCGGCAGTGAGGCGGGACGGGCTCTTTGCTCAGGGCGAGTGCTGTTTCCTTCACTCCACCCGCCAATCCGAGGCCACCCGCTGTGTCGCTCAGAGCCACGCGGAATGCGGTTCCGTCTCGTGTTCCGGGCACAGCGATCCCAAAGGCGATGTCCCCCGTGGCATTCGAGATCCAACCTCCGGTTCGGGACTGAGGATCGTAGCTGCGGGTGTGCAGGTTCTCAGCGAGGAGGATCGTTTGGGAGGTGCCATCGTGGGCGGCGATCTGGTCGAGGTTGATGGGGGTGGGAGTGTTCTTGTCCGTCGGCGTGCCGAGCGGGACACGCCAGAAGACTCCCGTGGCGTACGCCAACTCGGCGTCGTTGGTGTTGTGGTTCTCGGCTCCATAGCCGTTGGACCCGAAGTCGAGACGGTCGGCGGACTGGTCAGTGTCGAAGTCAGCGGTGGACCAGCTGTCCTCCGGGATGATTCCGGCGTTGGCGACGTAGGACAGGCCACCCGCGTGTGGATTCTGCGTGTCGGGGCAAAGGTACGACGAAATGGCCGTCTGCGCGAGGAGCTGAGCCTCGTCAGCACCAATGCCCCCGGTCGTCCCGCGTTGCCACTGGACCGGATTGTCGTCGGTGATACGCAACCGATCGTGCAGCTTGGTCTGCTCCATGTACGGCAGAATCGTCACGGACCAGGGGGCTTCGATCTCAAATCCTGCTCGCTTGTCAGGATGAGGATTCGCAATCATGAATCCCCCGATGAGTGGTGGCAATTCTCCTCGCATTGGGGTGGAGTATGCATGAAATGCGATGCAGACGTTGCGGAGATTGCTCTGGCACTGGGTTCGGCGAGCTGGGGTTCGAGCATTCTGAAGAGCAGGCAGTATCAGAGCCACCAGCAGCCCGATGATTGCGAAGCAGACAATCAACTCGACCCACGTGAATCCAGAGCGAGGAAGAGTTGAACCGCGAGACAGCGTGCGAGCGTCCATGGAAGTCTCCTTCATCCGGGGGGAGTTGAGCCACCTCAATCACAACCGGTACCCGATCGCCCGCCTGAGTATACGCAACTCTCGACTCCCTTGTTGGCGCGAGTCGTTCGATTGTGGAGTGCTTCAATCTGTGCCAATCTGCGACATCTGTGGACCCACTCCCCATCGGTCCTACCTCTTCAGAGCGGGGAGTATGTCCACAGATTGCGCAGATTATCGCAGATTACAGAGGGTTGGCAGTGGTCAGTCGCAACTGGGGATGAAGGGGCGTCGCGGTCGTGGGCTTGATCGCGAGAGACGCGGTCATTTTCTGCTAGAATTCGCTGCCGACTGAATCCGTCCATCCTCCATGTGGATCGCTCGGTCGGTCAGATCGAAGATGCGGGCATCGTGACTGACGATCAGGATCGGAACGCCTCGACCGCGTGAGAGATTGATCAGCAGTTCGATGACCTCGCGCCCCGTGCGGCTATCGAGAGCACTCGTCGGCTCGTCCGCGAGGATCAAGTCGGGATGTCCGATCAGGGCCCGCGCGACTGCCACTCGCTGCTTCTCGCCGCCCGACAGTCGCGAGGGAAAGGCGTGCATGCGGTGCCCGACGCCCACACTGGTCAGTAGAGCCGACGCGCGCTCCATCCCCTCCTCACGACTGATCTCCGGCGACAGCTCTAATGGCAGGCGGGCGTTGTCGAGGGCGGACAGATGCGGCAGAAGATTGTGGGCCTGGAAGATGAATCCAATCCGCCTGCGGATGGTCACTTGAGTCGGCGCGTCGGCATGCAGCAGCTCTTGCCCCAGGACCGTCAAGCTGCCGTCGGTGAGGGTCCGAAGCGCCCCGATCAGGGTGAGGAGTGTCGTCTTCCCCGACCCGGATTCTCCCGTCAGCAGGACAACTTCACCCGGCTGAATCGCAAACTCGACATCGAACAGTATTTGCCGTCGCAACTCTCCGTCGCCGAACCAGAAGTTGACGCCGCGTGCCTGCACCACGGCCCGGCGATCAACGTCCTGATTCGATTCGGGCATCGTGTGGTCTCAGCAGGAGGGTCAAGTCGGCGGGCACTAAAACACGTCGGCGGGGTCGGCAGCTCGCAACTTGCGTGTGGCCATGGCCCCGGACAGCAAGCACATCAAACAGGTCAGGCCGAGCAGCAGCCACGCCCGGTCCCAGGTCGGCCTGACGGGGATCGATGTTCCGGCCTGAATGATCTGGTAGAAGCCGATCGCCAGGAGCGAGCCGGGAATGTAACCCAGCACTGAGAGAATGACTCCCTGCCGAATGACAATCCGAAACAGTGCCCCGTCAGTGAATCCAATGGCCTTCATCGTGGCAAAGTTCGGCAGGTTGTTCGTCACATCGGTATAGAGAATCTGGTAGACCACAATGAACCCAATGAAGAACCCCGCAACCGCCCCCATCGTAAAGACAAAGCCGACGGGGGCATTCTGTTTCAGGTAGAGGAGTTCAAAGTCGGTGAACTCCTGCGGCGTCATCACCACTGCTTCCGGAGCGAGGACTTGCCGCAGGTACGCTTTGGCTTTGGAGATATCAGCTCCCGGGCGGAGACGCACAAAGCCCAAGTGGACCTCATCCGGAGAGAACTGCTTCAGTAGCCGGAGATAGTTCGCCCGGCTGGTGACGATGTTGCCTTGCTGACCGAAGGACGCTGCCATGGAGGTCAGTCCGACGACTCGCGCGCGGCGACGGTTGAGTTCGACTTCGAACGGCTTCCCCCCCAGAAAAGTCTCTACCACCGGACCAAAAACCGCACGGGAGTTGCGATCAAACAAGAACGTGTCGGCTTCCACCAGAGACTGCCCATCGGTCATCAGTCCCGGGAGATCGACCCAGCCTTCCTCGACCTCGATCCCGTAAATCTGCATCTTCCAGATCGTCCCGTTGTCGGGCCTTCGCCATTCGACCACCCCGATCATCAGTTCTCCGACATCCGTGACATCCGGGTAACCCCGAA
Organism: Planctomycetota bacterium; assembly: GCA_043718945.1. Taxonomy (GTDB): domain Bacteria; phylum Planctomycetota; class Planctomycetia; order Planctomycetales; family Planctomycetaceae; genus TH-plancto1. The sequence continues at coordinate 4,131 of JAYSUV010000003.1, forward strand.
CGCGATACAGGGTGCGGGCCGAGAACGGTTTCAGCCCGTTCATATTCTCGGAGAGTGGATGAAAGACCACCAGATCCGCAGTGATGTGACGATGAATGACCGTCGTGCTTTCGTAGACCGCCGCCAGGATTCCCAGCTGGATCCACATCAACATCACCGCGACCATCACCCCCGAAATCGCGGTGGCGAATTTCATGCGGTCATGGGCCAGCTGTCGAAACGCCAGTGAGATGTTTTGGGACATGTCACTGTCCCTCTCGTATGTCGATCCGCACTTCGACGCGCGCATACGAGAGACCCGCCACGCGCTGGTTGGCCGCCGAGTCCAGCTTGATGCGGACCTCGACCACGCGGGCATCGGTATCCTTCACGGGATCGTTGTCGAGGACCACGCGGCGACCGACCTTCCAGCCGACGTGAACGACTTCTCCTGTGATTTCCCCGGCGAGGCTCTGGACCTTGACGACCGCGGGCTGGCCGATCTTCATCAGTGGGGCGTCGCGCTCGTGGACCTCGGCGACGGCCTGCATATTCGCGGTATCACCGATCTCGGCGAGTCCGTCCGTGCCGATACGCTCCCCCGGTCGAGCGAAGATCTTGAGGATCCGGCCATCGATTGGCGACCGGACGTGTGCGTCCTCCCATTCGGCCTCCGCTCGACTGACACCCGCTTCGGCCTTTGCCAGTTCGGCAGCTGCCACCTGCACCTCTTCCGGGCGGATGGTGGTCAGTGCGGCCAGTTGCGACCGGGTCTGTTCGAGGAGGTGTTGAGCGCGGTTGAATAGGGACTTGCGCCGATCAACCTCCTCATCCGTTGTGGCCTTCGATGCACTGAGCCGGAGAGCCCGTTGGTACTCGGACTCGGCGTTCGCGACGGCATCCACCTGCTGCTCGACAGCGGCCGTCAGTGCAGCGACATCATCCGACTTGGGACCAGCTTTGACCTGGGCCAGTTTCGCCGTGGCGACCTGCGCCTGAGCGCGGGCCTCGCTGAGTGCGGCGGCTTTTCGGCGGTTGCTATCGAGGACGGCGATGACATCGCCCTGATGGACTTCGTCGCCCTCTTCAACGGCGAGCGTTTCTACTTGGCCTCCCCCCTCCGCAGTGGAAGAGGGAGCGAGTCGCAAGATCTTCCAACCCGGTTCGAGTATTCCCAAGGCCCCGACACCCAATGGCTGGGGCGGAGCGGGTGTGACACTCAGATTTGCCTCCACGTCCTTCTGACGATTCAAGAGAAACACGACGCCTGCGATTGAGAGTAGAATGACGCATACCAACGAAACGGCGACCCAAGGCCTGTGGAACACATTCTGAGAAGTGGGCATCAATGTCATCCTGAGGCCAGAAGAGTCCTCATTGTAGTGTACTTTTCGGGTCAGAACTGCAAATTGGAAATCATAATCGCGAGAATGGTCAGGCGAAGTGCGTGCCTCACGAGAAATGGAATCAGCGAGCGGGTATGTTACATGGTCGCGAAGTGTGCCGGACTGTTGAGAGTCGGTCAGAGTCTACGCAGATTGGAAGTTTTGACAGGATGAACAGGATTGACAGGATTCCCAAATGCGATGCGGGACTCTGAAAACATCCTGTCGATCCCGTTCATCCTGTCAAAACTTCTTCGCCACTTGTGGAAGTCATGCCCGATGCTTGAGTGAATGGAGATTCCGGGTCAGCGTGTTCCAGTTCTGCCTGGTTCTTTGACGTACACTGGTTCGGGAATATGCTCCAGCTGGATTCATGTGGACTCTCGTGACTCGATCATGATGACCGGTGGATGCGGTCACCACAGTGCCGACGAGTCTGTTCATTCACATTACGACACTTCCGGCACCAATCGCGGCGGTGCGGGGACGGCGTCATCGTCGGTCCGCAGTGGGGGGCTGCGGCGGAAGTCGTCGGCGGGCGGGTTGTAGAGCGGGGCGTCAGTGTCTTCGGGGACGAACTGAGTCGGCTTGAGCGGAGTCGGCTCGGGGGCCAGTCGCTGCTCAAACTGTTGCACGGGCGGGGCCGAGGGCTGCTCGTACACCGGACTGTCGGAGAGTTGAGCGACTCCCGGATAGTAGATCACCGGGGCGATGGCAGCTGCGATTTCCGGGACTTGGAAGTAGCCGGGCCAGAGGTGGTTGCGGCCTTGCGTCTCGGTGACATCGATGTTGATGATCTTCTCGCTTGACGGGCCAAGCTTGCGCGTGTCGCGACGGGTCAGTCCCGACCGGGCGAGGGCACGACCCGCGAACAGACGGTGCAGCGGGTAAAACGCCAGCGGTAGATCCTTGCGGTTTCGCAGGTTCACAATGCACTCCGTCCGAGGCAGCGCACACCCATAGCGGTCGCGGGGATTCAGCCAGTTGTGATCCACAGCTGCGGCGGCAAAGACGGCGCGGTAGCGATGGTTGGTGATCCTGCCGGGGTAGGTCATGCCCTGAACCTCGCCGCCACCGGCCAAGTGCAGTGTTGACAGAATTGTGCGGCAGCCGAGGCTATGCCCGAGGAACGACACGGGGCAGCTCTCCGGGATGCAGTTCATCAAGCGGGCGACGTGGAATCCATTGAACTCGGATTGCTTGGAGCGGATCGCCACATCAGCTGGCAAGATTCCAGTCACCAGACCATCACTGGGCCAGGTAAAGAAGATCACCTGGAGCGGGAGTTGAGGACAGGCATTCCGAATCCACTGGTAGGCTTGGTGCGATTCGAGGCACTCATCCTGCCAGGTCACAAACGTCCCGTGAATGCACATCAGAACGGGGACGCCGGGAACGATTTGTGATTGGAGTGTGGCGACGTTGGTCTGGAACAACTGGCCGTCCGGCGTACGCTGGTAGACATCCAGTTCGCCGTCGTCGAGGTGGATGTGACGACGATGTTGGACATCGCAGCGCGAGCTGACGATCCAGTAATTCGGCGAGGTGGCTGTGCCCAGAACCGCCGTGGGGGCCGCCTGCATCAAGGGGGCGGGCGGCTGGGAGAAGGCGGGAGGCGCGGGCTCTTCGTAGGCGAACTCGACCGCGGCGATACTCGGAGCGAAGTATGCTCGCGAGGAGGGGGGGGCGTCCTGCCCCGAGACGCGGCGCGGTGCCGCGATCATCGACAGCCACAGCACCGCGAGTGCGAAAGTGGCCCAATAGAAAGATCGAGGAAGGCTCCGAACCATGATTCGCCGTCGTCATCTGCGAGAACGGAACACGATCCATGTGCCAGTGATGTGCGGACTCAATTTCGCACACCGAGAGAAGGGATTGCTCCGTCAGATCGACCATTCATCAGGGTCGTCTTGCCTCTAGATCGGCAGTCTCTGCCGATTGCCGCTTCACCTCGCCATCCTTTATGGATTGCACTCGCTCGTCCGGGAATACCGATTCGCCCGATCCCGGGGACGAATACCTGAGTGTGGAAAACAGTAGCGGTTGTTCCGATTGCACCGGCGGATGAGGAACGGACCCACGGTCACTAACGAGTGTGCCTCAAAAAGTAGTCAGTCGCATGAGAATCACCACGGAAGCACGGTGACATTGTGACAAGAATATAGAGGGATTGGCCGCAGATGAACACGGATGAACACGGATTTGAAGAGGAACAATCCGCCCTTGTTCTTATCTGTGTTCATCCGTGTTCATCTGTGGCTATTTCCTGGTTCGATCACTGGGGGTAGGTGTGTGACTTTGAATCGGGCGAACTGCCGATTCCTCTCCCACTCTACTCTGTGCCTCTGTGGTGAATCTCTGCTGACCTTGAGGGCGATCCCCTCCACCATGCGGCTCACGCTGGACGCTCGCCGTGCGCCACTAAATGTCACGGGCGCTGGATCGCATCTGTTCCCAGCGGGCTTGGTCTTCGACGAGTTGTTGGGCCTCGCTCTCTCCAGCGGGGAGGTCGGAGAACCTTCGCTGCGGGCCGTCGGTCTCTCCATCCATCGGCGTCCGGATGAGCCATGTGACCAAGACGACCGACAGCACCCCGGAGATCGCCAGTAGCGGGGCATCGAAACGGATGGCGGTCAGCTCCCCCTCGCTCTCGACGGTGAAGAGCCACTGCATGAGGGGGGACTCGAAGTGCCGGGCCGGGAGACGGGACTGAGCCACCTGCATCCCATTGAAGAGGAAGTGGAAGATCACGCCGGGCAGAAGGCTGCGACTGCGAACGGCCAGGAGTCCCAGCACAATGCCCAGCAACATCGCATTGAACACCTGGTGTGCGATCATGTGGATGACGCCGAAACAGACGGCGGAGATCAGAATCGGCGTCCAGAAGTTCCGCTGCCGCCCCGACTGCAAGCCGGAGAGCATGAACCCGCGAAACGCGAGTTCCTCGCAAATGGCCGGTGTCACCGCGATCGCCAGCAGCGGCCACCACCAATCCACCTTCGGGTCTGACAAGGACTTCATCATCTCCGCCATTGCGGCGGGCGGCTTCGGGAAGAACCACTCCAACTGCTGAATCAACTCGAAGGCCACCGGCTGCAGCACGACCGGCAACACGAAGCCGAGTGCCAGATATTGCCACTTCGGCCAGTAGAGTTTCAGCGTCCGCCGGACACTGCTGGTCAGCAGGATGGCCATCAATAGCGGGGGAGCGCCGACTGTCGCGATCAAGTAGATCGTTTGCAGCTGAAGTAAGGAGAGGTGCTTGGACGCTCCGGAAGTGTCCAAGTGCGAAACGGCGGAGGCCATGTACTGTAATGAGGCGAATTGAGCGAGCAGCATGATCGCAAAACAGATCGCTGCTTCGCTCTTGCTCGGGATCGGATCCTTGTCACGAAGAATGTGCTTGATCCAAAGACCAAGGTCGAAACGCTCGGCCTGCCGGAAGAGGACTTCTTCCCGGTCGAACAGTGAGATTGCCCAACTCAAGGCGACGACGCTGTAGAAGATGCTGGAGCAGATGACCGGCAGGAAGTAGACGCTGAGCTTACCGATCGGTGCTCCCCCGCCCAGAAGCGCCTTGAGCAGCAGGGCCGGTCCAGCGACCGGTAAAATGCTCAGTGAGGGAGTGATCTCGTATGCCGGACTGATGCACAACACCGTCAGCCCCATTGTCGCCATGAGGAGTGGCGTCAGGTAATACTGCCCCTCCTTACTACTGCTGGCAAACATGGCCAGTGCCAGACTCATCGCACTGAACAAAGCACACAGTGGAATGGCCAGGACGAAGACCCATATCAGTGAGCCAGCTGAAGGGAGGGTCACGCCGACGACCCCCGCTCCGCCGCCCAGCGTCTTCAGAATATGCTTCCCGGTGATTCCGATTCCAATAATATTGAGAAACGCCGTGGACAAGCTGAACAACATGACGGTCAGAAACTTGCCCATCATGATTTCGGAACGTCGCGCGGGGGAGATGAGCAGTGTCTCCATGGTGCCGCGTTCCTTTTCTCCCGCTCCGAGATCAATCGCCGGATAGAACGCTCCGGTGACTCCAAACATGACGAGCAAAGCCGGGAACAACTTGCTCCACATATTCGCCGAAAGGTCGCTCTTGGCGGCTACGTCGATGCTAGTTAGATCCACCGGAGATGAGACAGATCGCGGCAGACCGGCGATTTTCAGGCGAGCATCGCGTAAACGATCCTCCCACCGATTGAATGCTTCGCGAATCAGACCTGAGGCGATCTGGGTTTTGTCATTGGCGCTATTCTGGAGGATCAGCGGTCGCGGCATCTCGTCGATTCGCGTGTCGTGGGCTGTGCGTGTGGCAAGCTGACGATTTGCCGCTTCAAGCGTGGTGGCAAACCCCGTGGGCACGACGATCATGACTTGGACAGGGACCGCACTGAACCACTGGTCGACCTTGGCCTTCAGTGACTTTTCTTGGTTCTCCAGATCCGTCGCCAGTGCGACACTGGCTGCGAGTTCTCCTTTTTTATCTTCGCCCGCGTAGGAAAGTCGTACGGACTTTTCTTCCGCAGCGACCCGAGCACGAGACAAGACGCCCAATTGTTCGAGTGTGCCGCGGTACTCCACTGCCTGCTGGAGAAACTCCTGCTCTTTGGCGTATTCCTCAGCTGACCGTCCTTTTGCGGCTGGCCGGCCCAGTTCGCTCTCGGTAATCACACGCAGCTTGTTGGCGTCTGCTCCATTTGCGAAATACTCCGGGAGGAGCCGATCCAGATTGTGAGCGTCGAGTAAAGCGGGCGGCGGAAGATCCTGAGCTCCCAGGATGAGAACTGTCCGTTCCTCCTTGTTGAAGTTCATCATCAGTGCGGTTGTACCGTACCCCAGCCCCGGATAGAGCAATAGTGGCAGCACCGCGACCATGAACAGCGTCCGGCGGTCGCGCAGTTGGTCGCGGACCTCGCGGAGGAAGATCAGCTTGACGTTCTTCCAGTTCATGGGCGAGTGGCTTTGTATGTGTGAGGAGGGGGCGGAGTGTCGTCTTTCGCTCCGCGAAAGAACGTTCTTTCGCGAAGCGAAAGACGACAATTCAGGAGATGCTATCCGGCATCCCGGTAGGCTTCGTCGTGAGCCTGGATCAACTCGAAGAACAACTCCTCGACATCCGTTTGTTTGTACGTCTCGGCCAGTTCGGGCAACGTCCCCATCGCCAGAATTTTGCCGCGATGAATGATTGCCACGCGGTCGCACAGCTTCTCGACCTCGCGCATGATGTGGGTCGAGAAGATGATGCACTTCCCCTGCGATCGCAGCGAATCGACCGTCTGGATCACCGCCCGGGCGACCAGTACATCCAGCCCGGAGGTCGGCTCGTCGAAGATCATTACGGGTGGATCGTGGACGATGGTGCGGGCGATGGAGACCTTCTGCTTCATCCCGGTCGACATCTTCGACCCCAGCATCTCGCGAAAGTCATTCATCTGCAACTTGTGAAAGATCTGCTCCAGCCGCAGCTTCAGCACATCCTCCGGCATGCCGTAGAGCCGACCGTAGTATTCCACCATTTCCCAGGCGGTCATGCGGTCGTAGATGCCGGTGTTGTTTGACATAAACCCGATATGCGAGCGGACGCGTTCGGGCTGGGTGGCGACATCGAAGCCCGCGATGGAGGCTCGTCCGCCAGTGGGTTTTAAGACCGTACTGAGCATGCGCAGGCAGGTCGTCTTCCCCGCCCCGTTCGGTCCGAGCAGGCCGAAGATCTCGCCCGGCTGGACATCAAAGGAAACGTTGTCCAGCGCCAGCACGTCCCCGCGCCGCAGGTCGAAGAACGATTTCGACAGGTTCTCGACGTGAATCATGCGGGCAGCTGCTGGAGAAGAACGGCAATCGGGAAGAGATCCCGTGGAAGTGTGGCACGCTCATCCCACCGGGCGATGGACGATCATGGCCCCTGACTGGTTTCACCTGAGTTCGACACACACTGTCCGGCTGATGTCGGCATGGTCGTTGGAGTCACGGCAACCGCTGCGATCATTGGAATCGTAACACTTGACCAGCGAGAGGTGCCTCGCCGCACTTCAGAAATCGCGTCACTCCGCGCGGAAGCCGACAGCTGCACATGGAATGTGAAACGACGAGACATTCCTTTTTCTGCTCGCCAAACGGGAGGATTCTCGTACACAGATCGCACAGATTCGCACAGATTTTAGAGTCGGCAGTCGGCAGCCAGTTCTCTGTCTGAATCTGTACGACTCACCTCTCAATGTTCGATCGCAGCGCAAATTTCTGGCGAGCATGATGAGTCCTCGAACACCAATCGACCCCGGCAGGGGTCACAGCCATTAGCCGGTGGCTGAGCGCAGCGACACCACCGGAACACGGTCCGGTCCCCACCCGGTCCCGCATCCCGGAGGGATGCCAGAAGGCGTTGCGTCGGTGAAATTCGCCTCACGGGCCGGGGGTTCTGCCATCCCTCCGGGATAGAGGACCGAAAGGTGATTGGCGTCCGGTGGTGTCGCTGCGCTCAACCACCGGCTAATGGCTGACATCCCTCCGGGATGGCTGACTACTAATGGCTGACTGCTTCCCCTTCGGTTGCGGCACTGCCGCGCTGGGGTGATCTGCGAAATCTGTGTTCTCCAACTGGCGTGAGCAGTGCGGATGGGACTTGGCGGGAGGGGAGAGTGAACTCAAGGGAGTCCCTGTCCGGATCGGCGCGGAGTGTCGAAATCGTTCCTCGCATTCACCCGCTATTCCCGACCTCTTCATAATTCCTTCGCATTCAAAATCAACAATACTCGCAGAAGAGTGATCTCTCGCAGGGGGTGAGAGACGCTTGTGTTTCCCCAGATTGGGATGGAAGACTAATGTTGATCACTGCTCGTCGACGTGGATTTACGCTGATTGAACTGCTGGTCGTGATCGCGATCATCGCGGTCCTGATCGCCCTGTTGCTGCCCGCTGTGCAGCAAGCTCGTGAAGCGGCCCGCCGCAGCACCTGCAAGAACAGCTTGAAGCAGATGGGCCTCGCGATTCACAACTATGAAGAGACCTATCGGAAGCTCCCGTCGTCCGGAGAGTTCACCGATCGCAGCGTTTCGCCTTACTACCGGTCGTTCACCCCGACCGCGACGTTCACACAGCTGCTGCCGTTCGCTGACCAGGCTGTTGTGTACAACCAGATGAACTTCACACAGCACTACACGTTTGGCTACACCTCGCCGACCTCCAAGACGAGCAACGCTCAGGCGGCATCGACGATCATCGCCAGCTTCCTGTGCCCCTCGAACGGGTACACGACGCCCGATTCGAAGGCCTTCGGCCAGACCGACTACATGCCAGTCGCGTACACCGATATTGACTCGACGGGAGCTCGTGTCAGTCTGGGTGTGGGCGTGGACATCGACAGCTGCCTGGGGAACTACAACAAGATCGCGGCGACGACGGATGGTCTGTCGAACACGATCATGATTATCGAAGACTCCGGCAAGCCCGCTGACATTGTGGGTGTGAAGTACGCTGCCGGTAACGTGACTGGTGGACTGCAATCTGGTGTAGTGGCGGGTGCCCTGCACGGGGTGACGAATGCCGCCAACGGTCCAATTCCAGCGGGTGCTCCCGCGTGTGCTCCGAACCGTTGGGCCGATCCTGACAGTGGCTCGGGTGTGTCCGGCCCCCCCGCGAACCGTGGTGGCATCATCAACCAGAACAAGACGCCAGCCGGTGGCCCGGCGACTTGCCTGTGGACGACCAACAACTGCGGTTCGAACGATGAGCCGTTCAGCTTCCACGTCGGGGGTTGCCACGCACTCCTCGGTGACGGCAGCGTTCGCTTCCTGTCCGAAAACCTCGATACCCAGACGATTGTTCGCCTGTGTGCCCGAGCAGACGGCAACGTGGTCGGCGAGTTCTAAGTGGAATTGATCGGGCGAAGTCCGATCGCTGGTCCACAATCAGTAATGCACAAACCCTCGTCGCCTGCGACGAGGGTTTGTTGTTTGTAGAACGGAATTCATTCCGTTCTCGGTCGCCCGCAGGAAACGGAATGAATTCCGTTTTACGCCGTCGGTGTATCGTTAATCACTGTACAGGGAATCTTGCGGCTGATCCGCTTCATCAGCGAGGTCAACACGCGGCCGGGGCCGATCTCGTAGAACTCGTCGATTCCGGCAGCGAGCATCGCCTTGACGCCGTCTTCCCAGCGAACGGGATTCAAGACCTGCCGTACCAGGATATCGCGGATCTCGGCGGGGTCCGCATGGCTGGCGACATCGACGTTCGAGATGACCGGAATTCGCGGCGTTTGAATCGGTACACCGGCCAGCGCTGCGGCCAGCTTCTGGTCGGCAGGCTGCATAATCGACGTGTGGAACGCCCCGGCGACGGAGAGACGGACCACCTTGGCATTTGCCGCTTCAGCCAGCTCGACGGCTCGGTTGACCCCGGCTTTGGTCCCGGACACGACGAGGTTCCCGGGGCACAGGTAGTTGGCGATCTGCACCTGGCCCGCTTCGGCGTCGGCCTGCTCGCAAATCTGCTGGACCTGCTCGGGCGGGATCATCAGGATGCTGGCCATCCCGGACGGCGTGGCATCGGCTGCGGCCTGCATCGCCTCGCCCCGCTGCTGGACGACTCGCAGTCCGTCCTCAAAGGACATGGCCCCCGCAAAAACCAGTGCGGTGTACTCGCCGAGGCTCAGCCCAGCTGTCATTTCGCATCGTCCCGGCAGGTCGGGCATTTCAGCCTTCACCTTTTCGAGGCAGGCCAGGCTCGTCACAAAGATTGCGGGTTGGCTGATCGCGGTCAGGTCGAGCTTCGCGGCAGGCCCATTCGCACACACCTCAGCGAGGTCGTACCCGAGGATCTCACTGGCTTGGGCGAACAGAGCCGCAGCTGCGGGGTACTGCCGTGAGACCTGCTGGCCCATGCCGATGTGCTGGGCGCCCTGACCGGGAAAAAGAAAAGCGATGCGTGCCATGGGGGAGAATCGTGGAGGGTATGGCGAGCCCCCGGCGTGAGCCGGGGTGTTATCATGTGGGACTGCGAATGCGAGAGGAAGCAAACGCGAGGCGGATTGATCAGAGGGGGCGAACGCTCCCGCGACTGAACACCCCGGCTCACGCCGGGGGCTCGCCGTGTGCTAGCCCCAGTTGCCGACGATCTCGGTGATCTTCTCATTGACTTTACGGTCATGGATCACGCGAGTGGTCTTGAGGGCGTTGCGGATGGCGCGCGAGTCACTGGAGCCGTGGCAGATCATGCAGATGCCGTCGACGCCCAATAGGGGAGCCCCGCCAGTTTCGTTGTACTCGAAGCGAGACTGGAGGGTCTTAAACGCCTTGGCCCCGTGGTGACGTTCGGTATCGAGAGCCTTGAGAACCTCACCCGCAGTGACCTTCATCATCATGCTGGCCATGCCCTCGCTGACCTTCAATACGACATTGCCGACGAACCCTTCACAGATGATGACATCCGCTTCCCCGAGGTAGAGACCCCGGCCTTCGACGTTGCCGATGTATTGGCCGGGGCACGGCTGCTTGGCGAGGAGTGCGTGGGTTTCGAGAACCAGCTCGATCCCCTTGCCCTCTTCGCTGCCGATATTGATCAAACCGACGCGCGGATCATTAATGTCGAGGATGGCCTGGGCATAGATGGCCCCCATGGCCGCGTACTGGTGAAGATGCTCGGGCTTCGCTCCGGGGTTTGCCCCGACATCCATCAAGACCGCTTGGCCGTGAATGGTCGGCAAGACGACCGCGATTCCGGGCCGTTTAATCCCCTTCAAAAAGAGCCGCGTACGCAGCCCCGAGGCCACGACACCGCCCGTATGGCCAGCGCTCACGACAGCGTCGACTTCCTTGGCGGCCATCAACTTCCAGCAGGTGACGATCGAGCAATCCGGTTTTTTCCGGAGGGCCTCCATCGGCTTTTCTTCCATGCCGATGAAGTCAGCTGCATGCACAACCGTCAATCGCTCCCCGGAATACCCGGAGTCAGTCAGCTGTTTGTCCAGCAGTTCGCGCTGACCGACCAGCTGGATTTCCAGCTGGGGGTCTTGTTGCAGGGCCTCAATGGCACCCGCGATGTTAATGCCGGGCGCAAAGTCCCCGCCCATCGCGTCTAACGCGATCCGCATGTGCAGTGTCCGTCCAGAGGGGAGAAGGAACTGGAACCGGCGAGACTACTCACCCTGCTGCGGAATCATCAGCCGACCGTGGTAATACCCACAGTTCGGGCAGATGACGTGCGACGGTACCGCAGTGCCGCACTGGGAGCAGAATTGCAACTTCAGCGGTTGTACCGCATCGTGCGACCGCCGCATGTTACGTCGAGACTTGGAAGTGCGCTTCTTCGGAACGGCCATGACGCCAGCCTAACTCTTTGTGTCTGTGTGACTTTCCGCGAACGAATGCCGTTGCGATCGCTCCTCGCCCGGAATGACTCGGGTCAAGGACGGAGTATGGTACGGGCAGGAATCCGAGGGGTCAAGCGAGCGTAACTCCTGTTCAGGAAAAGGCATCCTGAACTTTCGAGAATCCTACGATAGCACTCCCGAGATGACCTGCCCCTCGCTCAACCGATGGGGCCGGTTCTCCGAATCGGTGATCAGCGTCTCCGGCGGCAGACCCAGGCAGTGATACCCGGTGGCGATCAGGTCTTCGGGCTTCACCGGGTCTTTCGTGGGGTAGGCCGCTTGCGAGTCACTCTCCCCATACACCATCCCGCCCTTGACTCCCCCACCCGCCAGGACGACCGATTGGCAAGCGCCCCAGTGATCACGGCCTGCGTCCTTGTTGATCTTGGGGGTACGACCGAACTCTCCCAGCATCAGCACCAGCGTCTCGTCAAGCAGCCCCCGCTGTGTCAGATCCTCCAGCAGCGCTGCGTATGCCTGATCCAGTGATGGCAAACAGTACGGAGCCTTCAGCATTTCGTACCCGCTGATCCCACCGAGCGATCCGGTCCCTCCGTGGTTGTCCCAGACATTGAGAACGTTTCCGTCCTTCGCCACGAAATACCAGGTCATTGTGACCAGCCGCACGCCCGCTTCAATCAGCCGACGCGCCAGCAGAATCGACTCTCCGTACTCATTGCGGCCGTATTGGTCCCGCATGGAGTCGGGCTCTTTGGTCAGATCGAACGCCCCTTTGGCATCTGGCGAGGTCAACAAGCTGAACGCCTGCTCCCGGAACCGGTCCATGCCACTCCGACTGGCGAAGTGCTGCAGGTCGGGCAGCTGGGCATTTCGATCTTCAGCCTCCAGGAGCGAGAGAATCCCGTGTCGAGCCTGCAACCTCGCGGCGTTGAGGTCTGTGGGTAGCTCCATACTGTGCGGCGGGGGGGCACTCACTTCGGCGGGGGCTTGCAGCTCCAGCGGATCAAACCTCGGCCCCAGAAATCCGGCATGGGTCCCCGTATAGACGACGCCGTCATGCCCGATCGGGCGCGGGACAGTGACGCTGGCGGGCAAGGCACTGGGCGGGCTGAACTTGGACACGATCCCGCCCATGTTCGGGAAGTCGCGGCGGTTGCGGGCGTTTCGTGGGACGGCCAGCGTGTTGTTCACCTTGCCAGTCAAGGTGTGATAGACACCGACTTCATGCGTGTTGCTTTCATGGGTGAAGGACCGCACGACACACATCTTGTCCGCATGTTTCGACATCAGCGGCAGATGATCGGTGAACTGAATCCCCGGGACGTTCGTTGAGATCGGGGCAAAGGGGCTGCGAATCCCGTCCGGAGCGTTCGGTTTGGGGTCCCACATATCCATCTGCGGCGGACCACCCCACAGGTAGATCAGGATGCACGACTTGGCAGTGCCCTGCCCCACCAACGGCTGCGAGGGGCGTATCGTGTCGGCTTGAAGCAACCCCGGGAGCGTCACCGTCCCCAGCCCGACCTGCCCCAGCCGTAAAAGTGCGTCGCGACGATATAGCATCGTTGAGCTCACTGTGTTCTCGACTGTCAGCGGGAAGGATCAGCGTACGTTGATCTCAATCGTATCAACCCGATCATCGTTTGGCGAGAGTTTTCGTTGCCTGTCAAATGCATTGCCAGCATGACATTTTGTACGGTCGGTGAAGAACGAATGGAGATATCGACGAGTCGTCTACCAAGTGGGACTTGTGTGGTCGCAGAATTCACAAGAACTCTGCCGTCCTGCGGTTTCCCGACCTCGTCAACCTTGCAAGTGGAGATCGGTCGACCACTCGGACGTTGAGTTGGTCATCTGATTGAATGGGAAGGACGTGTCGAATGACTCCGGCTGCGACGACTTGGGCCGAACGGGCAAACCACTTTCTCGTCAATCGCCTGTGCCCGGCGATGAAACGGTGTCGTCAACTCGGTCGCCAGCGAGGCCATGGTCGCCCGTGGAGGGCGGTATACAAACGCCAGGCACTCATGCGTAAAGAGAAGTCGAACTTCGTATTCAATCACTGACACCTGATTATAACCACGGATGAGAACCTCAACGACCAGCAACGCGATCATCTCCAGAGGATGTGCGAATACCTTCCTGAACGCTCAATCTCCCGAGGCTCGTGATTCTCTCCCTAGCCAAAGCGAGTCGGTTGATCACCAACACGCTAACATCTGTGTCTCACGTTTGCTTGACGGCCCCCACCCTGCCCGATATCGTTTGAGTTCGTCGGGGATTCGTCGAAGATTCACTCATCGTCGATATCCGAACAACCGATCAATTCGGTGCAAACCACACCAAGCGGTTTGCAGATCGCCACGGGGGATTAGCTCAGTTGGTAGAGCGCTTGCATGGCATGCAAGAGGCCACCGGTTCAAGTCCGGTATCCTCCACTCATAACCTTTTACGAAGGAAAGACTTACGGCTATGATTTTAGGGTAAATCTATGGGGCAAAACATTGGGGTAATCTTGGGGCAAGAAGTTCAGTGTCAATCCGCCAGGTGGCTGGATGTCAGGACTGCCACTCGATCAGACAGCCTTTCACTTTTTGTCACCTTGATGTCCCTCCAGAATCTGAACGGGGGCCAGCCACAGTTCTGCTCAGAGGAGGGTTGGACTGCAAACCTCAGTCTCGTTCATCAAAAAGATCGCTGATCGATCCGCTGAAACCGATTACGAATCGAGTGTCCCCATTGATTCTTCGTCTCTCTCAAAAGCTTTGCAACAAGATCAAGGCGGGTGCGTCGCCGACGATTCCGCTGGATGAGAATCCCTTTGCCGATTGGTCAGCCCACCTGTTCCTTGTGGGTCGAACGCAATACATCCTGCTGAGCAACACGAAGTCGCTCTACTCCACGGTGATGACCGGACAGGGGATCTCGAACGACAACCGTTTCATCGAACGGGCACTCAACTCAATTCGTGAGTTCATGGAACTGGATGGGCAGGCTGCTATCTACGACCGCTGCATTGCCCCGGCCAGTGGAGCAGTTCATTTTGCGAAGGCCCTAAATCGTACCGTCACCAGTACAATGAACGAGCTGGTCCGTTTTGCAACAGGTTTGTTGATGGAGGACGAGCTGGCCCCGCATGATGTGGGATTCAAACTCAACAACTTCCTGCTGTCGGCGATTGCCACATGTAAGTCAGACAGGTACGGTACGCCGAGAGAGGCATTTCAGGTGATGGTGAATGGTGCAGAGGCGTGATGTTCTGCCAATCCTCCATCAGTTGAAATCAGAAGGATATCTGCATGGCAAAAATCGCATCCAGCAAGTTCTCAACAGCCAAGAAGAAGATCCCATCGTCAAAGTTTCCAAAAGCCATGCGGAAACTCTCGTCCCGAAAACTTGCCAGCCAGACTGCCAAGATCCCTTCGAGGAAATTTCCAAAGGTGGCGAAAGCGACAAAGAAGGCTGTCGGTCAGACTGCTCCGCTGGGTCATCCCAACGATGAACAAGACCGTCAAGCGGCGGTAGCGGCATTGAAAATCCGGACGGCTGCGATGAAGGTTGCGAAAGGGACAAAGGCAGGAACGACCATGAAATACCCGTTGCCCACAACACCCGCTGCATGGCTCAAGGAAATCAAATTGGCGATCGCCGACGCCAGTGAAGCCAAGCCCATCGGCACTCCCCTGACGGATTCCAACCTATTCCATTTGGCTCCGCATGTGTGCCTGAAGTTTCGAGGTCAGAAGCCCACGGGCAAGGTCGCCAAACGAGTCGTGGAAACGGCTCTGGCCAATTATATCGTGAACTCCGACCCGAATGGGAACGACCACGGCTTGGAGCAGAGACCGCTGATGGCTTTCACTCTCTGTTACGTGGCCGCTCATCTGGCCCTCGGATTGTTGAACGAACAACAAGCTGAGGCGATCCTGATCTATTGCGAGAACCATCTGGATGAGCAGTAGGCAATGCAGAAGCACACCAACACACTTGATCGAGACCTGTCCCCAAAGAGTTGATTCCAATTGCTACTCCCTCCACACGAACTCGATCTATTCTTCCAGTTGCATCGAACGCTGATGTTCTTCGTGAATCAGCGACTCCAGGTCATTCCGGATCGCGTCAACACACCCGGGGAATACACCACCCTGTCGCCGAAAGACCGATTCATCGTCCATGAGGCATTGAATGCCAATCTCGATCTGATTGAGTCCTTTGTCACTGAAAACCCGGCCCACTTGACGAAAGACGAACTCGATATCGTTGGTGACTGGCGGCATCTGGTAACGGGCAAGTTCTACATCTTCCGCTCACTCACCAAGTACACGGTGTTCCTCTCGACGACCTCCCCAGTCATTGCTTATGGCGTTCGGGCATTGTCTCAACCATTCGAGGACATGACCGGCCCCACCCTGCCGGTCCTCGTTCAGACCGTCCTGCTCCCGTTCAAAAACACCATCGTCTACGACGGCTTGATGAACCGCTTCAACATTTCGTTCGGTCCCGGCATCCGCCGAAATCTCAACGAGGATTTCAAAGCAGCCAAGGAGCGGCACGGGATCGTCACTTCACTACCGATGTCGGCCACGCCATTGCCTGCGAAAGTGCCGAAGGCCAAGCCACTCCCGAAGCCGCCGTCGAAAGAGCAAAAAGACGAGTCACTGGTCATGGTCATCGGATTGATCGACCAGTTTTGCCAGGAACACCTGAACGAAGAGTACGCCGTTCTCTGCCGCAAGCTGGCTGAGAAGCTAGGCCGCAAGCGTCCATCGCCACTTCTTTATGGCAGCCTGAATGCCTGGGCCAGCGGAATCGTGCGAGCCATTGGCGGCGTCAACTTCCTGCATGATAAGAGCCAGACGCCTTACATGCGGTCCACGGATGTCGACCACTATCTCGGGACCAGCCCCAGCAGCGGGGCAGCGAAGCTGGCAGCCATCCGCAAGATGTTCAACATGCACCAGCTTGACCCGAACTGGAGCTTGCCGAGTCGTCTCGATGACAACCCGATGGTGTGGATGCTGCAGGTCAACGGATTCATCATGGATGTTCGAGATGCTCCCCGAGAAGTCCAGGAGATGGCCTTCCACAAAGGGTTGATCCCGTATGTCCCGGCAGATCGGATGTCAGGAGGGTGAAACATGGACGATGGCAATTCGATGTGGTCACGAAAAGGTTCCACGCTGAGCGACAAGTCCGCTCGGCAGGAGTTCGGTCTGACACAGCCGGAGATCATCGCAGCGATCCGAGCGGGCAAGCTGCAATACCGTGAAAGCAGCATGCACGGCAATCCCTGGTTTCGACTGCTGCGGCACGAAGTCGAGTCTCTCGTCCGAGACAGGAGCGGGCAGGACCACCTGCACAAGAAGAAACTCCAAAAGGAGTTGGCCGACCTCAACAATGAAGCCAGGACACTCACCACTCGCTTGAAAGCCATTGAACGGCGACGGGCGGAATTGATGCAGGAACTTGACGGATAACCTGTTCGAGTTGGAGTCGAACGCTGGCGGATCTTGTATAGGGCTTGAGTCATGGACGACACACATTCCAACAATCGTTCACGAACGGAAGATCACTCGTGGTCTTGCTCGGGTTCTGCCCAGACTTGGTCATCCCCGTACCTCTTGTTCAATGCTCTGTTCAGAGGTCTCCTCATATGACGGCAGAAGAAGCCAGAGAACGACTGTAAGTCCTCGCCTCTCCCGAGGTCGCTGTCACGTCGGCCAAGTTCTTCAAGACGGGGCCGGCCCTGGCCTGATGAAACGACCGAATCCTGGGCAGTCTCGGGCCTCTGGATGAGTGACGTTTTGTGAGTCCCTCGCCCTCGCCTCACGACCAGAA
>JAYSUV010000021.1:0-6659 GCA_043718945.1 Planctomycetota bacterium
CTCGCGAGTCGGTCATGCGCGGATGATTCTCGACGATGACCGTTTGAAACCCCTGAATCAGTTCTGCGATGCGTGGATGATCCTCGACCGGGATCGCGCTCGCGTCAAAGAAATTCCCACTGTTGTAGAGTTTGATCTGCGGCGCGGGCGGCAGCTGGGCCAGAGCGAATTCGATCTGCGCCGGAATCATCCCGGGAGCCAACGTGTCGTCCGTCGTGTTCTTCCACAGGTCGCAGTACAGACAGCGAAACGGACACTCGCGGTTCGTCAAGAACAGCGTCGCCACCGGCTCGATGCGGCCGCTTGCGGATCTCTCATCCTCCACCAGAAAAGCGTACGGGCGCGACGGGTCGACCGAGTTCTTCGGGCCACGCGCGGCGAGGATCTCGCGACTCGGGTTGAGAACTTCACTAAAGTGGGGCATGTCTGGTCACCGCCAGCGAGGCGAATCGGTGTGCGTCAGCACCCGGATTCTCTGCAGAGTTGGAGCACAGGCTTCAGCCTGCTTCAGAGCAGCCTAAAGGTTGGACTCCCACCTGAACACCGTCTTGGTCGCCTTTTGCTCCGCAATCGAGCGTCCTTTTTCGGAAAAAAAGGCGACAGGATATGGACTATCGCACTTGCCCCGCCAGCATTCGTGCGTGGGCCACAGAGGTATCGACGCTCATGCGTAGCTGGACGCTCCAGCGGCCATTGGCGGGAGCGGTGAACTGCCAGTTCGGCACGACGCAGGCACTTTGGTGGACCAGTTCGAAGCCGCCTTCGGACTGGCTGACGGTCTGGATCGGGAAGGTCCAGATGTCCCCGGTCTGGGAGCAGTCGACCGCCACATCGACCCCGAGCCACTCGTCGACGAGTCCGACTCGTTCACAGTTCTCCAACACTAGGATCGATTCCAATCGGCCGCGCTGTTGTCCCTGCGCATCGTAGAAGTACCGGTCATCGGCCCCCGAGGCGAGCGCGGCGAAGTTCCACTCCACGGCGAAGTGCGTTGGCTCGCCGGGTGTGAGTCCCTCCAGTTCATAACGCACGTCGAGTTCGCCCGAGGCAGCGCTGTCGAGGGCGATCGTCTTCGTCACCTTGACGGTTAAGTCTCCAGCCAATCCCGTCCGAGTCAGGATGGTTTCCACCCGGCTATCGGAGCGACGCACGCGAGCATCGTACACTCCGGTGACGAAGTTGCCGATCTCGCCCTGCCCGGCCTGGAACTCTTCGAGTGTCGTGCCGGGTGCCAGGAAGTGGTCCACGAGACTCTTGCGCGGGTAGGTGTCGTACTGCAGCTTCTTATCGAGGTCGGGCTGCTTGAACTTCACAAGGTTGTTGATGTCGAGTTCGCTGACCCCCGCCAGGTCGCCCTGCCGCTTCCCCGCTTCCAGCACCCGCGCGTGATATGGCTCGGGTCGGCGGTTGAGCGTGGAGAGCAAATTGATGCGAGTCGCCCGCACATCCAGTTCATACATATGCCCGCCGCGCGCCGGAGCGATGTACGCCACCAGACGATCCCCCGCCAGTTGGACCTCTTTGCGCGCATCGAGATTGAAGTCCTGCACATTGATCGACACCCACCGACCCTGGTGCCCTGCCAGCTGTTCGAGCAGCGTGTCGGCCTGGATCAGGTGCTTGTAGATCCCGTTCCGCAAGTGCGGCAAGTACAGCCCGCCGAACGCTCCGTGCCAGTACGGGCAATTGCATTGTCCGCGATACAGTTCGGTCCGCGCCCGGTCGAACAGAGCACGCTGGTCATCTGTTTCTAGCGTGGCTTCCGCCAGTTCCAGCTTGTGACTGACCTCCCGCATGCGGCAGTACATCTCATCGCTCTCGGGGTACTTCACGAGGAAATTCCGCCAGAACCCGGCCCGCACAAATGGCTTGAGTTCTTCCCAGTCGGACTCTTTTTCTTTGCGACGGATAATCTCGCGGTACTTGATCTGTTGCTCCGTGGGCAGCACCCACTCGGTCATCTCGCGATAGCTGGCATCCGGCAGATAGATCTTGCCCAGTGGCGAGACAGACTGCACCGCTTCCCCGAGCGTCACGATCTGCAACCAGTCGCGATTCGCCACAATCGCATCAAAGAACCGCCGCAGCCAGCCGTTTGTGTAGCAGTGGGCCTTGCTCTCCGGCCAGACGCCGAACTTCTCGCCATCGTCACCGAACACCGCCACCGCATTCGGGTGCTTCGCGGCGAGTTCACGCAGGTGCTCGATCGTCTCCTCCGGCTCGGCATACGGGATCGTGTACCGCAGCCGCTCGCTGTCGGGGAATATCTTTAATAACCGACCTTCGTCCTCGGTCAGGTAGTACCCCTGCAACTCCTCGTCCGACAGACCCGCCGACCGGAAGTGGAAGTCATCGACCAGCGTGTAATCGATCCCGGCATCGGTGATGTCCCCCGCAAAGGTCGGTTCCCAGACCCGCTCGGGAATCCACATGCCCTGGACCGTCACGCCGAACAGCTGTCGCAGGTATTCGGTGTAGGCTTTGATCTGCCCGATCCGGTCGCGACGCGGAATCGCTGCCAAGATCGGCTCGTAGAACGGCCCGCCCAGCAGCTCGATCTGCCCGCGCTCGACGAACTCGCGGACGCGGGCGATGTACTCGGGCCGGTGGTCGACGATCCACTCCAGCAGCGAGCCGGAGCAATGCAGCGTGACCTTGACCTCGGGATACTCCGCGAGGAGGTCGAGGATCGGCGCGTACGCATCCTGATACGCCGCCTCGATCACGCCATCGAAGTTCCCCACCGGCTGGTGGTTGTGGAATGCCAGAACAAGCTTGATCGAGGCCATCGGGCCATCTCCCCTCCGCCCGGTTTGGGCCTGAGCCTCCCGCTTCCGCACGGCAATTTCGCGCAGCTGCCCCGCCCTCACCCGGACCGAGCCCAGCTGTACCCCGGCAATAGAGCATCTCTGGCCGTTCTCGCCAATTGAGAGTAGCCCCAGATTCTTGAGGAATCTCTCAATCTGGGGGGCCAGTAAAGATGGGTAAAGCGGAAGGGGGCCACCCTGCGAGACTACCACAGGCGGTTGACGGGATACGCATCGAGTTTCGCATCGGCACTGACGACGGAAATGCCCTCCACAATGGCCTGGCTCACGATCAGGCGGTCGAAGGGGTCTTTGTGGTCGGACGGGAATGCCAGCCCCGCCAAATGAGCAGTGTGGGAAGCCTCAATCGGAGAATCTGGAATCCGTATTGATTCAGAACCAAGTCCATGAACTCTTCGTAGGGGCGGTTCAGGGTCCACTTGCCCAGACTCACTTTGATCGCAATTTCCCAGTACGAGGCCGGACTGACGAGCTCTCATTCGAAAGGTTCTGGATCAGAGTCTGGGCAGTCACACTGAGCTTGACATCCCCTTCGACGTACCAAAACATGGCATGCGTATCGAGCAACACCCTCACGGCATGTACTCCGCAAAATCCTGCAAGTGCTCGTCGTCATCCGAGACCACCGTGATGAAGCCTCGTCCCAGCCCCGGTCCAGGACGCAGCTAGAGGGCGAGTGCTGCCTGAGTTTTCGGGACCCATGCCAGCGGTGTCCCGTGATCGGTAATCGTCAACTCCTCCCCCGGTCGCAGACTCTGAATGATCTGCGGCAGCCGGGCTTGAGCTTCTTCTAGGGTGACGCTGGTCATGGGCGGTTCTCGACATGCTGCCTGGTCGGTGAATGTGTCCGACGATCAGGAGCGGGTTTATGGTAGGTGAGGTTGTACCACGGATGTCGCACTGGAGGCATACCCATTCGCAGTTGCTGGGGGTGTAAAACGCTGTTGAAGTAACAGTGGCCCAGCCCGCTACCGCAAAAGAGCGGGGTAGCTGCGGTTAGACCGCTTCGGTCCTTCCGGTGTGCCAGCGGCACAGGAGGTAATCACACAGGCCAGTCTCGCAGCAAGAATCTCCTGTGGCAAAGTCACTCCGGTAGGGTCCACAGAGACCCCACCCGGCCACCCGCCAAACTTCAAGCTGCGATCGATACGCTATGGCTTCTGAAAGACCATGGCCTTGTAGTACGTATTGTCGTGTAGGAAGCGATGAGCGGCGACTTCGATTTCAAGCTGAGACCAATCGGACTCCGTAAAGCTAGACAACATCGGACAGAGCCGTTTGAGAATCCCTCGTCCCCAGGCCCGTTTGGACAGCCAGACCGCGCACTCCGAGCGCTGCTGGATCGCTCTGGTGACCGTCGCGGTCCAATCGAGCGAACGGACAAGCTGCAGTCCCGCCTGTTCCGCCATCGCCTTGTACTCGCACTCCGACGACATGTCGTCCCACCCCCAGATATTTCGGACGATCTGTCCCATCGACTGAGTCCGGCAGGCTCGGTGGGCTGGGGTTCTCCATACGAAATCCACGACGACAAGCCGTCCTTGGGATTGAAGGACGCGGTGCGTTTCCATGAGGAAACGACCTCGATCCGGAAAATGAAAGGCCGCTTCGCAGCACAGTGCCTTGTGAAACATGCCGTCAGGAAATGGAAGGAACTGCGCATCGGCCCGGGTATAGAACAAGCGATCATCAGCCGGAAACAAACACTTGGCCATCTCAATATTTTCAGCCAACAGATCGATGGCGTGAACCGATGCCGCCGGAGTCGAATGCCGGAGCATGAACGAGCTTCCGCCGCGACCACAGGCAATGTCAACCACGTGATCCCCGGCTTCCACGCCGATCAATGCGATCGCATGATTGACCAGTCTCCTTTGGGCCGTCGATATTGTTCTCAATCCATTGATCAGAAATCCCAACCCGCCAAGGCTGGGGTATAATCCCAGATTCAACAACTCCGGGCCCCAATACACCTGACGCATCAGACTAAAGATCTTGGTTGATCCGCTGTAAACCTTCGAAAGCGAAGGACTCGTGGAGAATTCCGCTTGAGACTCTTCGGTCGATGACAGCATCAGTATTTCCAGAGTGAGAAATAACCGTCCGAGAAAGTGATTCCCAGTGGGTAAGTCGGCGAAGTGCTACTTTCCACGGAATCGTCTGTTGTTCGTCATCAAGACTGTCAATTATTCAGTGAGATTTCGATTTCGCGGGGAATCCGGCGATCACCCTCCCTTTTCGCCGGAAGATTCGGACACATGCGGAGTTGTCCCCGGAATTGTGGGCCTGCGACCAAAACAGGCTTGTCCCACCCGCTCTGAGCGCAGGACCACCATCGCCTAGGGAAGTCCAATCGATCATGGCGGCGCGAGCCCAATAGCACTTACTTTAGAATCTGTACCGCCATTGGAAAACTTGGCACGAGATTTGCGCCCGGGCAATACTGTCCTCAAACGGGAGTCATTGTGGCATGGATGCTCAGCGGAACGTGGTGAAAAGAACATGGACGCCGGTGTCGGTCGATCCGGAGTGGGATCTGGAGTTTGACAAGGCGTTCGCGTTTTTACGGACGCTGGTCGACTTCGCCGAGGCGGAGCGGCGGCATCCCTCGTGAGACAACGCGGTGTACACGACGAGTGTCATCTTGTGGATGCTGGTGTTTCAACGGCTCAATCCGGAGGGCCCAGCAGAGCTGGCCTCCGCTACTCCTGGCAGGGTATTGCAGCAGATCGCAGTATGTCCTTGCAACCATTGGACATCGGAGAGATGCCTTAGAAAATCCACTCTGGTCACGGGACACTCCCAAAAAATAGTCGGATGAACCCATCATTCTTATGCGGGGCAGCCCAGTAGGACCGCTATGGGGACGACCGGTGTGCCTACGGCATGAGAGGTTAGCCTCCAAAGAACTCTCGCAGCAAAAAACTCCTGTGGCAATTTCCCCTCGGGTGATACCAAAGCAAATCAACCGGGGCGACCCCGCTGGACAACGTCGTACTCAGGAGGCGGCTGTCTGCTGCATCGCCGGGTTCGGCCGCGCTTGCCACACCCTGTCAGGAGTAGAACCCCTCCCACGTACTCCCGGTGGGAGCAGTCGAACCGCTCTGGGGCCTCCGCCCGCAGTTTGACGTATCGCTCGCCGAAGATGCTGAGGGCCTCGCTCAAGCTGCACCCGGCCAACGCCCGGATCTCCTTGAGCGCGGGCAGCTTCAAGTTGGCGACGATGTTCGCCTCGATCGCCAGCCAACGGTCTTCCGGGATCGGCTCAGTCATCCGTGTGCCCTCTGTGGCCTAACGACTCAGGTCACTGGACAGCGACCTGATACCGTGGACGACACAAGACTCGTGATCCGCCGTTCTAGTTCACCGACAAGTTGTGCAGCCACTGAACTCGTATCGAACAGTGTGGTAAACTTGCAGTTCCAGACGACTCCAAGCGTGTACTCGGCATCAACGAACGTTATGCCGAGTACACGCTTGGAGTCGTACCATCCTAGCGGAGAGTTTTTAACACTGGTTCGAGTCGATGAGACCTATGGTCTGTCACAACTCGGGAGAGGCAGAATCCGGTTCTGCCTATCAGAGGCAAGAATTCCGTCTCACAGGGGAACACTCGTCGGGAGGCGGCACCCGAGGATTCGAGGCATTCTTGACTTCTGTTGATTTTGTCAGGCTTGGTCGAGATGTCAACAGGGATCTGATCGGTGATCGCTGAAGCTGAACGGAATGAAATCCGATCTACAACCCGAACGCCGAGATCCCGCCTTTGCGTTTCTTATTGACCTTGTTGTGCGAGTAGAGCCCTTCCAGGATCAGCTCGGCGATGGCGAC
>JAYSUV010000201.1:0-5199 GCA_043718945.1 Planctomycetota bacterium
CCGCCATCTGGGGATCGACACCGACCAGAATTACATCAACAACGCCGGGCGGCCAGTCCACATCCTGCCCAGCGGAAACCCAATTACGGAATTGTTTGCGTAGCTGCGACCGTGACGGCAACAGAAAACGCTTCAACCAATCTCAGTGAAGTGAGATGCTGAGTGGCGATTTTGTCACAAGTGGGAGGGGAGGGGTGACCACTCCCGATCACATGCTGTCCCACGGACCGGCTTTCTTCGTCCCCATCAGGGACGGTTGAAAATAGCCCACCGTTTCAACGGTGGGAAGATGGCTTCGCTCCTGCGACCAGTCCCGTCAGGGACGGCAGAAGCCTGATGTACAACGCTCCAAACTCAGCGACCCAGCCCACGGGACGCGCGGATTGCAACCAAAGCACGATGCCCGGGTTCGCTGCATCGCATGGTTAGTCGACATGGTTCAAATACTCCCTCAAGTATGTCTCTGCTGCCTGCAAAGACTCAAATGCGAAATCAAACGGAGCAAAAGGATTGTCGTTCTCGATGGAGAAATCGGACACTCCGAACCCGGTCAATGGTCCCCAGAAAAACTCAATTCCACCTCGCGGTGTGGACACCATCATCCTCCACGACTGATGTTCTGGGTTGAAGCGCTCGACGTTGACGCGAGCAGACGGCAGATGCCGCAGCACAACCTCCTCCATCTGTCGTGGCGTTACTGTAGGAATCTTGATGTGTAAATGTGGCCTAATAGATAGGTAGGACGCCCCAGACACGCACACTTCTGTCGCCCCTGCCGGGGCTGTTCAAGTTCAGGCAACTCGATCCCACCGATAAATCGGTGGGCTGTTCTCGGGTGTCCCCGCCGGGACAAAGAGCCTGGAAGGCTACCAGGATACTTTATCCCCCGATGAGTCAGTGGCAGCAAAGAAAAAGCAGCCCATTCTCAAAATGGACTGCCATTGAATCTCGGGCGTGGCTGAAGACACCAACGCCTACTTGGGCTTGTTCGTCTCAAAGCCGGATGTGGGCAAAGCCCCGACCGTCTCGCACAGCTCTTCACGAATAATGTTCACGCTCTTCGGGGCTTCGATCCCGATTTTGACGGTGTTGGGCCCAATACGAACAATGTTGATCACCACATCCTCGCCGATGAGGATCCGCTCGCCTGCCTTACGGGACAAGACCAACATGGCTGCCTCCTTCCTGGGATCGTGTGCAGCTGCCCTCTCAACCATGAGAGAGCCCGATTGAATCAATTCAGCCGCGACATCAAAAGGATAACAGTCTCATTCCAGTTCGTCCAGTAAATTCTACAAGAACGGTCGTGCCCAATAAATGGGCTGCGCGTTTTCCAGGCAGCCCACAGTGGACCAGTAAAAAACCACGCTCTCTCCAGGCTTCCGATGTCTCCGAAGTCTCCGAAGACTTCGGAAGTCTTTCATAGCGTCGGCGACAGGTTCAATCAGGAGCGGAAGCCCATCACTTCGTAGTGGTCCAGTTCTTCCACGTCGACGATCTTGAGAGCCAGAATCGCGCTGAAGCTAACCATCAACTTGCGGGCCCCGATCGTGTCGGGCCGCTCCCGCTGGACGAGTAAGATCCCCTCATTGACTCGAAAGTCGTTGAACGCCACCGGCTCCCCGAAAGAGGGGATCAGCACGCCGACCTTCGGGAATGTCTTGGGCCAGTTCTCAAAGAGCTCCCGCCAGGAATTGTCGCCGTCCACGTCTGCCGCCTTCCAAACCCAGTTCCCGAGCCTCATCTGTGTTTGTTTCGGCACCGGCCAGGGGCGGGAGTGAAATGGAATACGAGAGTCGGAACAACGGGACGCGAAACCCGATATTTAGACCAATTCCAACGAAAAACGCCGCACCGACGAATCGGTGCGGCGTTCTCAGATGACCCCATGGGGATTCGAACCCCAGTAACAGGACTGAAAATCCTGTGTCCTAGGCCACTAGACGATGGGGCCAGCGGGTAGGTAAGGTATCGACCCCGGCCAGACTGTCAAGGTTCTCGAAAATCTTTCTTTCGGTTTCGAGTCTCACAACGCGGTCAAAGCGTCCGATTTCGCCACCCTTTCCAGTCATTCCGGCGGCACAGACTGTTCCATGAGAATCGCACTCGGCCAGATCAACCCGACGGTCGGCGACCTCCGCGGAAACTGCCACTTGATTGAGCAGGCCCACCGTGGAGCTTCTGACAATGCAGCGCAACTACTTGTTGTGCCAGAGTTAGCGGTCAGTGGATATCCACCCAAGGATCTGCTGCTGCGTGATGGATTCCTAGGCAACTGCGAAGCGGCGGTGCAGCAACTGGCCGGGCTTACGGTCGGAAAAGCCGCAATTCTGGTCGGGCATCCCTCAGCGGGCGAGCACGGCTCGCTCCACAATTCGGCCTCGCTCCTCGCCGACGGAAAGTTGGTGGCCCGAGTCCACAAGACGCTCCTCCCGAACTACGACGTGTTCGACGAACGGCGGTATTTCCGCCCTCAGCGACCCGAACAGCTGCGACCAATCGAGTTTTTGGGCCGCAAACTCGGCATCCACATCTGCGAGGACGCCTGGTGGGGCCAGCCCGAGACGTTCTATCACATCCCCGAGGAACACTTCGTCGACCCGGTTCGCGAACTGGCCCGCCAGGGAGCGGACGTACTCATCAACCTCTCGGCCAGCCCGTTCGAGGGACACAAGCCCGCTCGCCGTCGCGGCATCATCGCCGCCCACGCCCAGGCCACCGGCCTTCCCTTCGTCTTCGTCAACCAGATCGGCGGCCAGGACGACATCGTCTTCGACGGCCACAGCTTCGTCATGGACGGCCAGGGCCAGATCCGCCACCAGTCCGCCGGGTTCCGCACCGACCTTGATATTGTCGACCTCGATCACCTGCCGCCGGTTATTGAACCGCGCGACCCGCCACGCGAGCATCAACTGCTGGAGGCTTTGGTGCTGGGGCTGAGGGACTACATGCGGCGCTGCGGGTTCACCGATTGTGTGCTCGGTCTCTCGGGCGGGATCGACAGCGCCCTCGCCTGCTACATCGCCTCCCGAGCCGTCGGCCCGCAGCACGTCCACGGGCTGCTGATGCCCAGCCGGTACAGCAGTCCGCACTCCATCGATGACGCCTGGGCACTGGTCAAGGCCCTCGGCGTCGATGGCCAACTGATCCCGATCGACGACGCCCACCGAGCCTACGAAGGATTGCCAGTGGTGGGCGACGACCTCGCGAGTCAGCCAGCGGGCCTGGCCGACCAAAACCTGCAAGCCCGCATCCGGGGGGCGATTGTGATGACCCGCAGCAACCGCCGGGGGTGGATAGCCCTCGCCACTGGGAACAAGAGCGAGCTGGCGGTCGGGTACTGCACCCTTTACGGCGACATGTGCGGCGGCTTCGCGGTGCTGTCGGACCTGTATAAGCGGGACGTGTACGCTCTCTCGCGGTACATCAACGCGACGGTCGAGAAGCGGGAAGTGATCCCGTACAGCACCATCGACAAGGCCCCCAGCGCCGAACTCGCCCCCAACCAATTCGACCAAGACACGCTGCCGCCGTACCCCGTCCTCGACGCGATCTTGGAGGGACTGGTCGACCGCGAGGACTCGATCGCCGAACTCGCCAAGCAGTTCCCGATCGAGCAAATTCGCTGGGTCGCCAGGAACCTCGACCGCAACGAATTCAAACGCCGCCAGATGCCGCCCGGCGTGAAGCTCACGCCGAGAGCCTTCGGGTTTGGCAGACGCATGCCGATGGCGATGAAGGTCGAATATTGAGGTCCACCGCCTCGTACACTGGAGAGACATCCCCCAGGGCAACAACTTGGATTGGCATCGGTCTCAGAGTTGGACAGCGCCACTTGTGGCCTTCCGTCAGGAAAATATCCGGGTGGCGGGGTCAGAAGGCTTGGCGGATGGCCCCGACCGGGGTGGACGTAGAGCTTTGAAGTGAAGGACCAGCGCGTGGATCGGAGCAGCGACAGCCAGGCGACGGTTCCCCACGCCGGGGCCATCCGCCAAGCCTCCTGACCCCGCCACCCGACGCCTTTGTCAAATCGTCAGGAACGCGTGACCCAACCGACCTCGGCGGCGAGACCGCGAGGTGGAGCATGGAAAGCCTCTTCGCCGCGAGAGCGGTGGAGGCAGATAGCCGTAGGTGAAACCCTCGGATGAGATCGCTCCCCGAGAGATTCGCCGCGAGAGCGGCGACAGAGGCGCGGTCGCGCCGGGTGGCACTGGCGAGGGCTTTGACTCGCCAGTTTGGAATGACTCACAAGTGGTCGCTTCCCGAAATCGCGTCACCCCCCGCTCATATCGCTCCTCGTTGTGGATTTCCACTGACTTCGAGGAGATTGTCATCTAGTTCTGAACAGACCTCTCCGGAATACTGGATGAGCCACTGGGGGTGACCTCAACCACTCCGGAAATGCCGCGACTTCAACGGACGGTGAAATCGCCCCTGAGATCCATGTCCGATCCTGCCCGTTTGGTCATGGAAATGCCCGCGAATCGTGCGTGTCACTGTCAGCACCGCAACGTTGCCAGATCAAACGGGTTGACCCAGGTCATCCGGTCCCTCAAATCGTTCAGTGTCGCCATGACGGACGTACTGCGTCGCCAAATACGACTGTCTCACGAATCGCCAAGCATGCTATAAGTTCTTGCCGACCGGACGCTGGCAGCTGCAAGAGGTGGTTGGGCGTGTCGGGGCAGTCAGTGAGTGCGAATCGATGAGCGATGATCCCCACCTTCTCGATGCGTCCACTGGAGAGACGGTCGGTGCCTCCGACACTTCGTTCGCGTCGAATTCCCACGAGGGGGGCTGGGCGGCTCGTGGCAGCCAGTTGGGTGGGTTTCTGGTGAGCCACGCGTGGGCGGTGGCAAGTCTGGTGACGCTGGTCGTCGTTCTGTATGCCCCGATCGTGCGCTACGAGTTCTTGAACCTGGACGATCTGGCGTACGTCGTCAACAACGACATCATCAAGAGCTGGCACCCTCTCAATCTCTGGCGGGTGATGACGGAGCCGGTCACGCGGAACTTCGCCCCGCTCAACATCGGACTGTTCCTGGTCGAGCATACGCTGTGGGGGTTGAACTCCGGGGGATATCACGCCACGAATCTCGTGCTGCATGCGATCAATGCGGTGCTGGTGTTCGCGCTGATTCGGCAGCTCACTCAGAACCGCTGGACGGCTTGGATCGTGGCCGCACTGTTTGCGGTACA
>JAYSUV010000202.1:0-5195 GCA_043718945.1 Planctomycetota bacterium
CCTGGGCGACGCTCCCGGCTACTGGGAACGTGCGGGCTACCACAATCACGGCAACCCCTGGACCGAAGAGCGGTTTGACAGGGATTGAGTCCCCCCCCCGTGTCATCTCAGTGGGAGCCACTTCACAGACGGCCAGTTTGGCCAGAATCCTGCGTACCATTGCGAGCACGCTCCTGCGGAGGTCTGGCGGGCAAGCCTCCACTGATCGCTCACCTTAAAGCTCCGCTGGGGACCGAGTCTGGACTCCCACGCTCAATTCGTGAACTCATCCGCCGACACTGCGAACATATAAAACCGGATCGGGTGTTCTTTCACGAAATCGTTGTCGACGGCGACCAGCAAGGTTTTTCGCCCATCGGCCAGATCGGGGCCGAAGGTCAGTCCCTCGAACTTCGCCGGTGTGGTCTCACCCGCGATCCCGAAACGCGGGTCGAGCAGATCGAGGAACGGACGTTTGGCGACCGGTCGAATCTCGGAAGGCAGTTCCTCCGATTGTGATGGCAGCGACTGGATCTCCGACACATCGGTCGCTCCGTCGAAGTCAATCAACGCCAGTCGTTTCACGAGGGCTTCCTCTCCGGCCCCACTGTCGCGATCCAACACCAACGCCTGCCGCTCGTTCACGCACAAGATCTCGCTGACCCCCGTCTTCAACGACTCCAGCGGGTACACGAACTCCTTGGTATCCCCTGAAGCCAGATCGATCCGCAGGATGCGGTTCAGCTGGCCGAGCAGCTTGTCGTTCTCGATGACACCGTCCTGAAGCAGTGGCTTCTGGGTGATCGCATACAGGGTCTTCCCGTCGGGCGAGATCGCCAACCCCTCGAACCCGCTGTTAGGCTGCCGTCCCTTGGTGTTGTCGTGCGCCTCCGCGATGGCATCGCCGCTGGGAGCGTCGATCTCGAACTTGCCGGGCACCTTCAGCTTCTTCACTCGCTTCCCGGTCAGGTCGAACAGATCGACGCGCGGGCCGTATTCGTCGCTGATGGCCAGCAGGGCCTCATGGCCGGGACGACGGACCAGTCGGAAACCCTCGGGGTCGAGCCGCCCCGGATTCTCCTCCCCCTCCTTCAAGGCATTCGCCGCTCCGATCAGCGGCTGGCCGGAGCCTTTGGTCAGCAGGTGTGTCGCCGTGACCTGGACCGTGGGCTTCGAACCATTGGAGGGAAGATGGATCGTGACGCGGTGGAACCGCGTCGCATACGGGACCGCTCCATCGTTGGGCCCACGATCCGATAGGAGGAGGTACTCGTTGCCTGCCACATGTTCAATCGCACTGATCCCGCCGAGACGATTGTGCGGAATGCCATTGTCGAACTCGCCGGTGAGGCCCGACTTGTCGAGGCTGTCCCCGGCAATCTGAGCCTCGCCCAACAGCGTGACCTCTGCCTGCGAAGTATTCTCAGCGAGACTGCACCAGATCAGACAAATCAACAGGCAACGGGCAATTCTCATCGAATGTTCGTTCTCGTGAACCTAAGTGGGGAGGCGGGATCGCATGCGACAACGGCAATGTACACGAATCAGACCATCTGACCGCGAAAGACTCAATCAAGGAATGATGAAGACGGGGCCATTCGGTGAGAATTTCGAGAAGGGCCACCGTGAATGTCTTGGCTGCTATTGGGGAGGAGCTGTCTTTCGTGCGAAGCTTCTGCTGGCTAGCCAATTTCGGCCGGATTATGGCCCGGTGATCGCGTCCTCATGACAGAGTCATACGCTGGCCTGATGAAGCGAGCAAACGCAAGACAGCTTGCGGCTTCTCGGTGAATGCGGTTTTTTGAGGTATCCTCTCTCGCTCCGCGACGACGAATCGAGTGATTTCTGGTGAATTCAATCTGTGTGAATCTGTGAAATCTGTGTACCAATTCCTCCTTGGGAGATTTCTTCAGAGCAGGGGATTTGTACACAGATTCCGCAGATTCACACAGATTTCAGAGGTCTGGCAGCGACACGAGAAGAGGGGGGCGTCGCAGTGGGTGGGCCCGGCGGGAGAGGCCCAGAGACCGGAAGAATTACTCCAACCGACCGAATCCCCGTCGGGCTCGTTCCGCGTTAATTCGCAATAAGGCGGCGGGCTCTTTCTTCCAGAATTTGACGAGTTGGCTGAGCGTGGTACTCAATCTTGGAGCCAGTTCCGGGGCATTCCAATCGGCTTGAGCCAGCAGATCCAGCGATTCAGCCAGCACCGCTGGAAAATCGGCGTGCTCGCCGTTGATTTCAATCCGCGTGCCTCGGAGTCGGGATTTCCACAGTGTACTGGGAGCATTTTCAATCGGACGGTAGGTGCGAACGCTCACTGCCAGCGTCCGGCGCATCCGCCCCGTGGCTACCTCGAGGTTCTCGGACTGGCTCCGGCGTTCGCTGCCCTCGGCTTTGAGACCGGAAGGGCGATGAGTCAGTACGACTGCCGTCTCCACTTTGTTGCGGTGCTGGCCCCCTGGCCCCGACCGGCGGGTGTGAATGACATCGCACTCTTTGAGAAGTTCTGGGATCGGGAGTTCGGCAGGGTGCATGGCAGTCTTTCACTCGACGCAGTGTCGACAGCTGCCCCGCTCGTGGCAAGAGTGGCCCCACTGCGCTCGTGCTACAGTTTTTGCGGCAACACCTTCTGGACGATGAATCGACGGGGCCAGGGTGCATCCGATATCCTGCGGGGAGCGAGAGGGGTTCTCTGATATGAGACTCTGGCGCTCCTGACACATCTGAAACGCATCCCATGAACACCAGTTCCGACTCCTCCGCTCCTCTGGGGATCACCATCCGCAAGATTCTCGACCGGGTCGAGGACATCATGCTCGAAGCCGCGCAGGCGACTCGCCCGCTGGAACTCGAGCCTTCGCGCAAACAGCTGTTTGAGCTGTTCGTAGAATCCCACTGCGCGGGACTGGTCAGTGATGACATCGAGCCCAACGTGACGGCGGACGGCCTGTGTGCCGCCCTGTCAACACGGTGGGGACTGAAGGACACTGTCCAGGATGCGATGAAGTCACAAGCAAAGTTGAGCGGCGACCAACTGGCCCAGATGCGGTCGCTGTGGTCGGTGATGCGAATGTGGATGGAGTGGACCTATGCGTGGGATCGCTGGGTCGAGTTTCACCCGGAGTAGGGCGAGGGTCTCCCCCATCTAGAGATGAAGCCGGGATGCCGTGGGACGGCCTCTCGGGGGCGACGAGACCGTGTCAAGCCACATCGCCCGTGACGTGATAGATTCGCCAAACTCGCGCGATTCTCGCAATCGAGCTTGCTCATAGAACCCGAACGCATCCTATACTTGTCGACTTCATACCGAGGAACCAGACAAGGGCGGGCAGCTGCCCTTCGTCTCACCCTGCCAAGACGGCACAGTCGGAAATCAAGATGTCCGAGTTGAGAAAAGACCCGATCGTGGGACGCTGGGTCATCATTGCCCCGGAGCGGGCGGATCGCCCCCAGACGAGCGAAGAGGCGGATCTCAATGCGTTCGCGAATGATCCCTTCCTGGAGGGGCGTGAAGAGATCACCACGCCCGAGATCTTTGCGATCCGTGCGGCGGGCACACGCCCTAATGGTCCGGGGTGGAAGGTCCGGGTCATCGCCAACAAGTACCCAGCTCTGGGGGTCGACGGCGATCTGGAGTCTCGCGGCGACGGCATGTATGACGTGATGCACGGGGTCGGTGCTCACGAGATCATCGTTGAATGCCCGCATGCCGAGGCGAATCTTTCGCATCTGCCCGCCGAGGCGGTGCGCGATGTCCTGCTGGCGTACCAGTCGCGCCTCAATGACCTGAAACGCGATACCCGGCTGATCCATGCCCTGATTTTCAAGAACAAAGGGGCCCGCGCCGGAGCGTCGCAATCGCATGCCCACTCGCAACTGATCGTCACCCCGATTGTGCCGATCACGATTCAGGAGGAACTGGACGGGGCCGAGGCGTACTTCAAGTATCGCGGTCGCTCGATCTTCAATGACATGCTGATTCAGGAACGAGCCACCAACAAGCGCGTCGTGCTGGAGACCTCGCAGTTCTTGGTCTTCTGCCCGTTTGCCAGTCGGTTCCCGTTCGAACTCTGCATCCTCCCCAAGACCCAGCGCAGCCACTTCGAAACCGCGTCCCACTCCGAGATTGATGAACTGGGAGATGTGCTGAAGCGGACGCTCCGTAAGTTAGAGGTGGGGCTGGAGGATCCGTCATACAACTACATTATCCATTCGGCACCATTCAATACGAAAGAGCTGCCACACTACCGCTGGCACATCGAGATATTCCCTCGACTCTCTCGCATTGCCGGATTCGAATGGGGCAGCGGGTTCTACATCAACCCCGTCCCGCCGGAAGAGGCCGCCAAGTTCCTCAGCGAAACTCGCGAGGACTGAGGCCCACTGCGGGGATGTGGATGGCCCCAAATCTCTCGGACAGCTCGACTCACTGCGGTGTGTGTCCAACGGCAAATTAGGCAGTGGCAGAAATTCGCCACGGAGGCGGCAGCGTGATTCGATTCGGGCACTCTGCTCAAACGGCCAGCAGAGACAAGACAATGTGAAATCCAGGAGTTCTTAAGCCGCCGATGAACGCCGATGAACACAGATAAAAACGGATGAGAGTGGAATCGCGAGCGATGTTCTCTCGTGGTTGAGCCGCTTCCTCCGCACTGCATACCATTGAAGTTTGCGTTGTCGTGAGAGAATTATCACGACGAGTTCGTTGAAGCGTTGCGGATTGGTGTTGCGGATGTCCAGCAGGCCGGGGAGGGTGCGGCGGGCGGGGGCGGTGAGTTGGTCGCGGTGGGTGCCTTTCACGCGGTCGATCAGGCCGTGGTCGCGGAGCAGGCGGCTGACTTTTCCGGAGTGGCGGCAGATGTCGGCGGGGTCCGATTTCGCACCGCACAGGGGTTCGCGGAGGTCGCGATTTCGCAAGCCGTGCCGGGAGAATTCGCCGCGCAGCAGGTGCTGGGCCAGTTGAGCGTCGGCTCCGGTGAGGGGTTGCAGGCTGCACCTCCGGTGGCCGTTGTTTGTGACGGGTTTCGCGAGTTGGTCGAGGACTTGGCTGAGGGGGGGGCGGCGGTCTCGACACCCGCGAGTGATTCCAGGTAGCGGTTGTTGGCGGCTTGGGAAGCGGCGGCGGCGGCGCGCGCGGGGAGTTCGACGACGACTTTCCGCATTTTGCGGAGTGACTGGGGGCCTTGCGGGTTGTCTTCACTGGCGCAATGCAC
>JAYSUV010000203.1:0-1920 GCA_043718945.1 Planctomycetota bacterium
GCCGGTTCCGGGTGTTGGCCGATGAACGGGGAACCGGCGGCTAGCGCCGTGCCGCTCACTGGGAAAACTGACGGCTCCCCCCTCTCCGTGCCTCCGTGCCTCCGTGGTGAATCTTCCGTCGCAACGGGAACAGTCCCTGTCAGCACCTTGGTCATCATCTCCAGCACGCGGATCGGCACTGGCCCACCCGCCGACAATGCCCGGCGGAGCGAGGGCAACTCAATACCGTTCTCAACGCAATACGAACCCACGCGGTTCCACAAGGCCGGCGACCCGAACGCCTGCGTCACGCCATTGTCGCGGATCGCCTCAATGATCTTCAGCGGATCAACATTCGCGGGCTTCGTCGGGTCCATGTCCGGGATGACCGTCGTCACTCCCATTGCCGCGTTGTACAGCGCAAACAACGGGAACCCCGGCAGGTCGACCTCACCCGGCTCTGTGCCGTAGAACTGCTGGAGCAGGTCGACCTGCGCGTTGAACATCCCGTGTTCATACAGCACCCCCTTCGGCGGACCGGTACTGCCGCTCGTGAAGATCACAGCTGCGGGGTCGGTGGGTTGGGTGCGGGTGATCGGGAACTCTTCGTGGGATAGGCTTTCAGCCTGTCGATCCGCTTCATGCTCTGCTCCCTCTCCCCCACGATCGGTGTGGAGTGCAGGGTGGCTGTGGCTGTGGCTGTGGCTGTGGGGGAGAGGGCCGGAGTGAGGGGGCGTGAGCGGCTTAGTGGCCCCCCTCCCCCTAGCCCTCTCCCCCGCAGTGGAGTCACTCACGGAGGCCATGTCGATTGCGGGGGATAGGGGACCGGAATCTGGGCACTCGCCAACGTGTGGAGAGGACTCGTCGCACGGGTCATTCGACACAAGCGTTGGCACAGAACTGACAGGCTGGAAGCCTATCCCACGGAGCGACTGATACGTCGCCACGCATCCCGGTGCCCACAGCTTGCCGACACGGACATTGAGCTTGGCATTCGGAAACTTCCGCGACAGAGTGCGAATCCAATGCACCGCTGGGACTGCCACGAACCCCTCGGGGTCGACCACTTCGAGGCACTGGAAGATATTGGTCCGCCCCATGCCGGGATCGATCAGCACGATCACAGCCCCCGCCTTGAAGAGGGCAAAAGTGAGGGCGATGAACTCCAGCGAAGGCCGGACCATCAGTACCATCCGGCTGCCAGGTTTCACGCCGATTCGCTGGAGGCCGTGAGCCAGCTGGTCGCTCTCTTGGTCGAGCTGGAGAAACGTCCACTGGGCGTACGTCGCCCGCCCCGCGTGATCTCGACCGACGGGACAAACGACCGCTCGACGCCACGGCCACTTTCGGGCGGTGTCGCGAAGCCGATCAGCGATATTGAGGGGAGCGTTGATGGTTGAGGGTTGAGCGAAAGCCCACCGGTGGCAACCGGTGGGCTTATCTGGCTGAGAACTGAGAACTGACCACTGAGAACTTCTCCCGCATCGTGATCGATCGGGGTTCCGGGAACCAGTCCAGCCACTCTCCTTTTCTGGTTGGCGACAACGTCGCTGCGTTCACCCGAACGCGGGCGAACGAGGTGACGTTTACTCCAACGGAATGCGAGTCGTGAAGCGATATCGTGTGCGCAGCCGAAAAGTCGGCAGCCAGTCTCTCTGCCCCCTCTCCCCACTGGCGACTTAATTTTCTGAGAGAACTTGGCTGTGGGGAGAGGGCCGGGGTGAGGGGCCATGCGGAAGCCTGGTGGCCCCCTCACCCCACCCTCTCCCCCGCCACGAAGCCTTTCCTGTCCATCCAGCCGATCGCGGGGGAGAGGGGGCAGGAATTGACGGCTGCCTACTTTATGCCTCCTCAGCAGAATCTGTGGCCGTCTTCCGGCTCCGGCAGGTGGCCGAGG
Organism: Planctomycetota bacterium; assembly: GCA_043718945.1. Taxonomy (GTDB): domain Bacteria; phylum Planctomycetota; class Planctomycetia; order Planctomycetales; family Planctomycetaceae; genus TH-plancto1. Next base: position 1,877 of record JAYSUV010000203.1, read on the forward strand.
GTATGGAATAACGCCAGTTTGGCCACGCGGAGGGTGCGGAACCC
>JAYSUV010000204.1:0-5190 GCA_043718945.1 Planctomycetota bacterium
TGTTTGCCTGTTTCACTGCCGCTCTCGTCGCCGAGGAGACCCCCGTGGTGACGAGGGCCTTCATCGACGGAACCGGCCCTGGGTGGGTCGATCTGGCGGAGGCGGACTTCGATGTCCTCAATACCGATCCGGACACCTTCACTTGGAACGGGACCGAGGTACACTGCAAAGGGACGCCGGTGGGCGTGACTCGTTCCAAGAAGAAGTTCACCAACTTCGAGATGGTCGCGACATGGCGGCACAACAAGTCGGGCGGGAATTCCGGGATCTTCCTGTGGGCTCCGGACGCAGCCTTCAAAGACCTCAAGCCCAATCAACTTCCCCCCGGCGGTATCGAGGTCCAGATTCTCGACCACGGCTATGCCGAGCAGTATGAAAAGTCCAACGGCAAGAAGTCGGACTGGTTCACCACGAATGGCGATGTCTTCCCGGTCGGTTCCTCCAAGATGGTCCCCTTCGAACCGAAGGCTCCGGCCCCCAAAGACAGCATGCGAGCCTTCCCTCGGAAAGACCTCAGCAAGGGGATCGGCCAGTGGAATCACTACTACATTCGTGCCATCAACGGTGAGGTCAGGCTCTGGGTGAACGGCGAGGAAGTCTCGGGCGGAACCAATTGCGAACCGAAGACTGGCTTCCTCTGCCTGGAGAGCGAAGGAGCCCCGATTGACATGAAGGGGATTCGGATTCGCGAACTGCCGTAAGGCGAACGACCAGTGGAAACTTCCCGTAGCCTGGACTCCTAGGTCCGGGCGGAACGGACCTAGGGGTCCGTTCTACTGGTCAACCATCTCTGGCCCCTCGCCTAACAGTCCCACAACGTTTTCGCTTCGGGAAGTTTTGTTCACTGGGGAACCTGACATTCACTCGCGTCTGAGCACTCTCGCAGACGCGACTCCACATCACACGGGCTACTCATCATGAAGATCGGAAAATGGGTCATCTCGGGCACAATTGGTGGTGCCGTCTCCGCCGGCATCTGGACAGCAATTGCCTATTCCACGGGCTATGAGATCGGCTGGATCGCCTGGTTCGTGGGCGTCATTGTGGGCTTCTGTGTACGCATGGCTGCCGGTGAGGACGAAGGGTTTGGCCCGGGACTCACTGCTGTCGGCATTGCGGTCCTCGCACTGGTCATTGGGAAATATGCCACCGTAAGCTTGCTGGTGGATCAAGAATTCGGGAAAACGGTGGGAGCCATGCCTCGGGTGACCGCTGATAATTTCCAGCTAGAACTCTGCTCCGAAGTGGCCGAGGAATGGACAGCTGAAAAGAAGAAAATCAAGTGGTTGCCGGGCAAGAGCGCCGAAGTGGCCCAAGAACTTCAAGACTACCCACAAGCCGTGCGCGACGAGGCCAAAAAACGGTGGGATGCCAAACCCGCAGCTGAGCAACAGGACTTGTTGGCCACTCGCCAGAAAGTTGTGGAGGAGATCACGGGCAGCCTGATCGCCGGAGCCAAGTCCGAGGTCTTCAAGTCCAGCTTTAATGGCTACGACATTCTCTTCTTCATTCTGGCCATCGTCTCAGCATTCAAGGTCGGGTCCGGCATGCAATCGGATGAGAGTTGAGGCAGGCGGACAATAATCGTCTCCCCGACGCGCGGAGTGGCAACGCTCAATAAAACTAACCCGACGCGTGAGCGAGGGCTGCCGCCAATTCATATTCAAGATCGGGGTGAAGTTCATCACCTCAGCTGTGGCGAAGGCTTGGACAAAGTCGCAAGACCTGCGCCCTCGCTGACGCGTCGGGTTGCTGGACCAGTTACCCTAGCGCTGCGGGGAAATCGCTTACGCATCGCTCTCAGCTGCGAGGCCGCATGACTTTGCAAATCCATTTCCCGCGTTCATTCTCTGTGACCACGGTATCGATCGTGTCGAGAACGGAGTCCACTTCCATCCAGATTTTGGGGCTACGCACTTGCTCGTAGACCGAGAGAATGAAGACGCCCTGCGGAGCCAGGAATGGAAAATAACGACGCAGAACCTGGTCCCGCTGCTCGACGTAGTTAATACACTCGGTAAACAGAATGGCGTCGAACCGTTCTGCGGTTTGGAATTCCAGCATGTTGGCGACTTGGTAGTCAACCTTGGGGCCGGAAAACTGTTGAGCCTTCTCGATCACCACATCCGACAAATCGACGCCGAGCCATCGCGTGTAGGTGTCCTCGGTGAGCCTCCGTTGCAGTAATGCTTCTCCGCTCCCCATTTCCAGGACGCGGGGGCGAGTCGTGTGTTTGCACAACATTTGAGCGACCGCATCCAGGCGGGGAACCTCGGCGTCGTCTTTGTAGCCCTCGCAGTGTCCTTTGCGATATTTGTGATTCCAGCGTTCACGCTGGGATCGAAAGATGTTACGCCATACGTATGAAAGGAGTCTGTCAGTCCAAGCGGGCATCTTTCACTCCTTCCACCTCGCAATATGGAGACTGCAAGAACTCAATGAGCGCGGGATTGTAAGCCGATCGCGCCCCCTGTCAAGATGATTTCGATGCTGCGGCACGGCCACGTACTGTTTCGCAGTGGTGGGTATTCAGTCGTCAGTTTTCAGTTCTCAGACAGAGACGAGTTGCCCAACTTTCCACGGAGCGTTGTCGTGGAGTTTGAGCTGGATGACCGCTAAGGGACTCGCCCGATGATTTGGTGAACGTTTCGGGTAACTGAGGAGAAGTGGCCGAGGCGATTCGGCAGAATTCGCCTGTTCAAATTTTCGGAGATGAGGTACACCACAGCTTGTGACATGTGTCCCCGTGGATGAGGTGCCCTTCATGCGTCGTCAGGCAGCTGCGGTGCTGGTGCTGGCCTGCTCCTGTTTGGAGGGGTGCATCACGCCGAATACCACGCATTTCCCCTCGCTGTCGTTCATGCCCTCGGAGTATGAGCGCCGGGAGGCCCAGATTCATGACCCGTATCCCGACATCGATATCGGCCCGGATCCAGGGACACGGCCCCGGAACTTTCAGCAGCGCCCCGAAGCACTGAGGGCGCAAGACAAACATTTCGCGGCCATCCGACGACTCCAGTCGGGAGCCCCGTTTCCCGTGCTGGACACTCGGCCGCGGACGACTGGGGCCAAGTATCCCAATGTCGTACCGAGATAGTTCGTCCAGCCCCACCCTGGCCTGATGAAACGACCGAATCCTGGGCAGTCTCGGGCCTCTCGGTGAGTGACGTTTTGTGAGTCAAACTCCCTCCCCCGCGCGACCAAATTCGCCCGCTGGTGGAGTTCTTCAATCTGTGCCAATCTGCGTAATCTGTGGACCGATTCCTCTTCCGTCAACCCGTTTCAGAGCGGGGAGTTTGTCCACAGATTGCACAGATTTTCACAGATTGAAGAGGCTGAGCTGCGGTCAGTCGAGACGGGGGAAGTCAGGACCACGAGGTGAGCAGCTGGGTGGCGCGGGGCGGGGAGTCTGGCCTCGTGAGTTGCGGCGGGTACTCCGGCGATTCGCTCTTCGGGCAGTATGTCCTACGCCGTTTCATCAGGCCAGCCCAGCCCAGCCTCAATGAAAAAGACTTCCGCAGCCACTGCTGACTGCGGAAGTCTTTTTTGTTTCTGTCGGCTTGAAATCAAGCAGGGCTGACGCCTGCCTAGCGGACCGAACTATCGTCCGCGAGGGGCCGAGTAACGTGGCCGTTTACGCGGTCCATCATTCCCCGCCGGAGGCCCTGAATCCTGACCCGTGCGCCGCTCCGATGCCCCCGAGCTATTCGTCGCACTCGGGCGACTGACGTAGCTTCCGCCCGCTGGGGCAGCGGGTGCTGCCGGGTAACGAGACTGGGTGCCACGCTGGTCGCCACCGCGTGGTCCTTGGTAGCTGCCGCGCTGGCCGCCATCACGAGTGCCTTGGTAGCCTCCGCGCTGGCCTTGATCGCGACGATCACCGCCGGAGGCAGGCCGACGATCACCACCACCGCCAGAGGCTGGACGACGGTCACGATCATCGCGCTGACCAGCGGGGCTGGAGAACTGCGAGGCTGGGAATGCATCCAGAACACCGACCGGCACCACCGGAATCGGCAGCCGAATCAGACGCTCAATCGACTTCAGATAGCCCCGCTCACTGTCATCACAGAACGAGATGGCGAGTCCGGTGGCTCCCGCTCGTCCGGTGCGGCCGATGCGGTGGACATAGGTCTCCGACTCATTCGGGAGATCGAAGTTGAAGACATGCGAGACGGCATCCACATCGATTCCGCGAGCTGCGACATCGGTCGCGACTAGCACGGGAGGATGATTCGACTTGAAGTGAGCCAGTGCCCGCTGACGTGCCGATTGGCTCTTGTCGCCATGCAAAGCCAGCGTTGCAATCCCGACCTTTTCCAGTTGAGTCGCGAGGCGATCACAGCCATGTTTGGTGCGGCAGAAGACGATGGCTCGCGAGATCGGCTGATTAGTCAGCAGAGTCGCCAGCAGCCGGGCCTTTTGGGCCTTCAGAACGTGGTAGACCGAGTGGCTAACCAGTTCGGTGGTCTGCTTGACCGGTGCGATGCGAATTCGCTCGGGGTTCTTGAGAATCCCTTCCGCGAGTTCGGCGATCTCGCCAGGCATGGTGGCCGAGAAGAACAGCGTCTGCTTGGTCGCGGGCAGCATGCCGACGATCTGACGAATCGAGGGCATGAAGCCCATGTCCAGCATCCGGTCGGCTTCGTCGAGTACGAAAATCTCGACCGCTCGCAGGTCGATGTAACCCTGCTGGCGGAGATCTTCGAGTCGGCCAGGTGTCGCCACCAGGATATCGACGCCGCGTTGCAAGGCATGCACCTGCGGTGACTGCCCAACACCACCTACGACCACAGTATGCCGCAAGTTCGTATGGCAACCATACGCCCGCAGGCTGTCGCCAATCTGAATCGCCAACTCACGGGTCGGCGAGAGAATCAAGCAGCGAATCCGCTTGAAAGCCCCTCGGCCATTCTTGTTCAGAGCCGGTGCCACGGGCGGTGTTTCCACCAGCCGATGCAGGACGGGAAGAGCAAAGGCCGCTGTCTTACCCGTACCCGTCTGAGCACAGCCCAGCAGGTCACGACCGGCCATCGCTGCGGGAATCGCAGCGGCCTGGATCGGGGTTGGATTCACATAGCCTTCAGCCGTAACTGCGCGCAGAATGGGCTCAGAGAGCCCCATCTCAACAAATGTCATCTCGGTCCCAAGTGATAGTTCCAGGACCGAATGAGAGAGGCTCGAAATGTC
>JAYSUV010000205.1:0-1915 GCA_043718945.1 Planctomycetota bacterium
CGAACTCTACTCCAATGAGAAACACGTTACCGATCAAACGCCCCCGACCTTCCTGGCCCACGCACTGGATGATGAGGTCGTTGTGCCCGCCAACAGTCAGCTGTTCTTCGACGCGCTCCAGTCTCACAAAGTCCCGAGCCAGTACCTCGTCCTCCCCATAGGTGGCCACGGCCTCAACGGCTACCAAGGCCCCTCCTGGGATGCCTGGCAAACCCAGTCGCTCGATTGGCTGCGAGGGCTGAAACTGCTGCCGCCCAATGAGTGAGGGAGCCGTAGGCCGCGTGATCGGGAGGGCGAAGCTAGTGCTGTGAACATGATTCAGACGCTGGGGAGGTCTGAACGTCGGCGATTTCTCCGAAATCGCTGGTTTCGCTCCGCACTTCTCAAACCGTATCTGCCTGCCCCGTCGCTCCAGCGATTTCGGAGAAATCGCCGACAATCAGGAACCGGCGGCTAGCGCCGTACCGCTCACGGGGTGAGTTCCCGCACGTAGATGTTCGCGAAATCGGCGGGGCCGACGGGAGCGAGTTGGAACGTCGGCACATGGTCCAGAGGATGATCTTTGGCGATCGGTAAACCATCGATGGTCAGGTTGAGTTTTTGCCCGATCACGGTCCCTTCAATGCGATGCCACTGACCGATGGGCAAGTGTTCCTCTGTCCACACGGATATCACGGTATCGCACACGCGCAGATTGCTGAACTCCTTGCCGGGGCGGATATCGAACAGGAACCCGTGGTTGCTGAGTTTCTCCGGGCTGGTCAAGACGGCATCGACCGGTGTCGCAGCCTTCCCGTCGTAGCTCAGCACCCAGTCGTTGGCCTTCCAGTGCGGCTTCCCCGCCTCGGTGGCCTCCCACCCCGACAAGTCGAGTCCGGTGTAGAGGCTGCGGTAGCCGCGATTCGCGATGGCGATGTGTTGCTCGTCGACCAGCGAATCGGGCAGTTCGCGGATCTTCAGGTGGCGGTAATGCACGACGCCGCCCTCCGATTCGAGGCAGATGTACCCTTTGCGCGGGCTGGCGTCGGAGCCTTGCGTGACGATCTTGCCGTTGACTGCTAGGCTGATGGCTCCATCGCGGCACTCGATGCGGTAGTGATTCCATTCCGGCGAGGGCTTGGAGCGCTCCTCGGTCGGAAAGGCCCGCCCGCCGCCCCCGCGACCGTTGAGGGGCTTCAGCGTGGCTCCATGAATCGGGAAGATGTCGCCGTGCGTGGTGTGCCCCTGGCTCTGGCCATAGGCATTCTCCAGCACCTGGACTTCAATGCTGCGGTGAAACGGGACCCCCTTCGAGGTAATGTCGTCCGCCCAGATAAAGATCCCCGCGTTCCCGCCGGGCACCATGTGCCGCCATTCGACCTCCATGATGAAATTCTGGTACATCTTCTCGGTACGAATCTCCCCGACCGGCTTGCCGGTGCAGACCAGCATCTCGTCCTTCACGCTCCACGTTTGGGGCGGCGTATTAACCAGCACCCACCCGCTGAGGTCCTTCCCATTGAAGAGCGGCTGAAATGCTTCTTGATCCTCCCCGAAGCTCACCGTGTTCACACTCACACAGACGAGCCATGAGCACGACAACACCCACCACGCAGATCGAAACATCGGAAGACCCCAGTTGGAGGGAGAAACGAACTGATCACCGATCAGCGTATGCCGATGTAGGTTAACGGGATGGTGGGGAGTTTTCAAAACCGGAGTTGAGTTGCGACAGAATGCAGACGTAGATGTCGGGTGGGACAAGCACATGACGAGTTCTGGCCCACCATTTCGGGAACACGCGTCATACCTGGTGGGCCGACATTCCTTGACGGCGGCGGCGGCGGACTTCCACGAACACAACGGTCATCCAGATCATGAGCCCCCCGACAGCCATCACGACGGAACTCCAATAGGTCTGCCACCACGATGCCGC
>JAYSUV010000206.1:0-15588 GCA_043718945.1 Planctomycetota bacterium
CCTCCTCTACCCACCCCGCCCCTACCGCAAAAAGCCATCCAACACCCCACCACCATGCCCTTGCGGAGAGACTTGTGAAACGGTCATCTAGTGATCTAAAGTCAGTACCATTGGGCGAGCGCCGTGCCGCTCACTCACTGATGACGCATGCGCCCGACCGTTCGGAATAGTCGTTGCAATCGATAGGTCGATTCGTGCCTTTCCTTACGGAAGGCTCCGAACTCTCGGCGAGCTTGAGCTAGGGTTGGAATGGTCCCCCGTGCATAACGGCGGGCTGCTCCCCTCACAGGCGTTTCGTCATGCGGCTCCCGACTCTGATCGCTTGTTGTCTGCTGCTCGCTCTTTCCGAGGCCAATGCAGCTGACAAGGTCGACCGCCGGTTTATCGAGTTGACTGTCGGTGGGGAGAAGCATCAGGGGCGACAGCTCGTCAGCGATGTCGAGGTCTGCTGGCTACTGAAGCAGGATGGCCGACTGCAAAGTCTCGACTTGAGCGAAGTCACCGAGTTCAAACAACTGGGCAACGTCTTCCGCCCGTTCTCGACGAACGAGATGCGGGCCCGGCTGATCGCCGAGTTCGGCAAAGGCTATGAGGTCGACTCGCGCGGGAGCCAGGTATTGATCGCTCCGGCGGGAAAGGCTAAAGCCTGTGCCGATCTCATCGAGACCACCTCGAAGTCGTTTGCCTCGTACTTCAGCCGACGGAACTTCAAGCTCGACAAGTCCGAGACTCCCCTCGTGACAATCGTCTTTCCCACGCAGAAAGAGTTCCTCGCCTACAGCGGGCAAGACATGGTGAAGAATACCCAGGGGCTACGCGGCTACTATAGCCCGACATCTAACCGTGTGGCGTTGTACATGGAGCAATCGGCTCCCGCCAAGAAAGCCTTCATCGGTGACTTCGGCGAGCCGATTACCAGCGATCCGCTCGCCCCCTTCTCGCGTCTGACCCACTTTGGGGCACCGCAAGAGGGCGGCGGATTCCGAGACACTCTGACCCACGAGACTACGCACCAGCTGGGCTTCAATAGCGGCCTGCATTCCCGGCTCGGGGACGATCCGACCTGGATCATCGAAGGGCTGGCCATGCTGTTCGAAGGGGACGCCAACCGCGACGACACCCGCCAGCAGTCGACCGTGACCCAGCGCATGAACCGCGAACGCTTCCTGTGGTTTCGCGAGTACAGCCAGACCCGCCGCCCGCCAAAATCGCTGGAAGAGTTCGTGACCACGAACGCCCTGTTTAGTACGAATACTTTGGATGCTTACAGCGAAGCATGGGCTCTCACGTTCTTCTTGGCGGAAACTCGCTCCTCCAACCTCTCCGGATTTTTGAAGAAGCTGGCCAATCGGACTGAACTGGGCGAGTACACGCCAATGAAACGCCTGAATGATTTCAAAGCCAGCTTTGGCAAGGACATCCCGTATCTGGAGTCGCAGTACCTGCGGTTCATGCAGGAGCTGGAGTCGGCCACGCCACCTTCCCAGGAAGCAACCACCGCGACCGATCCGTTGCAGACGCCGAAGACCTCGCCCGTGACATTGCGGTAATGCGAGTCGCGGAGCGACATCGCCTACGAGGTGCGGATGCAGCCTCTCTTCACATCGCGTACGATCTGGCTCCCTCATGGAGTCTCTCGCATGTCTGAATCTGAAGACCGCCCGCCCTTTGCTGTGCGTGCCTATCCCAGTGTCACCTCGACCAGTCACGCCGACAAACCCAAGGGCGACTGGGAGATCATGCTCTCGGGCGATCTAACCGACAAGCAGGCAGAACTGGCTGACAAGTTGATCGAGGTGCCACGCCGGTCGCGCGGGACGCTGTTCATCGACTCCAGTGGAGGGAGTGTGTTCAGCGGGCTGGCTCTGGCGTCGATCATTCGTCTGCGGGGACTCGACCCGATCGCCATCGTCGCCGGGGAGTGTTCCTCGGCGGCGCTCGTGCCGTTCGCCGCCTGTCGCCGCCGCTTCGTCACGCCTTACTCCGCACTGCTGTTTCACCCCATGCGCTGGCAGAGCGAAGAGGATGTCCGCATGGAGGAGGCTGCCGAATGGGCGCGGTACTTCAAGATTCTGGAGGAGGACATGGATAGTCTGCTGACACGGATGTTTCAGTGCGAGCTGAGCCTGATTCAGAAGTGGACCCGGCCTGGTCGGTTCGTGAAGGGACCGGAGTTGGTCGAGGCGGGGCTGGCTCAACTGGTCGACCTGTTCGAGGGGGATCTCTGGTCGCAGATCCGTAACTCTTGAGGCCAGGTGAATCCCGATTCCTCGGACTCGTGCGGGCAAACTTGATTGACAGGCTTTGTTCGGTTCCACTAAATATCATTGACGACATGAGGCCGCACCTGAGCTTGTCTCGGGGATTCTGATTGAACGGAGTGAAGTTGATGGCCAGTGATGCACAGGTTGAGATCGATGTGGGAGAACGATTCGCCTTCGGACAGAACTGGGCCGCGTTTCTCTCACTCATGTCTCCGCAACGGATCGATACATCGATCACGGCACTTCGGACGTTATTAAAGGTCGATACACTGGCCGGTAAGAATTTTCTGGATATCGGCTCGGGAAGCGGCTTGTCCTCACTCGCAGCTCATCGTTTGGGGGCGACAGTGACCTCGTTCGATTTCGACCGGGATTCAGTCGGCTGCACCACGGAATTGCGTCGACGCTACGCTCCAGAGAGTGCCAACTGGACAGTCCAGCAGGGATCCGTGTTGGACGACTCCTTTATGACTGGGCTGGGTCAGTTCGATGTCGTCTACTCCTGGGGAGTGCTGCATCACACCGGCCAGATGTGGAAGGCCATCGAGCAAGCTGTGGGGCGAGTGGCACCTGGCGGACAACTGTTCATTGCGATCTACAATGAAGAGGGCGGCGTGTCCCGGTTCTGGAGGCGAGTCAAGCAGATCTACTGTTCGAACGCCTTGGGCCGCTGGTTGATGATGGCACTGTTCATTCCCTATTTCGTCCTGCGACACCTCACAAAACTGGTTTTTGCCGGACGCCAGACCCAGTCTTCACGGACTCGTGGTATGTCCGTCTACTATGACTGGATTGACTGGCTGGGGGGCTACCCATTTGAGGTGGCCAAGGTCGAGGATCTGTTTCACTTCTGTTGCGAGCGAGGGTTCACTCTGGAGAATCTCACGACAACGAACCGCCTGGGGTGTAATGAACTGGTGTTTCGCCGTCGGTCGTAGAACGGAATTTATTCTTCGAGCGGACTGAAATGGCATATTCAGGTCATCGAGATGTGAGCCGCCAGGCGCTAGCCGCGGGTTCTTCAGATCGCCCGCCTACCAAAACCCGCGGCTAGCGCCTGGCGGCTCAAAGCATATTCCGTTCTACGACTTCGACAGTCGAACTACGGGTACTCAATCCAAGTGCCCGAAGCCGGCGCCGTCGACCTTGCTGTCTTTCGAGATGAAGTCGGGGCCTTTGCCGCAGCGTTTCTCGTAGATGCCGTCACCCGCCTTGACGTACTTCGTAAACCCTTGCTGCCCGAGTTTCTTCTCGTCCTTCACCCGCTTGCCCATTGAGGCTTCGGTCCACGCCCCGCCGATGAAGGGAGCTTGGATCACACGGCGGATGGCCTCACCGGTCTCGGGGTGGACGGTCAGCGGCGGCTCCGAAATCCGTTGGACCAGTTCGAAGGTCGGACCGGGGGCGTCGTCGGGCTGGATGACTTCGTAGACGTAGACGGGCATGGCTCACCAGACTCACAGCGGCATCGCGACCGGCTCCAGCCTCATTCGGGATGAACGGCCCGGAGCGGTGCTGATTCTATCGGTTCCTCGGCACTCGTGTAGACCATAATGCCAATCGGCACCGATTCCGTGGGCCCCGCAATCGGACGGGTCACGCTCAGACTCGCTCCGTGCCGGTACGCCGCCTCGGTCTTGATCTCCACTTCACAACCAGAATCGAGCGGCTCGCACTCAATCTGCGGCACCGAGGGGAGCGGCGGCACGAACGGCAAATGCACCACCGCCAGCTTGGAACCCTCGGCAAACCGAGCCTGGATGACGGCCTCAATCGACACTTCCCCGTCCGATTCCGTGCGGGTCCAACTCTCCACCGGGCTCGGTTCGTCGACCGCTGAATCCACGATCTCGGCGAGGTCAGCCGGGGCGGCGTCCTGGGGGGGAGTCTCGGCTTCAGCCGGGAGGGCGAAGCTCCCGCTGAGCTGCGAGTCAGAAACAATGTCCTCACCTCGTCGCGGCTCGGCAGGAGCCTCGCCCTCCCGGTCCAACATCGGCCCAGGACCACTCCTTGGCGAATCCACCGTGTTCGCCCCCTCCACAATGGTTTCGATTGTCGGAACCGTTTCGAGTTCCACCGCTGGCCGCTCACACACACCGGTGGCCCGACAGCAACACCCCGCGGCGAAATCCACCGCCAGCGATCCGATCACGATCAGGCCCAAGGCCATCGACAGCGAGCCCGCACCGCCTCGACCCGCGATCACGAGCGTGATCAACGCCGGAGCCACGCAGTCCCGCCACACGCGGAGACGAGAGCCAGCCGTCCACGGTGACCAGCGAGCCGCGCAAGCTGCTGCTCCCCAAACCAGCAGTCCGATTGGAAGTCCGACCCAGACGGACGGTGAGCGGGTCAACGCTCCGACATTGGCCCGAGCCAGCAGCACGACCGCGATCAACGCCAGGCCCGCGCGGAGCGCCTCGGCAATGGATTCAGTGATCTCGGGAGGCCGTCGTTCAGGCATGGAATTGGCTCCCAGGGAAGGGGACACTCGTATGAGTGTTTCATGTGTCGGTGACGAACCTGAACCCAGCGGTCCGCCCTGTGTCGGCGATTTCTCCAAAATCGCTGGTGTGAGCCTCAGAAAGTCGGCAGCAGCCAGGTTCTGCTCCCTCTCCCCCACAATCGGCACTGCGATGGGAGTGGACTCCACTGTGGGGGAGAGGGCTGGGGTGAGGGGGCCACACCACTCGCTCTAAGCCCCTCACCCCGGCCCTCTTCCCACAGCCAGATCCTCACAGACAGTCGCGTCACCAGTGTGGAGAGGGGGCAGAAAACGCGGGCTGCCGACTTTTCGGAGGCACACACCAATCGCTGGTTCTACGCTCGCCATCGCGAACCGCCCCCTGACAGCGATTTCTCCGAAATCGCCGACACTCCAAGCCAGCGCGGGATTAGAGCAATTCGCCGCTGTCCGGTAAACTACGAGCATGTCCCCTCCCTTCGATGTCGCCATTCTCGGTTCCGGTTTCGCGGGCAGCTTGCTGGGTCTGCTGTTGCGGAAACGCGGGCTGTCGGTGCTGGTCATCGATCGCCAGAAGCATCCTCGCTTTGCCATCGGCGAGTCCTCGACCCCCGCAGCCGACTTCATCCTGGAGTCGCTGTGTGACGAGTACGACCTGCCGGAGTTAAGGCCACTGTGCCGTTACGGGAGTTGGTGCCGCTCCCAACCGAGCATCTCGCGAGGACTCAAACGCGGGTTCAGCTACTTCCATCATCGTGAAGGAGAACCGTACACACCCGGCCCGAATCACGAGGCCGAACTGCTGGTGGCCGCCAGTGCGAACGACGAGGTCGGTGACACGCATTGGTATCGAGCTGATGTCGACGCCTTCATCGCGCGGTTGTTCGTCGAGGCCGGGGGGCAGTTGTGGGAAGAGACCACGGTGGAGTCAATCGAGGATGGGCCGGTGTGGACGCTCCACTGTCAGCGGCAGGGAGCGACGACGCGGGTGAGGGGGCCACACCGCCCGCTCTCGCCCCCTCACCCCGACCCTCTCCCCCACAGCGGAGTCTTCCCCGAAAGCCGAATCGATTGTGGGGGAGAGGGAGCAGAGAGAGCGGAGGACCGCTACTTGGCCAATGCACCCCCGGTCGAGGCGCGGTTCCTCGTCGATGGCACCGGAGGAGATTCGGCCTTGGTTCGCACCTTGGGACTCGCTTCAGAAGTGGACAGCCTATCGACGCACTCCCGATCGCTGTTCGGTCACTTTCACGGAGTCCGTCACTGGGGCGACCTGCTCGCTCAGTCGGGGGTCGACCGGACCGATCATCCCTATCCCTGCGACCAGGCCGCGCTGCACCACATCATTGATGGCGGTTGGATGTGGATGCTGCGGTTCGACAATGGGATCACCAGCGTGGGCTGGTCGCTGGATCCCCGTCGTCACCCGGTCCCCGCGAATCTTTCTCCAGAGGAGGAGTGGCAGCTTCTATTGTCTCGCTACCCCTCCATTGCGGAGCAGCTGCGGAACGCGCTGCCCGCGCTCCCTTTCACCATTGAGAAGCCCGTCGCCAGAACGGGGCGCATGCAACGACTGGTGTCGCAGGCCGCCGGAGCGAACTGGGCGTTATTGCCGCACACCGCCGGGTTCATCGACCCGTTCTATAGCACTGGGATTGCTCAATCGCTGTTGGGCGTTGAAAGCCTGGCTGCGATCCTGAGCCAGGTTCGCTCGCTCGAAGATCGAACCGCAGAGCTGGAAAGATACTCGCACCGCCTGAAACGTGAGATCGTGCAGATCGACCATTTCGTCTCGCTGGCCTATCAGACGATGGGACGCGATCCGCGACTGCTCCACGCGGCCAGCATGCTGTACTTCGCAGCGGCGACGACGTTCGAGACACGTCGCAAGGCCGGTATTCATGACGAGTTCCTGTTGGCCGACGATGAGGAGTTTCGGCAGGTGGTGCAGCAACTGCACTCCACTTGCCCACAAGGCAGTGAGTCCGTGGACGATTGGGTGCGCAGTGTTCAAACCCTGACCCGGCCGTGGAACACGGTCGGACTGTTCGAGCCTCTGCGTCCGAACATGTACTGGCACACAGCGGCCCCGAAGGGGGCACTAGGTCAACAGGCCAGCGGGTAGAAATCATTTCCTCGCCACTGGGCTTGTCCCATTGGTTCCCGCACTTGGGCGCTATGGTCTGCCGGCTTCCGCCTCAGCTTGGCGCAACGAACTGTGCCGCGCTCCGTAGGCGAAGTAGAACACCATCCCCAGGGCGAGCCACACGACCAGCCGAATCCACGTGCCCATCGGCAAGAACAGCATCATCAGGACGTTGGCCAGCACGCCTAGCGGAGCCACGATCCACACGGCTGGACAGCGGAATGGGCGGTGGACATCGGGGCGATTGATGCGGAGCATGAGTACTGAAGCACAGACCAAAGCGAAGGCCATGAGCGTCCCAATACTCACCATCTCACCCAAGATTTTCATCGGCATAAACCCCGCGGTCAGCATGATGAACACTCCGGTGAGGATCGTCGACCGATGCGGAGTGCGGTACTTCTCATGCACGACGGAGAAGATGTTTTTGGGGAGCAGTCCATCGCGGGCCATCGCCAGGAACACACGGGCCTGGCTCAGGAACGTGACGAGCAGCACACTCGTCAAGCCCGCTAAGGCTCCGGTCGAGATCAACGCGGTGGCGAACCTCAACAGTGGGCTCCGTTGCAGTTCGGCCTGCTTGCGGAACGCCGAAGCGATGGCGGCCTTGGTGTCGATCTGGTGATAAGGTTCCATTCCCGTGATGACTGCGGAGACCAGTATGTACAACACCGTACACAGCGTCAGCGACCCCAGAATCGCGAGCGGGACATCGCGCTGCGGGTTGATCGCCTCCTCAGAATGTGTCGAGATCGAATCGAAACCGATATACGCGAAGAACACCAGCGCCGCTCCGACCATGATCCCAGAAATTCCGTAGGGCATGAACGGGCTGCGGTATTTGTTGTCGATCGATTCCATCTTGTCCCGCAAGCCGAGAACGCCAATCATCCCGATCTTTTCGTCGAGGCTCTTCACGTCTTTGAGCTTGGCCCGTTCAGACTGGCTGAGGTGCTCAAATTGCTTCGCGTGCTGCTTCAGCAGATCTTCCCCCGTGGTGTACGGCGTCAGCGCATTTTGCGGCAACGTCTGGGCGATCTCCGGATGCCGCTCGAGGTAGTCGCCAGCCACCGAGACATTGCGGTTCTCGACGGGAACCTTCGTGTAGTTGTCAGAATTGATGTACCCCACCCCCAGGCCGATCACCAGCAATACCACTGCCAGCT
This sequence comes from Planctomycetota bacterium, assembly GCA_043718945.1. GTDB lineage: Bacteria > Planctomycetota > Planctomycetia > Planctomycetales > Planctomycetaceae > TH-plancto1. Next base: position 8,041 of record JAYSUV010000206.1, read on the forward strand.
TGATGATGACGAGTATGGTGTTCGTGACCGCACTCTCGCGAATGCCAATCACCAAAATGTAGGTCACTAATCCGATGATGAGCATCGCCGGAAGATTGCACCACGTCTGGATCACCTCTCCATTCTGCGCAGTGAACGGGGTGAACGGGTCCGCTGAGATTTGAGGGATGAGTTGATAGCCCGTGGTGACCTTCAAAAACTCGTTGTAATAATGAGTCCAGCCTGCTGCCACCGTGGCACACGACATGGAGTATTCCAGGATCAAGTCCCAGCCGATGATCCACGCGGCCAGTTCTCCGAGCGTGGCATAGGTGTAAGTGTACGCACTCCCCGCCACTGGCACCATCGCGGCGAATTCGGAGTAACACAGTGCCGCCAAGGCACACGCGAACCCCGCCACGATGAACGACAGCATCACCGCCGGACCCGCATCCTCGGCAGCCACTCGGCCCGTCATCACAAAGATCCCGGCCCCGATGATCGCTCCCACTCCCAGCGACATGAGTGACACCGGACCCAGCACCCGGTGCAGCCGCTTCTCGGCGTGCATCTCTCCGACCAAGGTCTCGATCGACTTGCGGCGAAACAGCTGGCTCCAACTCATGTGGCGTTCCTCGTCGAAAGGGATGAAGTGGTGACGGATTATGGGATGTCGTCTTCGTTCTGGCGAGTCTGAACCCACATCAGCCCGCAGCGCCAGTTTTAGAGTAGAGATATTGGGACACGGAATACGCGGATGCCCCAGCGCGGCCTCGGGCCGCAACCCAAGGGGGAGCCATTAACACGCTTACATCCCGAAGGGATGTCAGCCATTAGCCGGTGGTTGAGCGCAGCGACACCACCGGAACACATGACTACCCTGTTTCCGCATCCCGGAGGGATGCCAGCAGGCGTCGCTCTTGGGAGGAATTCGCCTCACAGGCCGGCGGGGGCTCTGCCATCCCTCCGGGATGGAGGACCGAGAGGCGAGTGGCGTCCGGTGGTGTCGCTGCGCTCAACCACCGGCTAATCGCTGTGCCCCCTGCCGGGGTCGATTGGTGTTCGAGGCCACTTCGCATATTCGAGCAGTGTCCCAAGAGCGAAACATCAGAACGCACCAGCAAGGGCTGCGTGCCGGAGCCCCTTGCTGGCGCGGCGGGCTAGAGTCCCTCGGGTCTACTCGCCAGCCTTCAACCGGTCATATAACCACGCCCGCGCAAACACCCACCAGCGAGAGGCTGTCGCCCGAGAGATCCCCAGCGACTCCGCGGCTGTCGCTTCGTCCAGCCCCGCGAAGTATCTCAATTTCACGAGGGCCGCCTTCTTGGGCATCAGCTGCTCGAACTCCTCTAACGCCTCATTCACGGCGAGTAGCTCATCCGGATCGTACCCCGAATTGTCGAGCGGGTCGGCCAGGGGCACTCGCTCCACATCGCCGCCGCGTTTCAGACGACCGCGCTGCCGGGCATGATCGATCAGAATCCGCCGCATCGCCTCCGCAGCTGCGCCGAAGAAGTGGCCTCGGTTCTCCCAGCCGTGCGGCAGGGAACCGACCAGTCGCAGGTACGCTTCGTGGACGAGGGCGGTTGGCTGAAGCGTATGCTCGACAGCCTCTTGACGCATTCTGGCAGCTGCCAAGCGGCGCAGCTCCTCGTAGACGAGGGGGAGCAACTCGGCGGCAGCGGGCGCATCTCCGTCGGAGACTCGCTGGAGGATGAGCGAGATGGCCTCAACCGACGGAGGGACAATGGAGGTCACGGTGTGACTCGCGTGGGAAGCACTCAGCTGTCACGAAAAATCAGTGGCTGGTCCAGTAGAGCGTGACGAGCGTGGTCACGGTCATGGCGGCGACGGTGTAAGCGAACATCAGCGACAGCATGGTGCAGATCGCCTGCCCGGCTTCGGTGTCGTCGGCGGTGAACTGCGCGACATCATCGGCTTGGAACACGTCATCGGCGGCAATGGGGGCGGCGTGGCTGTCCATGGGGCGGTCGTCGAGGAAGAGGTTATGGGGGGCTGGAAGTCAAATTCTGGCACGTCATTCTAAGGCTGTCGAGGGAAGACTGGCAGAACCGAGGAATCGGCCACAATTCCTGGAAAGAGGAAAAGGGTCAGGGGAGGGAAAAGGGGTCAGAAGGGCAGAATGAAGGCAGAAAGGGGAAGGCAGAAAGGGGGGAAGGCAGAAAGGGGTCAGGGAGGAAGGCAGAAAGGGGTCAGGTCTCATTGAAGAGACCTGCCCCCCCCTGCCCCCTTTATCTCCCCCTCCCGTGGCATGTCTCGGCCCCCTCTCCCACAGCCACGTTGTCCTCGGAAATCGCGCCGCCAGTGGGGAGAGGGAGCAGAGGAAACCGGCGGCCGACTGTTCCGATGCACCCGCATTGCGAGGCTCGATGCGGACATCGCAGAGTGCGTCGAGGGCTGGGCGTTGGCTCCGCTCGTGAAGAACTTGCAGGCCTTCCGCGGCATCAAGCTGTTGACGGCGGTCGGCATCGCAGCCGAGATCGGGGACTTCGTGCGGTTCCCCAAGGCGGGGCACTTCATGGGGTATGTCGGGTTGGTGCCGGGCGAGAATTCAAGCGGTCAATCGCAACGCCAGGGGGGCATCACGAAGACCGGCAACCGGCATGTGCGGCGGCTGTTGATTGAGGCCGCGTGGCACTACTTCAACGCTTCGCTGGTGGCGAGCGCGGCCTTGACCGAGCGCCGCGTGGGGGTCTCGGAGGAGGTGATCGCGATCACCGATCAAGCGCTGCGCAAGAAGTGTTTGGCGATGCAGCTCCGCAAGAAGACCGGGACCAAGATCGTGACCGCACTGGCTCGTGAACTGGCGGGGTTCGTGTGGGCTGTGGGGCACAGTGCGGGTGTGGCGGTGAGTTCGGCGGTGTCGAAGGCGGCCACGAAGGAGGGCGTAAAGGAGATCCCTCGTCCGCCGGTGAAGGCGAATGCTCAGGCGAAGACCGCACAGCCGAAACGATCGACTTCGTCCACTGTGAAGTCCACTGTGAAGACTCCGACTGCTGCCGCCCAGACCAAAATGAAACCATCGACCCCGACGCAACCTCGCCCTTCCGCCGCAGCTCTGAAGAGAGATTTTAAGGGAGCTCTGAAGGGAGCGACCTCCATGGCCCGAACACTGGCGAGCTGCGAAACCGCACGCACCCCCTGACCGGTGTGGTGCTGACCGCAGTGGAGTTTTGAGGCATGGCTCCGATGTCCCCTCACTCGTCGATCCCGAGCCATGCACAAAGCCCTTCCACATTCAGTCGCCATCAACCATCAACCATCAACCTTCAACCTTCCACGGAGCCCGCGACTGAGCGAAAGCGGATGACGGCCAAGACCATCGGGAGAACCCTCGCACCCCTCTTGAGCATCGACGATACACTTCGTCCGGCACGCTCGCCGGGAGACTGAGGCTCGCTTCTCGAAGACGAAACCCTGGACTGCGGTACCTCACCCGCGCCTCTCAGAGTGCCTTCGGCCCCCTCCGTTTTCGCCATTCACGACCCAGGAGCCAACGACCATGACCTGACGACTTCCCCGAAATGCCCCCGTCGAAGAAATTCAACAACTCCCCCCTTGACTGGTCCTTCCATATCAGAGGGCCGGGGTGAGGGGGCCACACCGCTCGCTCTTGGCCACTCACCCCGGCCCTCTCCCCACAGCCATGTCCTCACTGAAAGTCGCGCCGCCAGTGGGGCGAGGGGGCAGAGAAGGCGGCTGCCTACAGCTGACACTGACACTGCCATGTCTTTTTTACGGCCATACTTCGAGTCGACACCCGTGACCCGCTATACTGAGGTTTCCGGGCGGAAGCCGTTTCCGCTCGGGTTCCGTAGCAAGCGATGGCGAACATGATCGATTCACGCAACCTGTTTCACAAAGTCTGGGATCTGCACACCGTGGGGACGCTGGCCTCGGGGCAGCAGACCCAGCTGTTTATTGGGCTGCACCTGATCCATGAAGTGACCAGTCCGCAGGCGTTCGAGATGCTGCGCGATCGCGGCGTGCAGGTCATGTACCCGGAACGCACGATTGCGACCGTGGACCACATCGTGCCGACCGACAACCAGGCTCGCCCGTTCCAGGATCTGCTGGCCGAGCAGATGATGACCTCGATCGAGAAGAACTGCCGCGAGTTCGGTGTTCGGCTGCTCAACATTGATGATGATCGGCAGGGAGTGGTCCACATCGTCGGCCCGGAGCAGGGCCTGACCCAGCCGGGGATGACGATCGCCTGTGGAGATAGCCACACCTCGACTCACGGGGCGTTCGGCACGATTTCGTTCGGGATCGGCACCTCGCAAGTCGCGTATGTACTGGCGACACAGACTCTCGCCCTCGACCGTCCCCAGGTCCGCCGTGTCGAGGTCAACGGGAAGCTGGCCGATGGGGTGTATGCCAAGGATGTGATCCTGCACATCATCCGGCATCTCGGCGTGAAGGGCGGGATCGGGTACGCCTATGAATTCGCGGGCGAGGTCTTCGATCGCATGACGATGGAAGAGCGGATGACCGTCTGCAACATGAGCATTGAGGGCGGGGCCCGTTGTGGATACATCAACCCCGATCAGACGACCGTCGAGTACCTGCGCGGCCGCCCGTTCGCACCAAAGGGTGAGGAGTTCGAGAAGGCCGCGAAGTGGTGGCTCTCGTTGGCTTCTGGCCCGGATGCGACGTTCGACGATGTGGTCACATTCAACGCCGCTGACATCGAGCCGACCGTGACCTGGGGCATCAATCCCGGTCAGTCGGTCGGCATCAGCGAGCCGATCCCGGCTGTGTCGAAATTCCCCGCTGAGGATCAAGTCGGCGTCCGCGAGGCGCTGGAGTTCATGGAACTCAAGGAAGGCCAGTCGCTGGAGGGTCTGAAGATCGATGTGGCCTTCATCGGGTCGTGTACCAATGGTCGCATCTCGGACCTGCGTGAAGCGGCACGGATCGCGAAGGGCAAAAAAGTCGCCCCCGGCGTCAAGGCCCTCGTCGTCCCCGGCTCGCAGCAGGTGCTCGCTCAAGCTGAGCGGGAAGGTCTCGATAAGATTTTCACGGAAGCAGGCTTTCAATGGCGCGAGGCCGGTTGCTCGATGTGTCTGGCCATGAACCCCGACAAGCTGGTGGGGCGCGAGATCTGTGCCTCGTCGTCGAACCGCAACTTCAAGGGCCGCCAAGGTTCACCCACCGGTCGGACGCTGCTGATGAGCCCGGCGATGGTGGTGGCGGCGGCACTGGCGGGGCATGTGACGGACGTGCGGAAGGTGTGAATCCTCTTGTCGTGAGGATCGAATCGAACGTCGGAGCGCCGGCCAGCGTTGCATCATCGAAGCCCGCCCAAGGCCCCAGCTGTCCCCAACGAGGCAGCACTGTCACACCGGTGATTACGATCTTCACGCTGCGGGCTGGCGGCGTCCCCGCACGAGCCAAGCGCCGATGGCGATCGTCACGATGCCAAATCCGATCAGCAACCAGCGCGGCCACGGGTTGGGGTTCAAGGTCTCCAGAACGGCTTCGGAGATTCCATAATGCGGGAGATAGAACTCTTCCACCGCAATTTCGAATTTCCGTTTCGGTTCGTAAGTAAAAGTTTGCTCCATGAGTTCATCGCCACTCTGCATTGAGAATACAACTTGGCGAGGAAACGGGGTGGTCGTCCCGTCTGGGTAAACCACTCGTAAGGATGATGGGGGTGAACCCGAGTTGGAAAATATCCGTTCCATGACTCTGTACTGATGCGAAGGGTCGACGGTGATCGTGCAAACGGAACCACGAGTCCAGCCATTATTCTGGTCCACCAGAGATTCTACGGCGAAGCGGATTTCCTCATGGCCAGCGGTTGCCATTCGCATCGCGTCGATCAATTTAAAATTCGGTTCTTGCAGAAGTTGATGCAACTGAACAACTCCGACTCGACAAGCCACCAAGACTTCCGAATCACTAGCTTGTGACCATGAAGGAGCTGCCTGGTCAGTCGTCTGGTTGGGCGGGTTGGTTCTCAGGTAGGTGAGTTTCCCCTTCGAACGGGGATCTTGAGCGAAAACGTTGAAATCGTAGTCACCATTCAACAGCGAATGGCCAATTCTGTCCGGCGCGTTAACCGATTGCGTTCTACGCATAGCGAGATGTCGCCCCGAGTCGACCGCTACACGGAAAGTGAGATCAGAGAGCAATTCCAGGTTTCCAATCGGACCTTGTTTGAATTCACATCGGTACGTGATGTCGTACGAATCAAGCTCGTCTTCTAAGGATTGCCATGACAGGACAGCTTCGTTGAGAAGTTCGTCTAGCACTTGAGGATTGATCGCAGCATCCATTCCTTGGCCAGAGCTGCCCCATGCACATGACGACAGCACAAAGCAGAGCATGCGACACATAAATGATCGCATTAAAGTACCCTCCGGAAGTCTTCTCATAATGCAGTGCCGTTTGATCACAAGATGATCCAGCAATAGCACTTGTAACTGTTGGGGGCGGGATGGGTCGACAGTATTCTCTCATGTCGTGATAGTCGCATTTGTGCGATTTGAAGAGCATCTGATCCGTCTCCGCATTGCACGATGCGGATGATGACGATGTCTGGGCGTTTGCGGTGGGGCTACAGGTTGCAATCAAGCACACGCAGCCCACCATGAGCAGCACGCATCCACACAATTTCCGAATCATCATCTTCTCCTTGTTCTTCCGATTGTCGTTGGGCGAACGCTCTCGATCTTCAATCATCCAGAACGATCATCTCACTGGATTGTCACAGCGTTCGAGTGGTGCCACCATCGGGAGAATCAGACTGCGTCGCGAGGGAAGTCTCGATTCAACGCAACAACACTCTGATTCTCCGCGATGCATGACCTTCTAATGGGGCAACCAAGGCGTGACTACAGGCAGTCGCACACGACTGGAGTCATGCCGGGCACGGCTTTGCAGGACTTACCGGGGTACTGGATGCAGTGGTTGCCACCGCATGTCGGCGCGGTGTCTCGACAGGTTTGGATGCTTGCGAGTGCCAGTTGGGACATGCACATCGCACCCATCACGACGAGCAAGACGCCGCAGAGTTTTCGAATCATCATCATCTTCTCCCAAGGTAGTTACCAATGACGGCGGGACACCATGTCCCTGCCGACCATCAAACCGACAAGACCATCTTGTTGGTTCGTATGGATACAGAGTGTGTGGTTGACATTAGCCGAGGACTCATACTGCACCACGCAGGTTCCCGGTACTCGACCTGCGAACTAGCCAGACACCGATGAGGAGAGTAGTCACCCCCCCCCATCACCAGAAACCGCCTTGGCCAAGGGTTCGGATTCAGAGTTTCCAGTACACCTTTGGATATCCCATAGTGCGAAAGATGGAACTCCTCTTCTGGAACTGTACAGGGTCGTGGAACCTCGTAGGTGTATTCCTGCTCTGCGAAGTAACCGCCACCACTTGTTGTGAATCTGCATTTACGTGGTATGAACGTCTCATCGCTGTCAAAGTATTCGATATGGGATATTGACTGCACGGGACGTTGCGGAGGATAGTCGGTGAGCGTCTCAGTGACTCGGTAATGATGAGTAGGGTCGAGTGTCACGT
>JAYSUV010000207.1:0-5162 GCA_043718945.1 Planctomycetota bacterium
CTCCGACTCGGCAGGCTTGAGCGTCTTGTTGACCAACACCTGGACGATTTCGCTGGGCTTGGTGTCGACCTTGCCCGCGAAGACTTCGCCGGAGAAGCCGTCAATGCTGATCCAGTCGCCTTCCTTGAGCGTCGTGCCCCCGGAGCTGATCGTGCCTTTGTCATAGTCGACGGTCAGCGAGCCGCAGCCGACGATACAGACCTTGCCCATTTGGCGGCTGACGAGAGCGGCGTGGGAAGAAGCTCCCCCGCGAGCGGTGAGAATCCCCTTGGCGACCTTCATCCCGCGAAGGTCTTCCGGACTGGTTTCTTGGCGGACCAGAATCAGCTGAACGTTGTTGTCCTTGTTCCACAGGGCTTCCGCGTCTGCGGCATGGAACACGATCTGGCCAGTGGCGGCTCCGGGGCCGGCGTTGATGCCCTTGGCGATCTGGCGATTCGACTTGGTTGCGGCCTTCTTCGCATCGGTGTCGAAGATCGGCTGCAGCAGTTGGTTCAAGTCGTCTGCGGGAATCCGTCGCTTTTGCAGGGCTTCCTTCTCGGTGATCAGACCTTCGTTGACCAGATCGACCGCGATGCGGACAGCTGCGAAACCGGTCCGCTTGGCGTTGCGGGGTTGGAGCATCCAGACCTTGCCACGCTGGATGGTGAACTCGACGTCCTGGACTTCCTTGAAGTGCTTTTCCAGGGTCTTGCCGATGGTGTCGAGTTCCTTGTGAGCCGCTGGCATGTCCTTGCCGAGGGTCTCTTCGATCCGCAGCGGGGTGCGGATGCCGGCCACCACGTCTTCGCCCTGAGCATTGATGAGGTAGTCACCGCAGAAGCCGGGGGTGCCGATCGCACAATCGCGGGTCAGGCCGACACCGGTGGCACAGTCATCGCCGAGGTTGCCGAAGACCATCGCCTGGACATTAACCGCCGTGCCCCAGTCGTGGGGGATGCTGTACATGCGGCGATAGACGATCGCCCGGTCGTTCATCCACGAACTGAACACCGCCCCGATGCAGCCACGAACCTGCTCCATGGCGTCGGTCGGGAACTCCTTACCGGTATGCTTCTTGATGACGGCCTTGAACTCGGCGACGAGTTCCTTGAGCTGCTCAGCGGTGAGTTGACTGTCGAATTCGACGTTGGCCTTGTGCCGCTTCTTCTCGATCAGTTCTTCGAAGTGATCGGGATCGGTCTTCTCTTGGGGCTTGAGGCCCATGACCACTTCGCCATACATCTGAATGAAGCGGCGGTAGCTGTCCCAGGCGAACCGCTCGGACTTCGACTGCTTGGCGAGTGCCTCGACAGTGATGTCGTTGAGACCGATATTGAGGACCGTGTCCATCATGCCGGGCATCGACTCGCGCGCACCGGAGCGGCAAGAGAGCAGCAGCGTGTTGGTGGTGGAGCCGAACTGGGCTCCCATCGCGTCTTCGACCTTTTTCAGGGACGCTGCGATCTGGGCTTCGAGTTCAGCCGGGTACTTCCGCTCGTTGGCATAGTAGTAGTTACAGACCTCAGTGGTGATCGTGAAACCGGCTGGCACGGGCAAGCCGATGTTGATCATTTCGGCCAGATTGGCCCCCTTGCCACCGAGCAAGGTTTTCATCTTGCCGTCGCCATCAGATTTCTGGTTGCCGAAGAAGTACACGTACTGCGTGGACATGAAGTGCGTTCCTGAGTCGAATCGAACGTGAATCGCGGTTAACCGAACTCGTGGTTCCGGAGAAGTTTACAACTCCGGCGGGCGGCGTATCGCGGACAGGTTTTGCTGTTGGAGAATTCCATCTTCACACCAGCAGAGGCAGGCCCCGCGCGGTCGTTTAGCGCAAAACCCCTCCTCGGAAGAGGCCGCACGGTAGCAACCGCGCCAGGGGACTGCAAGGAAGCGGTCATCCCGCGAGCCCAAAGAGTGTAGGAGCGGATTGTGGGATTGTGGTCTTCAGGCGGCTTGCCTGTAGGTGTCCCTTGGGTCGCTGTAAATCAGGTTACATAGGCCGGTCATGCGGTTGACACGTTTGCACGCGCCGGCTGGCGGCTGATCAGGTTTTTGCAGGCACCTTCGATTTGGCTGCTGCCGATGCTTCGGCTCTCCTTGAAACTTCACGCAGTCCAGATTGAGACGTACGGCGGATGTCCTCGTCCGTCGCTCCCCGAGGTTTTTCACAAGGACAGACATCCTCGCCCGTCCTTTCTACACATCGGGTCCCTGTTCCAGAATTTGGACTTTTACGCCAAGACGCCAAGGCAAAGTGACGCCCAGGAAGAGGCAGGCATCATCCCCGGGTTGATTTCCAGGAACGCGGGACTCTCACGAAAATGGCTGTTGGGAACCTTCGTGCTGCGTCGCGCCTTCACGTGAGGCATCTCCCTCATGGCGACACTGCCAACTTGGCGATTCTCGTGAACCTCTTCAGAGTTGTGTAGAGAAGGTTAGGGTCGAGGAAGGGGCGTGTCAGTCCATCTTGGGGAGAGGCCACGCTCGACACGGAAAATGTCTCTCGCCGCTGAGAAATCGCTAAGAGCGGGCGTATCTCTACTGGCTGGCGCGAGTTGCGGTCGTTATCCTCCACCGAGCTGGCGCGGAGTGCGCACAGCCTGCCCGTACGTAGTCTGGTCCGCGAACGAGTTCCCCCGCCATGACGATCTCTGTGACCGAGTACTTCCAGACCCGCAAGGACGATCGGAAGAAAGAAACTCGCTACATCAATGTGATCAACAAGGACTCCTGCACCAGTTGCCAGTCCTGTGCGACCGTCTGCCCGGTCGACTGCATCTACGAAGTCAAAAGCTCGATCCCCGGCCAGAGCTACCACCAGATCGACACCTCGCGGTGCATCGGGTGCCAGATGTGCTACCGGTCGCCGACCGATAGTTCGGACCTGTACACGCTGACGATCTGCCCGTGGAATGCGATCGACATGCTGCACAATCCGAACGTGAGTCCTGATAAGGAGTCGATCCTGCTGCCGTACTGGAAGGGCACCGACTCGACTCTGCCGTGGGCCAAGCTGGAAGAGTACGGCTACCAGCTGTTCATCGAGGGGCAGTGCCATCTGCCGACCGCTCGTCAAGACCTGAATGACATCGTGACTTGGTTCACAAAGCCCAGCTGGTTGTTCACCGAAGACGGCGATACCGTGGCGCTGGCGGAACTGGTGCGGACCGAGGACGGGATCGCGACGTTCGTGGCAACCGACGATGGCCGCGAACTGCTGGACTGCATCTTCCCGGGGTGGAAGCGGATTTTCATGGATTAGCTGGGTGCTCGCCCCGTAGCGTGGGTTTTAGCCCACGCGAGAGCGTTGTCATCCCGGAAACGTGGACTAAAGCCACGCGACTTCCGGCCCTCGCTGACGCGTCGGGTTAGTGGATGGGCCCCAGCGTGAGCCAGCCTTTTGCATCAGCATCTTGGGCCGCATTGGCGAACCTCAGCGGCTTGCCTGCAGGTAGGGGGTTGAGGGCTCGCAATGCCAACTTCACTGCCTGCTCCGGGAACTCTTTCGCGGGGAGTGTGACCACCCAAGCGTGCGGTATGTCCGACGGCAGAATCTCTGTCAGCTTCCAATCGACCGGGTAGGTCTTGAGCACCTCTCCGGTCTCTGACAGAGCGGCCAGTTCCAAAGCCCAGTCGTGATAAAACGGGGCCACACCGTTGTTGACGACGGCCAATGTGGCCTTGATCTGTTCTGGCTGGGGGCGTTCGATCTGGGCTGACTGCACGTAGAAGTCGTAGCCCATCCGCTGAACCTGCAACGTCGCTCGCTGGATGCGATCGGCACTCGCCTTTTTATCGAACAGACCGGAATCCATCAGCCAAGTGGCGTGAGTTTGCCGCACGCACTCGGCGAAATCCTGGGCCTGCTTGTGCTTCGGCTTCGCATCAAAGATCTGGCCCCAGACCTCGGGGCGAATTTCGCCGCCGACAGGCCGGGTTTTCCACTTGCTCACAGCCCCTTCCCCCGCAGCGGTAAGCAGACTCATGTAAAACCAGTCGTCGTCGGCCTTCCCGGTATCGAGGGTGCCCCACGCGAAGGAGTCATCGTGGTAACCGAAAGGCCGGTCGCTGTTCGCCACGTAGGCATTGTGGTCCGCACCAGCTGGGTAGCGCAGCTGGACCGGAGTCTTGGTGAATGCCTTGGTGTAGGCATCCTGGACTCTCTGCTGGGTCGCCTTGGAAGCAAACAATTCTTCACGGGGCCAGTCGTGCCACTCACCCCATTGGCCGAGTAGACCGGCGGTGAGATACCCCAGACGTGGGTCGCCGTCGTAGCGTTTCCCGAACTCGGCGAGAAAGGTTTCGAGGGCCACGACCAGCCGCTGGTCCTCATAGTCGGGCGTGAAATTCTGTTTGGGAGGTTTCTCCTTGGAATTGGTCCACTCAGTGATCTTGACCCCCTCGTCGCGCAGGAACTGCGGCAGCCCCGATTTCTGCCCGGGGTACTCGATCCAGATGCGCAACACGGCTTGGCAACCGCGCGCGGAAATCTTGTCCAGCCGTTTCTCCAACGGCTGCCAGTCGAACGTGTCGCGGCCCGTCATCAGGTCGCTGAGCTTCAGGTAGTCGAATTCGAGGCTGTGGGGAAACCGTTCGACATCAGCGTCGGCGTAGGGCACGAGCCCTTTGAGCGGGTTATCCGCAGGCGTCGCTGCCGGGGCGAGTGGGACTGGATCAGCTCTGACGATCGAGGTCACACAGAGGGAAAACCCAAGCAACAGCCCTGGGAGCACAGAAGGCACGATTCGCATGAAAGGTCTCCTCTGGCAAATCCGGGCAAACAGAGCGTGGTCTATGATACAGCAATGCGGGCATGATGGAGATGTCACGGCGAGTCGGGCAGCGACATCTTCAGCAGCACCATCCGGCTCACGCCGGACGCTCGCCTTAACCCCCACTGACGAACCGGGAAGCACGCGAGTCGGGTGGCACGCCCGTAAAGGCCCCGCAGCCTGAAGAGAATTGAATTTGGGTGGCACGCCCTGTGGGCTCTGCGAAAGGGCGTGGGAGTCGCGCGCTGGCTGGACTTTGACGCGTCTGGGGGGTTCGCCACGCCCTTCGAGGACTCAGGGCGTGCCACCTGTCCGCCCACCGCCGCTCCTCACTCAACGCATCGTACCACGCGGAGACATCGGCCTTGTGATAACACCCCAGACCGGTCAGGTCGAGATACAGCT
>JAYSUV010000208.1:0-15515 GCA_043718945.1 Planctomycetota bacterium
GACGGACCTCCCGGCAGGTAAACGTTGATAATCGCCTTGTGTGAGCGACTGGTCGGCTCGGCCTGCAGCACCGACGACAGCCCCAATCCGCCCAAGGCGAATCCGCCAACCGTCAGAAACCCGCGACGGGAGATCCCGTCGCAGAAGCCGCTCCGAGACGTGTGGTGTTTGCCCAGAATGGTCAGCATCATCGGTATCCGCGAGGGAGGTCACTCCAGTTGGGGAGAATCGGCGACATCACCCATTCTCATCGGCACGGCCCTACTCATAAGTGTAGCTTGATTGGTGCGCGGGGTGCAATTGGGAAGTGAGAAATCATGTTCACTCGACAAAAAAGCCCAGCGGTTGCGACCACTGGGCTTTCAGAATTGCGATGCGAAAACGCAGTTCGGTTAAATCTTGTGGTACTCGCGATACCACTTCACGAACCGCTCGACGCCGACCTCGATCGGGGTGGCGGGTTTGAAGCCGACATCGCGGATCAGGTCGTCGACGTTGGCGAACGTGGCAGGCACATCGCCGGGTTGCATGGGCATCATATTCTTGACAGCCTTCATGCCGAGGCACTTTTCGAGTGTCTCGATGAGGTACATCAGCTCGACCGGCTCATTGTTCCCGATGTTGTAGACGCGGTACGGGCCGCCGCCGGTGCCGGGGTCAGGAGTGGCTCCGGTCCAGTCGGGGTTCGGCTGGGCGGTGTGATCGCTGGTGCGGATCACGCCCTCGACGATGTCGTCGACGTACGTGAAGTCGCGCCGCATGACACCGTTGTTAAAGACATCGATCGGACGCCCTTCGAGGATCGCCTTCGTAAACAAGAACAAGGCCATGTCCGGTCGACCCCACGGGCCATAGACCGTAAAGAACCGCAACCCGGTTGTCGGCAGCTTGAACAGATGGCTGTACGTATGGGCCATCAGCTCGTTGGCCTTCTTCGAGGCGGCGTACAAGCTGAGCGGATGATCGACGTTGTCGTGGATCGAAAACGGCATCGTCGTGTTGGCCCCGTAGACCGAACTCGACGAGGCATAAGTCAGGTGTTCGACGTTGTTGTGGCGGCACCCTTCGAGGACGTTGACGAACCCCACCAGGTTGCTGCTGACGTACGCTTGTGGATTCTGGAGGGAGTACCGCACCCCCGCCTGGGCGGCCAGATTCACAACCTTGTTGAACTTGTATTTCGCAAAGAGAGCCTTCATCCCCGGCTCATCGGACAGGTCCAGATGCTCGAATGTGAACCCCGTCTTGGAGGTCAATCGAGCGAGCCGGTCTTTCTTGAGTTGGACCGAGTAGTAGTCGTTCAGGCTGTCGAGGCCGACGACTTCATCGCCCCGATCAACGAGACGGTGTGACAGATGCGAGCCGATGAAGCCGGCCGCGCCGGTGACGAGAATGCGAGCCATGATGTGAACCTCCGTGTGAATCTTTGAAGATTATTCACCACGGAGGCACGGAGGCACGGAGAAGAGCAGGAACCACGATGGATTGTTGTCTTGATTGCGGGATGACGAGATGGGGAACGCCGAGGGAATTCCCCCGACGAGATGCCACCTGATCATGCCACGAGAGAGTCCCTCTGGTGCTTCTTCTCCGTGCCTCCGTGCCTCCGTGGTAAACATGATCTGCTTGTATGAACCCGCCTGTGACTACTTGCCGAACTGGGTGGCCTTGTAGTACTCGATCGTCTTGGACAGTCCGGTCTTCAGATCGACCTGCGGCTCCCAGCCCAGAACCCGCCGAGCCTTGCTGATGTCCGGGCAGCGCTGCTTCGGGTCATCCTTCGGCAGGTCGACGTTGATCAGCTTCGACTTCGATCCGGTCAGGGCGATCACCGCCTGGGCCAGCTCGATCATCGTGTTCTCGACCGGGTTGCCGATGTTGATCGGACCGATCTCTGTGTCCTGATCCATCAGCCGCATCATCCCTTCGATGTTGTCGCTGACATAGCAGAACGATCGCGTCTGCTTGCCATCGCCGTACAGCGTGATCGGCTCGTTACGCAGGGCCTGCATGATGAAGTTCGACACCACGCGGCCATCGTTCGGGTCCATCTTCGGGCCATAGGTGTTGAAGATTCGCATGATCCGCACCGCCACGCCGTTCGCCAAGTGGTAGTTCATGCACAGCGATTCCGCGACACGCTTCCCCTCGTCGTAACAGCTGCGCGGGCCGAGGGGATTGACGTGGCCCCAGTAGTCTTCGGTCTGCGGATGGACTTCGGGGTCACCGTAGACCTCACTGGTAGAGGTGTGCAGGATGCGGGCTCGGCAGCGTTTGGCCAGCCCGAGGACGTTAATCATCCCGATCGTCGAGGTCTTGATCGTCTTGATCGGGTTGTACTGGTAGGCCACCGGCGAGGCCGGGCAAGCGAGGTTGTAGATTTGGTCGCACTCGATCTTGATCGGGTCCACAATGTCGTGCCGGATCAGTTCGAACCTCGGGTTCCCAATGAGGTGGGCGATGTTCTCCTTCCGTCCCGAAAAGAAGTTGTCGAGACACACGACAGTGTCGCCCCGTGCGATCAATCGATCGCACAGATGACTGCCGAGAAAGCCTGCGCCGCCGGTGACGAGAATGTTCATGGTGAGTCGGGTGGTAAGAGTCAGGAGATGAGTCATCGGGCTGGCCCGACGTGCCACATCATTGTGGGCTGTTGGCTGCTTCGGCATGGAACCATTCCACGGTTTGCCGCAAACCTGTATCAAAGTCGACCTGGGGTTGCCAACCCCAGTCTTGGGCGGCACGTGTGGCGTCGATGAGATTTGAACGCAAATCACCGGCTCGGGCGGGACCGCGACCGAGTTCCGGCACCTTCTTCCGGTCGCCAGCCAGACGCTGACACTCGCGGTGGATGGCTTCGCCCGCCTGGTTCGTATCGATGCCGAGGCCCGTCCCGACGTTGTAAGGTCGGAACGCTTCGACAGCTGGGCGGGTCAGCGCGCACACATTCGCTGCGGCGACATCGGTCACGTAGACGTAGTCGCGAATGTACTTGCCATCGCCGTTGATTGTGGCCGACTCGTCGCGTAGCAGCCGCTGGCAGAAGATGGCGAAGACCCCCGCTTCGCCATGGGGGTTCTGCCTCGGGCCGAAGACGTTGGAATACCGCAGCGCAATGCACTTCATCGGCGTATTGGCGGCATAGAACTTGAGATATCGCTCCCCGACCCACTTGCTGATCCCATACGGCGAGACCGGGTCGGCGGGGTGGCTCTCTGGAGCGGGCGTGTAGACATCTCCGTACAGCACTCCGCCCGAGGAGGCGAACACGAACCGCTCGACCCCGGTACGGTCCGCAGCTTGCAGCACGGACAACAGGCCCATCACGTTGACATCGGCGTCGAAGTACGGCTCCCGGACTGAGAGACTCACCGACATCTGCGCGGCTTGGTGCGTGACGGCTTGAGGGCGAACCGCCTCGAACACCTTCTGCACAGCAGCGGGGTCGCGAACATCGACTTCATGCAACGGAACGCCAGCGGGCAGGTTGTCCCGATTCCCTGTCGACAAGTTGTCAATGACATGCGGTTCGTGGCCCGCAGCGAGAAGCTGCTCGACAACATGGCTGCCGATGAATCCAGCTCCGCCGGTGACGATGACGCGCATGAAAGCGGAGCCTGAACAGTGTGTGATGAGTGCCAAGGGAATCCTGTGACGCAGTAGATCGATCACAACACTGCCGGGTCAACCTCACACAGCGAGAAGTCACTTCGGCAGCAAGTCCGCAAAGTGAAACCCATCCACCCAGGCCGATGTCCACAGGCAGGCGAGCAGTTGCAGAGCGAGTAGCCACTTCCACGACCGCTGGCGTTCGATCTCGTCTCGCGTGGAAAGCCCAGGGGTGGCATCCCCTGGGCATTGCCAGACCAGAGCCGCCGTCATCACCGCCCAAGGTGCCAGAAAAATCCACAACCGGGCTGCCTCGCCCATGTTCTTGCCCGAGAGCCACAAGAACGCCCACACACTGAACCAGGCCATCGACTGTGAGAATCCCACTCGCATTCGCTCACGTTCCCGGATCGAGCGGAACAGGCCGATCAACACCAGACTGGCAATCGGCACCCCCAGCGCGAGGGCCGCCTCGAACGGATTCACAACGAGCCACGCGCCGTAACTGCGAGCATTGTGGTCGTAAAACATCGCATGGTTCTGGAGGTTCTGCACCCAGATCGCCAGCACGTTGCAGTGGCCCCACACCGATACCGCGATCCACGGGATCGAGAAGCCTAGGCAGGCCGCACACACCGCTCCGACATCGGCGACCACGCAGCGATCCGCGAACTCATCCCGCCGGGTCCAGCGCTCCAGAACCGTCTGCACCACCAATAGCAACGCAATCGGCGCGAGGGCCAGCGTCAACAGCAAACCGGCGAAGAATCCCACTCCCGCCAAAAAGCATCGCCCCCACCGCAATCGCGACCAGCCATCCAGCCACAACCAGCAGCTGGCAGTTCCGATCAGTGGACACAACAAGTCCGACTTCGGAAAGAACACCAGCAAGCTCGGCACAAGCGGCCACAGGACAGCCGCACGCCACCCGACCACCGGCCCCCCCATACGAGCGGCGAGTCGATAGATCGGCCAGCAAGTGGCAGCCGCAGCTGCGAGAGTGAGCAGTGTCGCGGCCCAGAGAGTGGCCTCTTCCGGGGTGGTCAGCAATTGCTCCTTGGGTGTGGGAAACTGCCTCAGCGCTGCGAAGCCTTCGCGAATGGTGGGCGGCTCGATGGCGATCAATGCCTCGGCCAATTGCGGTGACCACTCGAACAAGACCAGCAGTCCCCGATACCCCAGTGTCAGCCCCGGAGGATGGGTGCCCAGATGCAGATACCGATCCGGGTCATCGCCGTTGCTGATTGAATCGCGGTAGTTGTGGAGGAACTCGCGCGAGTCCGTGACTTGGAAGGCCGCCTGATGAAAGTACCCTTCGGTCCGCTGGTAGTAGAGTACCGATGGCGAGCGACCGATTCCCTGATAGTCCGGTGGAACGCTGAGCAGACTGAACAGCCAGGCAAACGCAAGCAGGCACAATCCGGCCAGCCGAACATCCCGTAGCTTGGACCCCCAGGTCCGAGCGAGCTTTGAAGGCTGAAAGAGGTCGCCATCGCGATGCATCGCCCGGACCTGGGGGTCCAGGCTACGGGGCTCTCCCCACCGCACGACACCCCAATAGGCGGCGCCGAGCAGCACGCTCCAGACGCCAGCCAATGGGTCGATCTCGGGCCACGCCCGGCGAGCCCAAGTCCACTCCTCGGGCACTCCCAAGGGAATCGATGGTGTCATCAGGACTGTCAGTGAAGCGAGTGTCAATGCCCCCACGACTACGACCAGCCCATGCAGCGTCCCCCACGTTCTGGCGAACGTGGCTACGGGAAGGTTCGGAGTCGGTGACTCATTGGCAGGCGGCTCGCTCAATCCCGCAGCCCACACTTTCGCATCAGGGCCGCAGTCGACTCATACGCCTCGCGGACCCAGGCTTCGATCTGGTCGGGTTCGGGGGAGTATTCAAGCTCAATCGACACCGCTCCCGGAATTCCGAGGTCGCGGATCTGCTCCAGGTACGGCTCGAACTGCACCACGCCGCGACCGGGCGGCAGGTCGCCGTGCTTCTTGCCATCGCAGTCGGAGATGTGGACATGGAATGACTTCCCCCGCAGCCGCTGCAACTCCTTGGGGGCCACCTTCGCGAGGGCTAGGTGGGAGATGTCGATGTTCGCCCCCAGCGCGGGATGACCGACATCGCTGATGAACCGGGCCATCGAGTCGACATCATTCAGCAGCGACAGCGGGAATGGCTCCAGTTCCAAGGCGATCTGCAAGCCGAGTGACTCTGCATGGTCGGCCAATCGGCGGCAGTTCTCGACCGCCGTCCGCCACTGCTCGGCGGGCGGGATCACTTCTTGATTCCAAATGTACTCTCCCAGCACGAGCAACAAATTCTGCCCGCCGAACTCGTACACCATATCGAGGTACGCCTCGCACCGATCCAGATGAAACTGCTGCACGCTCGGATTGAAGTCCACCAACCCCGTCGCCACGCAGCAGACCGACACGATCGGCAGCCCGTGCCGCGCGCACTCGGTGCGGATCAGCTGTCGCTCGCGGATGTCGATGTCGAGCGGATCGGCGAAGATGTCGATCGAGTCGAACCCGATCTCTTTGGTCTTGGCAATACCCCACGCCGTACCGCGTCCGGCTTGAGCCCAGGCCGAGTTGATGAGTCCGAGTTGCATGCTGTGTTCCTTTCTGGCGTGGGATAGGCTTCCAGCCTGTCGGTCAATGGCTCGCAGACGACAGGCTGGAAGCCTCTCCCACGGGTGTTATCTCAGTCCTCATCGTCTTCACTGTCGTCCTCGACCTCAAGTACGAGGCCACCGAAAAACTTTACCACGGTATTATGGACCACTGCCATCAGCAGCCCGGTCATAAACCCAACCATCCCGTAAAAGACAGGTGCCAGAATCAGAACGACACCTCCCAGCACCAGTCGCAGACCTCCGAGCGACCGAATCCAGACATCGCCATCATCGATCATCATCGCCAATCCGAGAACTGGACCAGCGAGAAGACCAACTGCCACACCAAAACAACCAAGTACAATGCCCGCCGACAGCGGGTCGACGCGATTGATTGTGATGCGTTTCAGCATGGGTAGGCTCGCCAAGGCGTCGGGGTGAGAGCGGATCGAGGCATCCCGTAGAGTCGTCTTTAGCTCCGCGAAAGAACGCCCTTTCGCGGAGCGAAAAACGACTCTCCCGGCCGGAGCCAATGCACCGACTCTGTTCGGACCACATCCGCCAAGTGTAGACCATCGTCATGAAATCCCCCGCGAATTGGAAGAGTCGACGAGGTGCAATCCCAGGCTTGGCCAGTGTGTCACTTTGACTCTGGCAGGAATGTCTCACACAAAGGCACGAAGGCACAAAGTCATGGAGTCCATCGATCAACGGAAGGTGCCGTTTGATCCCCACTTCTTCTTTGTGCCTTTGTGTGAGGGTCTTCTTGGAATCTCGTGTCCCCTCAGTGTGACATACTAGCCAACCGTGAGGTGCGATCACATGCCTTCGATCTGCAACAGCAGCCCCCTCAGCTTCCGCCCGCGCTCTTCATTCGTCGCCGCCACGTAGGCCACACGCCCCTGCAAGTGCGCCAGAAAATCGGGATGCTCATCGCGATTCTGCGACGCCAGTCCGTGGCGGGCACAGTTGTGCAGGATGGCCCGCAACTGGTCGTAATCCTCGCGCGGGACATTGAGCCGCTGGTTCATCACCAGTCCGGCTGCGATCTGTCGACCGCCGCGCCGCATGGTGCGTGTCTTGTGGTGGCGGATAAAGAACCCCTCGTCGATGGCAATCGCCAGGACCAATTCGCGAAACTTGGCCAGCCCACGACCGAACGACTGGTCTCCCGAGAAGATCAGATCGTCAGCGTACCGCGTGTACTTGGCACCGACTTTCTCTGCGAGTCCGGCCAGGCGGCAGTCGAGCTTCCAGGCGACGAGGTTTGCGATCACCGGCGAGGTCGGTGCCCCTTGCGGCAAATGCGGTTGACCGAGCGCGTGACACAACACCTCGAACGCCTGCTCCCCGCACAACGGGCGAGCCTCTTCCAGAATCGGCTGGGGGACGGTGGCCGTCACGAGCCGCGCGATGAGTTTCGCAACCAACTCGGGGTAGCCGAAGTCCCTGAGCATAGCCATCACGCGCCCTCGCCGGATCGAGGGAAAGAAATGCTGCAGGTCCATCCGCAGCACGACCTCCTGCCCGACATGCGGCTCCAGACAACTCGCGACCGACCGACCCGGCACGAACCCATGCGCAGCTGTATGCGGCGAGATGACTGCGAAGAGTTCAGTCAGCTTTCGCTGAGCCTGCTTGATACGCAGACGAGGGATCTCGAACAGTCGCGGTCGCCCCGGACGCGGCACCCAGCGGTAACGGTAATGCTCCTTCTCGACCGGGCGGTCACGACGAGATCGAGTGAGCCAATCGACCTCGGCACTCGTGACTCCCAACCACTGGGCCAATTCCAGTTTGGACGTGAGCGATGGCAATGGCCACTGGCGAAAGCGATCGCACACGGGAGCCATGCGAGGGGCCATCGCAGCAGCAAGGTTGAAACGCGGCGGGGGATCGAGCTTCTGAATCGCAGTGCGAAGGCGATTATCCCGCATCAGGAGCTGTGCCAGTGCTTTCCGTTCAGGCGGCTTCCGTTCCGGGTGGACCTCGAACAACCGCCGAACCAGCGGGCCGATCCAGCGAGTCTGCGGAACCACTCCCAGACACGCCGCCCGCAGTCGCTCATCCGCCCCCAGCGGCGTCCAAGGCCCCGCAAGAAGGGTCGCCCGCAGCGTTCGAAGGATTGTTACCATCGGCGAAACTCAGCGGATCGTGAGCGAGAACAACAAGCAAGAAGTGTCTCAAAAAGAAGGCGATACGCTCCCACCAAACTCGTGATGCATGAGCAATTTTCCGCAGTCGCGGAATCCAGCTCAGGCCTTGCATTCGGACCGGGTGAAACAGCTCCGCGCGGTTACCGCGCGGGGATGAGCATCCACGAAACAGCGTTCCGCAGTGCCATCAGCTGAGAACGTATCGCCCCGGATCGACAATACCGGGACAGCGGATCGCGGGCAAGCGGAGGGAAGTTGGCCACAGGCCGATTGTGCGAGTCAAATAAAATCGGCAACCTGCTTCCTCTGCCCCCTCTCCCCACTGGCGACGTGCATTATCTGGGAGGAGGTGACTGTGGGGAGAGGGCCGGGGTGAGGGGCACAGCAAACGCCTCGTGGAAGCCTCCTCGCCCCAGCTCTCGCCTGATCAAACGAGCGAATTCTGAGCTGCCTCGGGCAACTCGGTGAATGCCGTTTTTGTGAGGCAACGTCCTTCGCTTCACAGCTGCAAATCGAGTGTCGTGGGAGAATGTAATCTGTGCCAATCTGCGAAATCTGTGTACCAGACTCCCTCCCATCGAGCCTCTCCCGTGCGGCAAGTTTGTCCACAGATTGCACAGATTTCAGGGTTGACCGTGGCTGTCACGATTTCCCTGTCCCTCGGGCCGCTCGCGCGGGAGAGGTCACGAAAACTGGTCCCCCTACTCCACCTGAATGACCGCCTTGATGACGCCGGTCTCGGGCCGCGTGAAGCTCTCGAAGACCTCGATCACCTGATCGAAGTGCGTGCGGTGCGTGATCCACGGAGCGGTGTTAATCGTGCCGCGTTCGATCAGCTTGATGATCTTGTGGAAGTCACCGGGCAAGGCGTTGCGGCTCCCCTTGAGGGTCATCTCGCGGGCGTGCAGCCAGACGTGGGGGAACGAGACTTGATCGGTGGTGATGCCGACGTAGACCAGCGTCCCGGCGTGGGCCACATAGTGGATCGCATTGGCCATCGATTTGGCGTTGCCGGTCGCATCGGTCACGACCGTGTAGAACTCGCCGCCGGTGATCTGCTTCATCTGTTCGAGCTCGGAACCGTCTCCCTTGAACACGATCGTGTGTTCGACGCCGTACTGCTTCTGACAGAACTCCAGCCGAGAGGGAACCATATCCATCACGGTGATGATCGCCCCGCTGAGCCGAGTGAACTCTAGCGTCGCCAGCCCGATCGGCCCGGCTCCAATGATCAGGATATGCTCTGCCGGTTTCGGCCCGCCGCGATCGGTCGCGTGACACCCGATCGCCAGCGTCTCGACCAGGGCCAGTTGCTCATAGCTCAGGCTCTCTGACTGATGCAGCTTCCTCGCCGGGAGCGTCCAGCGCGACCGCAACCCCCCGTCGCGATGCACGCCGAGTACCTGCAAGTTCTGGCAGCAGTTCCCGGCACCGCGCTGGCTGGCAAAGCTGTCGGGGTTGTTGATGTACGGCTCGACCGAGCAGCGGTCACCGGGCCGGACGTGGGTCACTCCCTCACCGACAGCCAGCACCTGCACTCCCAGTTCGTGGCCGGGGATGCGGGGGTAACTGAAGAACGGCATCTTGCCCAGATACCCGCTCAGGTCAGTCCCGCAGACCCCCATGACGTGCGTCTGGACGAGGGCCTCACCGGGACCGGGCGCGCTCGGCTCGGGGAGGTCGATGCGTTCGAACTGCTTGGGCTGATTGAGACGGAGAGCTTTCATGAGGTCGTCGAGGCCGTAAGTGTCGAATGAGGCGAAGCGATTAGGACATCGCCGGATGATGGAGTCGGGAATGGTATCAGGCGGGAGGACAGTGTGCAGCGTCTCCCAACGGCCAGAGGGTTTGCTAATCGATGTGAGAGTCCCGCGCGGCATCACGACCCCGGTCTCCGGACTGATGCCGTCGCATACAGCTTCTTCGGAATCCTTCCAGCGTGGTACGAATGCCGATCGGCCCAGCAGGCGTACTTCATCGCATAGGCCATCCGCAGTGCGTCAACGACGGACTGGCCCACTACTCCCTGAGTCTACCGGGCGGGTGGTCTTCCCCCTCGACGACATGGATGCGGTGAGCCCAGGTCTCCAACGGGATCGTCTCGCGGAGACCGCTGGACCAGCTGATTTCCAGCCGGACAGGGAACTGGCCCCGGGGGATGCCGAACAGCAATCGCGGATCACTCGTGGAGGCAAAGCTGCCGCCACCGCGCCACTGGCGGATTTGCGACCCTTGTGTGGTGATCAACCGCACGACTGTGCCGATCGCCCAGCGGGGGGACTTGGTGCCCGTCAATTCCACGGTGATCGATCGACTGACCTGCGGTCCTTGGTTCTCCAGGACGGCGACCGGCTGATTCACATGGGACACCACCAGATCGAGATCCCCATCGCGGTCGAGATCCCCCGCAGCTGCGCCTCGACCGGGATGGGCGGTGCGGAAGTATGCCCCGCTCACTTGGGCGACGTTCTGGAAATGCTTCCCGGCGAGGTTCTCCATCAGCACCGGCAGCTGCTTCACGGGGGCTTTGTGGGCATGGCGGACGACGTGTCCATTACTGACGAAGACATCTTCATCGCCATCCAGGTTCCAGTCGCCAAAGACCACCCCCCAGCCGACGTAGGCCTGGCCGATGCGGTCGAGACCGGTCTCGTGGCTGACATGTTCGAACTGCAAGCCGCCGAGATTCTTATAGAGGCCGAACGTCTCGTCCTCGAAGTTGGCGACCCATAGATCGGGCAGCCCGTCGAGGTCGAAGTCCCCGAGATCGGTCCCCATCGACCCCTCAGCAGCTCCCAACTTGCTCAGGCTCACCCCGCTCACCAGACCGCGTTCGCGCAGCTGTCCGTTGGTGTTCTCGTAAAGGAACTTGGGCGTCGTATCATTGCCGACATAGACATCAACATCGCCGTCGAGATCGAGGTCGGCGACGAGCGCGCTCATCCCCTTGCCGCCCTCGGCGAGACCGACCTCGGTGGATCGGTCACGAAAGTCGCCCGCTCCGTCGGACGCGAACAGCATGTCGGACACGGCATCAAACACCAGAGGTGAGCAGACCTCGCGCAGATCGCCATGTGTGAAGCAGGGCGGGTCGTTCTCTTTCGACCAGTTCACATAATGCGTGACATACAGATCGAGGTGCCCGTCCTGGTTCAAGTCGCCCCACGCCGCACTCGAACTCCACTGAGTGTCGGCGTTCAGCCCCGACGAGGCGGTTACATCCTCGAACGTCCCGTCGCCCAGATTGTGCCACAGCTGGAGACCGCCGTATCCGGTGATCAGGGCATCGACGAAGCCATCATGATCAAAGTCGGCAGCAGCGACTCCGTGCTGAAAGTGATTCGGAGCGACGATGCCCGCTGAGACTGTGGCGGACTCGAAGCGGGTTCCTTGATTGCGGAAGAGAGCACCGGGGAGCCCCGTTGGCTCCGCGGTTGGACCTGAGAACTGGCCCCCTCCGACGCACCAAATGTCGGGCCGACCATCACGGTCATAGTCGATAATCCCGACTCCTCCGCCGAGTGTTTCGAGAATGGAATAGAGTCCCGCCTGCTCCCCGTTCTCGTATTGGAACACCACATTCCAAGCGGCAGCTTGATCGACAAACTGGACCGGTGGGCTGGGCACTGTTGGCGCTGGAGGCGGCGGTGAGGGACTGTTCGGACAACCCGCTGAGCAAACGAGTAGCAGAGTCACTGCCATCCAGCGTCCGCTGCTCCGTGCCTTTTGTATGACTGTGTTGTCCATCACCGCCTCTGAAGATCACGCCCCCATTGAAGCGACATCTTCAGAGTAGCAAAGATGACCAACCGGGGCGAACGGAAGCCTCAACGGTCACCGAATCTCTCTGCCGAGTTCGACGAGTCAGCGGGAATCACGGGATGCACTTGAGAGGCTCCTTGTACGGCTGGCATCTCGACTGGCGCAGAGTGCCGCGAGGGCACCACCGTTGAGGTGTCTCCAGCATCCACCAGTGGGCCACTGCTGTCCTGCCAGATCCCGACTTCAACGGCCAGCAGGCACAATGCGAATCCACACATGCGGCGAGGAAACTGATTGCGGTCCATGATCTGCCTCCCGATCAACTGTTACTCCAACGGTAGACCGGCGGCTTCCGTCACGCGGTCAAAGTACGCCCGGCTGGTCACGAAGTTCACCAACTGGACCACCTTGCGTGGGCCAGCCAGTTCGAGAGCTTCGGCGACATCGGCATCGGTCAGCGCGATGGGGGTCATTGCCAAGTCGCGGGCGAAGCGGAACAGTGCTCGCTCCTCGGCGGTGAACTCGTGCCAGTCCCCGTCGAGGGCGTAGACCCGCTCATCCGTTTGTCCGAGCTTCCGCAGTTGAGCTTGAGCGCCTCCAGCGGCGTACCACGCGCGATCTTGCCGAGCGATGATCCAGCTGACCTGTGCCTTGGAGACCAGTGACAGGTCTCCGCGTTCCGTGGTCATGGCGAGCAAGCTATTGAGGCGACCGCGTCCTTCATTGGGGAACAGAGCCAGCAACCGCATCCAGTGCGGAACTGGTCCTTCCGGAATGTCGGCGGACCACACCTTGCGGACATCTTCCTCGGTCTGAAGTGGCAGTCGCGACTTCCGCGCGCGAGCTGCTGCCAGCGCGGCTTCGACCTCGGCTCGCGACTCCAGTGCGGGACGCGTGCTGAGCGCGATCTGCGACGGAAGGCCTCCAGCGTCGAGCGAGACGGGCACCACTTGAGAGAGTGACTTAGTGAACTCCTCCGGAGTGGGGGTCAGGAAGCTCTCGTTCGGGACGGGCCGGTCCTGGGGGAGATTCTCTGCACGTCGGAAGAAGCTGGCACCCGACTGAGATTGAGGAATCCCGGCCCCCTCCTTCCAGCGATTGATGGAGTTGTTCCCCGCCGTCGACATGGTCATTTCCAGAATCTGTGCCTCCGTGTAGTGCTGGCGCAGCGCGTCGATGTCCGCATCGCTCAATTGATGCGGCGAGTACGTGATCTTGCGGGCATAGGCGAATGCGGCCTGCTCCGCCGGGGTGAACCGCTTCCAGTCGAAGTCGAGAGCGGCGATCTGCTCCTCGGTCATCCCAGCTGCGGAGAGTTTTTGTTCCTGGTGGCCGAGACAGTATTGGCAGTTGTTGGTTCGCGCGACGATCCAGAAGAGCATCGTCTTGAACGAGTAGCTCAACGTCATGTTCTCGTCGCCGTTCCGGGTGAAGTCGCGGGCGGGAGGGGTTGCCCCAGGAGCATCACCGCGCGGAGGCCGAGGTACTCCACCCGCTGCTCCGCCGCCACCAGGAGGGCGTCCTCCAAACACCGAGCCTTCGCCAGCGGGCAGGTAATGATGCCGCAGGCGAGCTTCATAGCTGTCGGCTCGCTCGCCGAGGGCTTCGCGGTCCTTGTCAGTCAGTTCCGGAAGCGGAATTCGGATGGGGCGAGACTTGAGGTCCTCCAACATCTGCTTCATCTCATCCCGCGTCAGGGGAATCGGACGAGCGGTCGGGACGGGACCATCGGCAGACGCGAGTGTGCCGAGTGACAGAGTGAGGAGAGCTGTGGCAATGGCACGCTTGAGCATGGGAGTTACTTTCGGGAAAGGTGTGAGGGAATGCGGATCGGAAGTCGAGCGGACACCCACGTCCGTTCCGCCCGGACCTCGGGGGACAAGCTACGGAGTGGCTACTGTGGGAAGATGGTCACGACCGGCGAAGTGCCAACAATGTAGGCCACCTTGGATTCTGAGGCTTTGCCTTTGGTCTTGAATCTCCGCTTCACGGGGATGTGCAGGTTCGATCCATCGGTGGTCACTTCTCGGGTGAGTATCTCATAGGACACCAGCTTGCGGCCTTTGTTCCAGTCCACGTCGCCGATGATGATCTCGGGCTGGAGATCGGCTGGCGTCTTGCCATCGACCCACGCCTGCATCGCTTTTTCCAGCGCCACATGGGCGACATCGGAGTCCAGCGCAAAGCTCTCCGTTCCCTGCTGACATCCGACCAGACTCAACAGGAGTAAACCGCAGAGACCGACACTCAGTGTCGCACGTGCGAGGGGCATCGAACGGGTTCCCAGCCAGAGAGAAGTGGCATCGCCTGCCGAGTGGAACGAGATCTACCCAGCCACGACACGAAAGTGTTCATCTCCTGTCCGCGATCAGGCAGGAGGCATCCGGACACCGCTGGGGTTAGAATTCGCCCAGCACTTCACCTCCGTTGATGCTGCCTAGTTTTCGCCATGTTCCCAAGTCAAGGTTCTCGGAAATGAACCGCACCGACCCATCACACAGCAGCGTATGAATCCCGCCGGTGTGCTGGCTGTTGGCCGTCGTGGCAATGCGTCCCGGAGGGAACATGCACGACCGCCCGTTCGGCGGCAGCACATGGTTGTACTGGTTCGTTGAGTGATACTGTTGCAGCCACGGACCACCCACATTCGAGTAGCCCTGTTTGGTCAGGTCAGTCACGACCGTGGCATTGCACTGCTGCAGCGCTTCATCCGCAGTCGCGGGGTAGGTGCCGGGCTGGAACGTGTCCGTTCGAGGTGAGGAGACGCCATTACTCCCATCCCCGGTCAACTTCTCCGACATCGCCGCCGTGTTACTGAGTCCATCAGTGATATGGGCGAAATTGATGCGGAGTGTGTGAAAGATCACCCCGTTCGACGGAGGCATTCCCGTGGCTCCCGAGGTATACATCACAATTCCATTCCCCGCGTTCCAGTAGTAGTTGTTCCGTCCTCCCACTGCCATCGGCAGCGGGGTTGGATCTGACGGGCAACGGAACACCTGCAATTCTGTCATACGGGCGACAGTGTTGTTCACATGGTTGTAGGGGACATTGAAGTCGACCAGGTTGTACAGCGGAGTCTGATCCAGGTAGGGCAGCAAGCGGGCATGGGCCGAGATCGGGGTCGATGTCCCGTTCACGTCGGCGATGGGCATGCACCCATAAGTTTCGTGATAGTTGTGGATGCCCAGTCCCATCTGCTTAAGGTTGTTCTTGCACTGGGAGCGGCGGGCGGCTTCGCGAGCCTGTTGTACGGCGGGCAACAACAGCGCGATCAGTACCGCGATAATCGCGATGACGACCAGCAGTTCGATCAGGGTGAATCCGCGACGGCGAATGGGGAGTGACATGAGTTTTCCTTCGC
>JAYSUV010000209.1:0-1904 GCA_043718945.1 Planctomycetota bacterium
GCAGTGCTTGGCCGTCAGGACCAGTCCCGAGGGATCAACGCAGACTCCCGAGCAATCGCCGACCATCACGACCGCATCCTGGACGGCGGCCTGAGCCACGCTATTGATCCCGAGGATCAGCAGCAGCACGGGCAGTCGGTTCCTCAGCACCCAGAAGATCGTCACCACAAGGGCGACGCCATACGCACACAACGACACGCAGAACGAGAAGAGGATCAAATCGTTTCCTTGGTGAAAGAGTGACAAAACTGAAACGTCCCCTGACGGACGAGTTCCCGCAGCAAACACGCCGGGTTGAACTGCGTGGGGTTCGAACGGTTCATCCGCCCGAGTCGCATACACACGGCTGCGACCAGTTCCGAGCAGAACAGCTCGTTCAGGTCCGCCGAGGGCAACAACCGGGTCCGTTTGAACAGCCGCGTCCCGGACAACAGCGCCCCGCCGAGGTCATACGTGACCTCGCGTCCGACGAAGTGCCGGATGAGAATGCGGCTGAGCAGGTTCCGCTCATCGCGGGAGAGTTTCTCGATGGCCGAGAGCCGATAGAGATCGACCCGTCCGCCATCGGCGAGGTAGTCCGCAATCCGACTTGCGGGGTCGTGAGCCTGACAGCCGTTGATCTTGCGACCGGTGATGTCACACGGATGCGGGCAGAGCGTGGTCGACTCGATCCAGACCATCCGCTGCTGGTACTCACAGAACGTCGCCACATGCGATGGCCCGATCTTCAGTCTCGGCGGAGCCAGCACGGACGCGGTGCCGTAGCTGATGGCCTTGGCGGTGAACCCAGTGCCGTAACAGGCCGCGATGTCAAGGGGTTCGAAGTGAGGCTTCAGGCCCTTGGAATCAGGCTTCAGGCCCCAGGCTCTGGGCTTCAGGAAAGAGGGGGAGACTTCGACGCTCATGGCGTTTCACGACTCCTTTCCGGGAGCCTCAAGCCAGACGCCTGAAGCCTGTCCAGCAGATCGTCATGCCGGGCCAGACGCCTCCGAATGTCTTCCACCTCAGCCCCTCGCAGCTCGTTCTGCGCCCGGACCTCGGCTTTGATCGCGGCCATGTCGGACGACATCTGCCAGGCCCAGAGGATCGCCCCGACAAAGATCACGGAAACCGTGAAGCTCAGGAACGAGACGAACCACTTCGGGATCACGACGTACCCGTTGCCGTTCATGCCCAGAGCGTGCATCGGGGGATTCGCAGAATCAGAGTCAGTTGGTGGGATGGCGTTTCCTTTCATTTGATAGAGTCCCTCCACAGGGAAGGGAGTTGGGACTGTTCTTTCTCGAACGCCGGTCCCATGAAGGGTCGCGGAGCGATCTCGACTTCGATGGTCTCTTTCGACTTGGTCTCGATCGTGATCTCGCCCCCGTGTTCGAGCGTGCGGGGGGCATCGGTACTGCGATTGAGCCGGGCGGGTCCAATCACAACCGAGCGGCGGTCGGGATCGAACAGAAAGTAGATATGCCGCTTGAGCAGCCCCGTGCGATTGGTCGGCGACTCCCCCGCTCGCGAGTGACGCTTGCGCCGCTGAATCCGCTGCTGGGCATCCTGCCGAACAAACGCTCCGAACCGCGACAACACCTTGCGCTCGGCGCGGCTGACAGCGGAGTGAATCGCCTGACGGTCAAAGAACAGCCCTTTGACCTGGATGATGCGAAGGCCGATGTACATGAGGCAGCTGGCCTCGGGCTATCCGATGACGCGGAACGTCAGCGTCAGCACGCTGGTGAATGTCCGCAGGTTCTCGATGTGTTCCGGGGCGTAGATCGTCTTGAACTCGGTCTTGATGCAGGCCGCCAGCGGGAACGTCGTCAGCCGCTTGGCCCGGAACAGCTCGCCAATCTCTTCGGCGAGGGCGAGCAACGGATCGAACGAGGCGTTCTGCTCGTTACCAGGCTTCTTCT
>JAYSUV010000210.1:0-15393 GCA_043718945.1 Planctomycetota bacterium
TGTCGAGCGGCCCGGCACCTCGATCGAGGCGATGGACCGCATCACAATCCTCGCGAGCAAGGAGCTAAGAGCGATCCCCGGCGTCCGCAACTTCGGCAGCCACATCGGTCGCGCCGAGGGGGGCGATGAGGTCTACGGGCCGAACTTTACCGAGCTGTGGATCAGCATCGATAAGGATGTGGACTACCAGGAGACCGTGGGGAAGATTCAAACAGCGGTCGATGGTTACCCCGGCCTGAAACGCGATCTGCTCACGTTCCTGCGCGAGCGCGTCAAAGAGGTTCTCACCGGGACAAGTTCCAGCATCGTCGTCCGTATTTATGGTCCCGACCTGGCGACCTTGCGAGCCAAGGCCAAAGAAGTCGAAGCCGCGATGAAGCAGGTCGAGGGGACCGCCAACCTCAAGGTCGAATCACAAGACCTCGTTCCGCAAGTCGAAGTCCGCTTGCGAACCGAAGCAGCGGAACGACTGGGCCTGAATCCCGGTCAAGTCCGCCGGGCGGTCACCACCATGCTGCGCGGCATGAAGGTGGGCGAAGTGTACGAGAACCAGAAGAAGTTCGATGTCGTCGTCTGGGGACAGCCCGAGTCTCGCACCGATCTGACAGCTCTACATGAATTGCGGGTCGACACACCCACGGGCGGACAAGTGCCCCTCAAAGAGATCGCCGACATCGGGATCGTCCCCGCGCCGAACGAAGTGAAGCGTGACGGAGGCTCACGGCGCATTGACGTGACCTGCGACGCCAAGGGCCGCGACCTCGGTTCGGTGGCTCGTGACATCGAAGCGGCTGTTCGAGCACTCCCCTTTGAGCGCGAGTACCACCCGGAGTTCCTCGGCGAATACACCGCCCGGCAGGCATCACAGCAGCGGCTGATCGCCTTGGGGGCGATGTCGCTGATTGGGATCTTGTTGATTCTCTACATCGACTTCCAATCGCTACGGCTCACGCTCATGGTCGCCCTGACGATCCCGTTCGCCTTGATCGGCGGCGTCGTCGCCGCGTGGATGGCCGGGGGAGTGCTATCGCTCGGGTCGCTGATTGGCTTCGTCACCGTCCTCGGCATCGCAGCTCGCAACGGCATCATGCTCGTCAGTCACTACCGCCACCTCCAAGAATCCGAAGGCGAGCCGTTCGGCCTAAATCTCGTGCTGCGCGGGGCCGAAGAGCGGCTGATTCCGATCCTGATGACCGTGCTCACAACCGCCTTGGCGTTGCTGCCGCTCGCGATCTCCGGCAATAAGCCGGGCCACGAAATCGAGTACCCGCTGGCTGTAGTCATCGTCGGCGGACTGGTGACCTCGACGTTCTTGAATCTGTTCCTGCTGCCCCCGCTGTATTTGTTGTGGGGACGGCATGAGGTGGTGCGGGAGTAGTAGCCATTCCAGCCCGCAGCGTTAGCATGGGTTTCGCCGACCAGCGACCCTACCGCGATCCCGGAAGGCTCGACACGACTGGTCCGGCGCAGGGGATGGATGGGTCCGCTACGGATTCTCCACTGCGGTTAATGACGCGAGATTTCAGATCCGCTTGGAGGCTCGCATAGTAAGCGGCGATTCGACGGGGATCATGCCCGATCTCTTCCGAGATGACGTGCCTGACGTGGCGAATCTCTTCCAGAATGGTGCGCTGAGTCATGATGCATTCTCGCCAAGGAGTTCCAAGGGTGTGACCAACATCGGTACGTGCAATCCCAGTATACCATTGACCCGGCGAATGTGCCCGAACTTGTTGGCGTTGGCGAGATGCTTTCAGTTCCAGGTCACCAGAAAATCACAACGATGATACGATGCGATGGCCAAGTGCAAGGCATCGCCGAAAGGGTCAGCAGGCATCAGCTGATGAGCGATGTATGCCTCGACGATTTCTCCCACGGCATTGGTGATTTCCAGAACCGGAAGAGTTCTCAGAAGAGCCAATGCCTCTCGCTTGCCAGGAAACTCGCCCCGTTTCAACTCATCCACCACAGCTGGGCTGGTGACGAGTTCGTCGTCCGCTGGCACAGAATCCCACCATTGCCGCGTCCAATCTCGCCGAGCCACCATCGCTGGTTCCGGACGAACCTCGAAGTAGAAACTCGGGATGGAGGTTTCGACGTAGAGCGTTGCCATTGGGGATCAGTTGGACCGGGGAATGACAAGTTTGCCGTGATATCGCTTTGGTTGTCCGGGCGATGCAGGCACAGGATGGATAGGATGAAGCTTGATTCTCCCTAGCGAGGCTCCCCTGTCAATCCCTATGTTCGCTGAGCAATCCAGACGCTCAAAGCAGCGTCTGGATCACTACGCCTAGGCACCCTCCATCGCGGAAACTCAGTCTCAAGCTCTCAGCTTGGGGGCGAGATCTCAAATCCTGTTCTATCAAAGAGTAAAAACGAAAAATACGATCAGCTGATCGATGTGACGGACGGGCTGCTGGTCTGGGTCGGGAAGAAGAAGTTCTGCCGCATTGGGCTGACAGAGTGAGTGAACGAAGCCCAGCCCGCAGCGTCTGCAAGGGATTGTACGGCGAAACCCTTTGCGATCTCGGTCCTATGCTCCGGCTTGGGACCGCGTACCCCGAAGCTCCGCTTCGCCCGCGTGAAAACCAAACCTCGCACTTGCTGACTGATACCAGTCCTGACATGCTGCTGAAGGTCCAGCGTCGCTCGAGGAAGCAGAGCTTCGAGGATTGGCGTGACCAAGCCGGAGCTTGGTCACGAGTTCGCCAATTGGTCAAGTTCGAGATTCAAGATTTGCTAACTCGCTGTGAACAATGTGGACACGAAACCGGAACGGCTGACTCGTCAAGTGCGAATGGTTGTTTTGCCGTATGGTTTTTGAGCGCGGCATCAACAGGATTGGTGTTCAGTGTCGCCAACACCAAAACGTGGTGGTGCATAGTTCTTGCGCCAGTAATTTTCATCGCACTATCGTATCTGATCTGGAGTCTACCATTGTGGGTTTCTCAACTCTTTGCTCGACTTCATCGATGCCAGAAATGTGGCGTCCGATCTCGGCGCTCAGTCCGGTACGGCGACATGGAAATTCGCGACCTCAACCACCCCAAAGTGAAAGCTTTCTCTCGGGAGATCGCTCGCGAACTGGCGCTGGACCCGACATTTGTCGATTTCGTCTTTGCTGAGAACCGACCAGAGTGTTTCGAATTCTGGGTCGAAAACGTCCAGAGGAGCTGGACTTGCTACGTGCCCGACACATTCGACGTGGCGTACCCGCTGTGGCGCACAGGTGCCGATCAAACACTGATCCTGCGAAAAGGAGACGCAATATCCTTTGGTAAAGGTTGGCACGACAATCCGGATATGGAGATGATTTCGGAAACGACACAAGGTCTGCTCACGCATTTGATGGCTGAACTAATCGATAGCGGCGATTCAAACGAGGATCTTACGCGAGCGGCAGAGTTTTGTGGTTGCAGATTCCTCGACGAGTTGCTGCATCACATGGAGCAGGTACCAGACGCGTCATGCAGAGAAACGTTCAAACGATTCATTGCCGATGTGGATGCAAGAAGTCGCTAGATATTCGGGCGGGGTGGAGGAATGACCCAGACGCTGCTTTGTGCGTCTGAGTTGTGAAACAACAAAAGGCTGCCGAGAACACGCGATTCGTTCGATCTCTCTTGTTCCTTCGTCACCCAGACATCCAATGCAATGTCTGGGCCACTCTTCGCGAAGAACAAGTTCTACCGCTTCGGGCTGACGGCGTAAGCGGTCGTGCTCAGCCCGCAGCGCCAGCAAGGGATTGGGCCAATGTGACGTCGCCAATGACCATCACGTCCAAGTCGCTGTCCGAGTTCTCTTCCCCTCGCGCGACTGATCCGAAAATGAACGCCACCCGAATGCGGTCTCGCAGCGGGGAAAGGGCGCGACGCAATTCATCGGCCACTCCGACCGTCTTGAGAATGATGCCGCGTAGTTCGTCGTAGACTGGGCAATTCAGGTCCGCCTGAAAATAGACATGCCTCCCTTGTTCGAAACGGCGGATGATGCCCCCAGCCGTGAGTTGCTCCAACTCACGCTGCAATTGCCCGATCCCCAACCCCGTCAGTTTGACGATTTCACGAAGGTAGAACGCTCGATCCGGATGGCTGAGGATCAACCCCAGCACCGCCCGACGCGCTTTGGAAAACAAAACTGTGGCGAGAGATTCCGAGTTCATGCCTGTACCCGTTTCGGGGTCAATTGTACCCAATAAGAGTACATCACGAGTATTGGACCCTCAAGGGGAATTCGGCAGGAATCGAAACGACCTTCGCTCGCTTGGCGACTTTCTGTCGGAATATCCCGCAAACTCCCCTTCGTTTGCCTCTCGCGTGGGACGCCGATGTCGCGCACAAACGGCACGCGAGGACACTTCAGAGGAACTCGGCATCACCCGGACTTGTTGCACTTCGGGCATAGTCGGCTCGACGCCGATTTATGGTGCAGGTGCTGAAAGCCGATTCCGAGGCACAACCGGACTCCCGTCTGGAGTCCGAACTCAGCGACCTGTGAGAGTCCCCCGATGCTGATGCAGGTGAGATTGTCGAGCTGGCCCTGCGCGATCATGCTCCTCTATTGCGGGTGCCGATCCGCGGAGACAGCACGAATTGAGGCGTCTGCGTCGAGTTCGTACTCATCGACTGCCATCACGAATCACGCACCCAGCCAACAAACCGATCTCGAATTAGCACCAGACATCGAACTGGCATCGGCCGAGGCCACTCATGAGAGCACTACTTCTCTGCCCCGGTGCATTTCTCTCAGCCTGTCGCAAAACCCCGATCTCATCGCCATCCGCCAAAACGACTCGGTCGGCTCCGCTGCTCTCGGGGTCGCGCAGACTTATCCGTTTAATCCGTCTGTGCAGGTCCAGGTCACTCCCTGGCAGGACGCCATAGTTGGCGGACCGGGTTCGACATCTCACTATATCCTCCTGATGCAGACGATCCAGCTGGCCCACCAGCAGCAGTTCCGTGAGGAAGGGGCCGCCTCGACTCTGAACAGCATCCGCTGGAACATTCATCAGGCCGAACTGCTGAACGTGGCTCAAACCGAGCGGCTGTATTTCAATGTGCTCTACATGCGAGGTATCCACGAACTCGCCCAGGCTAGTCACGAGAACAACCAACGACTGCTGCGAACCCTGGAAAAGCAGTTCGAAGCCGGGCAAGCTTCAGCCGCAGATGTGGCGATCGTCCGCGTCGATGCTCGATCGACTCAACAGCAGATGCGACTGGCCAAGGCCAATCACGAGACTGCACTCCGCGATCTGAAACGTCAACTGGGAATGTCACCCGACACTTCACTCCCGCTCAACGGTGATCTGAAATCATTGCCCTGGAAGATGCCTTCATTGAGTGGGGAGAATGAGACCATCGCAGCTGACATTACCGGTCGTGCTTGGTCCCGCCCCGATGTCATGGCCGCCCAGGCCGATGTCGATGTGGCCCGAGCCGGGATGTGCCTGGCCCATGCCGGGCGAACGCCAGACCTGCAAGTCGGCCCGTACTACCAGCGCGGAGCCGATGGCATGACATTTCTCGGGCTACGAGCCCAGATGGACCTGCCGGTGATCAACTCGGGGCAACCACTCGAACAGCAACGCATCGCCGAACTCAATCAACGAGTGACAGCCTGTCAACAACTTCAGCGCCGAGCAGGACTAGAAGCCCAAGCCGCCTGGGAACGCTACACCCAAGCCCTCGCTACATTGACCGAAGACACGGCGGACATCGGTCCCGCCAATCTGCCTCAAGAGCTGCAAAGCCTGGAGCAACGGTTCCTGGAAGGCGAAGTCGATATCGTCCGAGTCGTCCAAGCCCGCACCAGCCTCATCCAGAGCCAGCGAGCCCACCTCGACCTGCTCAATGAACTCGCCCAATCTGCCGCCAACCTGACGGCTGCGACCGGTATCCCTCTCGAAGAGTTACTAGATGTCCGCGAATAGAAGCTCGTCAGGACCACGATTCACTCCACTGGCCACAAAGGCTGCTTGTGGATCCGGGAAAAACTCAACTCCGCCTACCCCACATTGTCGGCCACGAGGACAAGGTGGGGGCGCGGCGAATCGGCTGACACCGTCAAAGGACGGTCGCTCATTTGCTGCAGTGCTGCCGCAATCCACATGCACAGCTTCATCTCCTTACCTCATGGGTTTATCAAAGGTCACTGGGACATCGTTGGGTTGCTTGGCCCCAGGAGTGCTTCGGCCTTCGGAAATATACTTTCGCAGAAGCTCCGTCATATCCATCACTACCTCGGGATGCTCAGCTGACAGATTGTGTTGTTGGAGCAAGTCCTTCCGTAGATCAAACAGTTCTGTCGGAAGATCGTGCGGCGTGTAGCCTCGTTCCTTCTTCAACCAATCCGGTTCGCCGAGCTTGCCGTTGTCGTCGCCGGTCGGTGCGGCGATCAGCACCCAATCCCCTTTTCGAATCGCAAATTTGCCGGAGGCGGCGTGATGCACAGTCGCCTCGCGAATGGGCTTCGTCAGTTTCTCTCCCCGAAATGCGGGGAGCAGATTGTAGCTGTCCACCCCCGCGTCATCAGGCAACTTCACATCGAGTAGTGCGGCGACGGTGGCCATCAGGTCGACGTGACAGATCGTTTCGTTGCTGGTTGAACCGGGTTTGATCTTGCCTGGCCAACGGGCGAGAAATGGCACGCGATGGCCCCCTTCCCAGACATCGCGTTTCGCACCGCGCCATGGCCCCATGCTCGCGTGTTGGTATTTCTGGATGCGATCATACGCTCCGGGGTGGACTTCGTTGCTGATCTCCGGCCCGTTGTCGCTGGTGAAGATGACGAGCGTGTGGTCGGCGACTCCTGACCGCTGCAACGCATCGAGCACTTGTCCGACTGTCCAATCGGATTGAAACACGAAGTCGCCGAAGTCACCGGCCCCGCTCTTGCCTTTGAACTCGGGAGCCGGAACGACCGGGTAATGGGGCGAGGTCAGCGGCAAATACAGAAAGAACGGTTGCGGGGTTATCGCTCGCTCTTCGACGAAGCGAACTGCCTGTTTGGTCAACTCCGGCAGAATGTTGACCCAATCCCAGCCCGGCAGAGACGGCCCTTTCTGAAGCTTAAACGGAACGATCGGGATACCGACGGTGCGATCGTTCTCGATGAAACAAAACGGCGCATAGTTCGGAACATCCGTGCCGAAATAAAAATCGAACCCGCGAGCGGTCGGGCCATTGGCAATCGGCTTCGTGAAGTCGACGTTGCTGAGATTGTCTGCTCCGTGACTCGGCGGCTGGCCGTCCTTCGTCGGCCATTCCCAGCCGAGATGCCATTTGCCGATACAGCCTGTCACGTATCCCTGTTGCTTCAACAGTGCCGCGACGGTCAACTGATTGGCCGCAATCAACGGCGGACTCCATGGCCTCAGCACCCCGCTTTGCAATCGCGTCCGCCAGGCATAACGCCCCGTCAACATTGCGTAGCGAGTCGGAGAGCAGACCGAACTCGGCGAATGGGCATCGGTGAATCGCATCCCGGAGGCCGCCAACTGATCCAGGTGAGGTGTCGGAATCTTCGAGTCGGTGTTGTAGCAGCCCAGATCCCCATACCCGAGATCATCGGCCAGGATGACAACGATGTTGGGCTTGATGGATCCCTCGGCAGCGGTCACGCTGGCGAGCGACGACAGCGCGAGGGCGGCCAGGGACAGCAGGCCGTGTTTCAGGAAAATTGAGGTGATGGGGCTATTCATTCGATGCCTTTCCTTCGGTGCGGTTCCATCGTGGGCACGGTGAGCGCAGGTCTTCCTCGTTCCCACCACCGAGTCAACGATCATGGTCAGACGGACCGCCAGACTTCGGATTGCGTGAGTCACGATGACTCCATAATGAATGGACAAGGTCATTTTGGGTGGCAAGGATGATCCATGGGGATCTCTCATTGCGGAGTGTACATGGATTGCACGCTCGACTCGACCGCTCCCCACAGCAAGTCGCTGCGAGACGCACATGAGAAGCCGTCTACGGAAGACGTTGACTTTGAGATCAAGCGGGCGTGTCGACTCGCCGGTGTCAGAGGCAATATAATATCGATCGACTCACCCGGCGAACACGCGTTCAAGGAGTGGGCGTTCACTGCCCGGCAACCTGGAACGCCTAACGCGGATTATTCACCAACCTGCAGAAAGACACGCCTCCGGTGCGTACTGGTGAGGGATCACACTTCACAGGGACACACACGGAGGGCGGGCTTTGGATCAGCAGGGGGTTTGGGAATCGGGGAGGGGGGCAGGGCCTCGACCTGCCGCGTGCTGCTGGAACTGCCCACTCACTGGCCGCACTGGCCGCTGTTCGAAGCGATGTGCCAGCGCGTCCTGACGTTCATCCCCTACACCACTCCCCGCCCCGCGATCCCCTGATCGCCGCCCCGCCCACACTGCCCCCGCACCCACCCCAGAGTCCACCTTGCGAAAACCAAGAATCGGATACCCCAGAATGTGCCCGTGAATAATCCGCGCTAGCTGCCTTGCGGCGGTCCTTTCCCCACAGTCATGTCCTCCCCAAAAGTCGCGCCGCCAGTGGGGAGAGGGAGTCGTGGGGACAAGCTATCGTCTTTTCTGCCCCACCCCTCCTCTTTCTGAAATGGGAGGTGCCCGCTTTGCGAGACGGAACGACGCTCCGCTATGATCCCGCCTCGCACAATCCCGCGAGTTGGCTTTCGGGGGGGATGCACCGCACGACTGCTCTTGCTCGAAGTCTCATGGCCCGGATCAACGACAACTACCTGAAGCTGGCTGCTGGTTACCTGTTCCCCGAGATTGGTCGCCGCGTCAAGGCGTTCTGCGAGGCGAACCCCTCGGCCAAAGTGATCCGCATGGGGATCGGCGATGTCACCGAGCCGCTGCCCGCTGCCTGCAGCGCCGCCATGCACCGGGCCACCGACGAGATGGCCGTTCGCAGCTCCTTTCGTGGCTATGGCCCGGAACAGGGATACGACTTCCTCCGCGAGGCGATTGCCAAGCACGACTATCAGTCGCGCGGGTGCGACATTTCGGCCAACGAGGTGTTCGTCTCGGACGGGTCGAAGTGTGATGTCGGCAACATCCTCGACGTGTTCGGAGCCGACAATACGATCGCGGTGCAAGACCCCGTTTACCCGGTCTATGTCGACACAAACGTCATGGTGGGGCGGACCGGCGTGGCCGAGGTCAGTGGGCGCTATCCGGGGCTGGTGTACCTGCCGTGTACTGCCGACAACGGGTTCACCCCCGCCTTGCCACCGGGGAAGGTCGACCTCATTTATCTCTGCTCGCCGAACAACCCGACCGGGACCGTGATGAGTCGCGAGACGCTGACGAAGTGGGTCGAGTACGCCCGCGAGAACGAGGCGATCATCCTCTTCGACGCCGCGTACGAATCCTACATCACCGACCCCGCTGTTCCGCACTCGATCTACGAGATCCCCGGTGCTCGCGAGTGTGCCATCGAGTTCCGCAGCTTCAGCAAGACGGCGGGCTTTACCGGGTTGCGATGTGCTTTCACCGTGGTGCCGCAGTCGCTGATGGGGCGCACCGCTGAGGGGGCGCTGAAGGATGTACACAGTCTGTGGAACCGTCGACACTGCACGAAGTTCAACGGCGTCTCTTACCCGGTCCAGCGAGCGGCAGAGGCGATTTACTCGCCGGAGGGATCGCAGCAG
Organism: Planctomycetota bacterium; assembly: GCA_043718945.1. Taxonomy (GTDB): domain Bacteria; phylum Planctomycetota; class Planctomycetia; order Planctomycetales; family Planctomycetaceae; genus TH-plancto1. Next base: position 9,649 of record JAYSUV010000210.1, read on the forward strand.
GTGAAGTCGGTCATTGCCTTCTATCTGGAGAATGCCAAGCTGCTCCGCGAGGGAATCGCCCAGGCCGGGGTCGAGGTCTTTGGCGGCGTCAACGCCCCGTACATCTGGCTCAAGACCCCGCGCGGGCTGAAGAGTTGGGAGTTCTTCGACAAGCTGCTGACCGAGGCACATCTCGTTGGCACTCCCGGCAGCGGCTTCGGCAGTTGCGGCGAGGGGTACTTCCGGCTGAGTGCGTTCAATAGCCGCGAGAACACGATCGAGGCGGTGGCCCGGTTCCAGAGGCTGGCGTGATCCGATCGTTCACCTTCCGATCAAGTTCAAGCACTGAACCAACGGGTCTCTCTCGTCCCCCGTCGCTGGCCACGCCACCGAATGCGGCCTCAGTAACACTCCATGACCGACTTCCCACCTTCTTCGAAGCCTTCCCCAACCGTTCGCTGCGGGGTCGTGTATCTCGTCGGAGCCGGGCCGGGTGATCCGGGGTTACTGACTTTGCGGGGGCTGGAGTGCCTGCAACTCGCCGACCTGATCCTCTATGACGGACTGGCCAATCCCCAGCTGTTGGAGTTCTCGCGCGCCACCGCTGAGCGAACGGCCCGCGTGGGAGGCCCCGGCAGTCGGCACCTCGACCAGTCGGAGATCAATCAGCGTCTGATCGCTGCCGCTCGCGAGGGCAAGACGGTCGTGCGACTCAAGGGCGGCGACCCGTTTATCTTTGGGCGCGGCAGCGAGGAGGCCGTCGCCCTTTCCGAAGCGGGCATCCCCTTCGAGGTCGTCCCCGGTATCACCGCCGCCACCGGAGCTGCGGTTTACTCGGGGATCTCGCTGACGCACCGCGATCATGCGTCAGCGGTGGCCCTCATCACCGGGCACGAAGACCCGACGAAGCCGGAGAGTGCGCTGCCTTACGAGCAACTCGGCCAGTTCCCCGGTACGCTGGTGTTCTACATGGGGCTGCACCGGATCGAGCAGATCACGCACTCGCTCATCGAGGCTGGCCGCTCTCCCACCGAATCCGCAGCTGTCGTTTGCCAGGCGACGACGCCTCGGCAGCAGGTGGTCACCGGCACCGTAGCGACGATTGCGAAAGTGGCTCAAGCCGCCAAGCTCAAGCCGCCATCGCTGTTGATCGTCGGCGACTGTGTGCGGTTGCGAGAGCAGGCGAGCTGGGTCGAAAAGCGACCGCTGCACGGCCTGCGGATCGGGATCACACGACCAGCCGGGCAAGCGGAGGAGTCGCTGCGGCGAGTCCGCCAACTCGGAGGCGAACCGATCCTGATGCCGACGATTGCGGTCGAGCCGATCACCGATTGGACCGAAGTCGATGCAGTGTTTTCCAGTAGCGTGGGCTTTAGCCCACGCGAGAACGCCATTACTGAGGACGCGTGGGCTAAAGCCCACGCTACTGCCACACACAGATTGAGTCACTTCGACTGGGCCGTCTTCACCAGCGTCAACGGGGTGGATGCGTTCCTCGGACGACTGTGGGAACGAGGCGGCGATGGTCGCAGCTTCGGTAAGTGTCAACTCGCCGCCATCGGGACCGCCACCGCAGAACGACTGGCTCACTGGCACCTCAAGGCCGACCTCGTGCCAGACGAGTTTCGAGCAGAGGCACTGGCTGCAGCGCTCAAGGAGCAAGTGGCCGGGAAGCGGGTGCTGTGGGTGAAAGCCTCGCGCGGGCGCGATGTCTTGCCACAAGCCCTCCGCGCAGCTGGGGCCGAACTGACCGAACTCCCGGTCTATCAGAACATCGACGCGACCGAGTTCACGCCGCAGGTGCGGGAGCTACTCCGCGCGGGCGAACTCGACTGGATCTGCCTCAGCAGTCCCTCCGGAGCCAAAAGCCTCGCCCGCCTGCTCCCCGCCGAAGCCCTACCCCGCCTCGGTCACACCCTCCACATTGCCGCCATCAGCCCCATCACTGCCGCCGCTGCCCGCGAGGCCGGACTGCCGGTGTCTGTCACCGCCAGCGAGGCGACCTGGGACGGTCTGTTCGACGCGATTGCAGACTCTCGCGTAAAGTAGGATGGGAAATCCTGCCCGTCCCCGCTGTGCGTGAAACGCCAAGACAAGTCCATGTGCGCAGCGAGTTGTCCCCGTCCCATGTCACCGTTTCTCAACACTTGAACGTCGCTCGGGGACGGGCAGGATTGCCCATCCTACGAGGACACCGCTCTCCTGCCGATCCGTGGCAACTCGTTTCCCGCTCAAGACCCAGAAAACATATGGTCTACGCCGAATGAATCGCGTAGACTCCTGTGATGGGTGGCCGCGAATTCCTCAATGTCGATCCGGCAACTCTGCATCTGCCGGGCAGTCGCCGGAGTGGAGCCGATCCGTACAAGCTGCAACGCCAGATTACGAAACACGGAATGTCTATTGTGGGAATGCCCCCACTTGAGGTGAGTCGCGGGACGGATGGCGAGTTCGTGATCAACAATGGAGTGACCCGAGCCACGCGTGCCGCTCGGTTTCTGCCGGGAGTGTTGGTCACCGTGGAGGTCATCGACACGTTGCCGATCCCCGTAGCCAAGTTTCCGACCATTGGAGAATTGCGATGACCAGCGAAACCACGCGAGCCGAACTGCTGAATGCACTCACAGATCTGGGGCTGATCTTCCCGGATTGGCGACTGGGGCAGACGCTGGCCAATTTGGCGATGGCCGCTGGTCATCCCGAATCCGGTGCTGTGTGGGACTTGGAGGACAGCGAAGCTCTGGCAGCCGCTCGGAGGCTGATCGATCGCCATGCCGGACGACAAGTTGAAGAACCGAGTGAGAGATTGCAGCAGACGGTCGGCTCGTAGTTCCATGTCCAAGAGGCGACGATTGGGAGGCGTGAAGTAGGATGGGCAATCCTGCCCGTCCCCGCTGTGCTTGACCCGCCAAGGCGAGTCCACATGGGCAGCCGATCGCCCCCGCCCCACGTCACCCGTTCTCGACATTCGACCGTCACTCGGGGACGGGCAGGATTGCCCATCCTACGAAGGACACCGACCTCCCCATGCTCCCTGCCCTCGACCGCAAAGCGGTTCGCAATCTGCTCCACATGAAGGGGCAGTTCTTGGCCATTGCGCTGGTCATCGCGTGCGGAGTGGCGGCGTTTGTGATGTCGCTCAGTACGCTGTCGACGCTGAAGCGGAACCAGGCCGAGTATTACGCACGCTATCGGTTCTCGGATGTCTTCGCGCGGGTGACGCGGGCTCCGCTGTCGGTGGTTGACCGCATCTCCGAAATCCCGGGCGTGGCGCAGGTGGCCCCGCGCATTGTCTCGGATGTGACGCTCGACATCGAAGACCTCCCCGAGCCAGCCATCGGTCGACTGATCTCGATCCCCGAGAACGAGCTGCCGCGTCTGAATGGGCTGCACCTGCGACTGGGGCGGTATATCGAGCCGAATCAATCGGGCGAAGTCATCGTCAGCGAAGCGTTCGCCGACGCTCACAATCTCATGCCGGGTGACACACTACGAGCGGTCATCAATGGCCGCGAGCGATCACTCCACATCGTCGGGATCGCCATCTCCCCCGAGTTCATCTTCCAGATCCGCGAGGGAGATGTTCTGCCCGATGACCACCGCTTCGGCGTCTTCTGGATGGGGCAGACCGACCTGGCAGCTGCGTTCGACATGCAGGGGGCGTTCAACAATCTGTGCGTGTCGGTCTCGGCGGATGCGAGTGTTCCGGAAGTGATCCGCCGGATTGATTTGTTACTGGAGCCATACGGGTGCCTCGGAGCCTACGACCGCGATGACCAGATGTCTCACAAGTACGTCCGCGACGAGATGGCGAATCTGAAGAGCATGGCCCGTGTCGGCCCGACCATCTTTCTCGCAGTGGCGGCGTTTCTGCTGAACGTCGTGTTGTCGCGGATGATCCAGTCCCAGCGAGAGGAGATCGCCGCCCTCAAGGCGTTCGGCTACTCCGGCTGGTCGATCGGGTTGCACTATATGAAAATCACTGCGGTCGTGGTCTGTGCCGGGGGACTCGTGGGAACAGCGGTCGGGACCTTCATGGGCATGAAGCTGTCGGAGCTGTACACGAAGCTCTATCGGTTTCCGCATCTCGACTTTGAGTTCGACTCGCGCGTGGCGCTGTCGGCCTTCGGAGTCAGCCTGGCTGCCGGGGTACTCGGAACCATTGGGTCGGTCTGGCAAGCGGTCCGACTCCCACCCGCTGAGGCCATGCGCCCAGCCGCGCCCGGCGATTTCCGCCCGACCCTCCTCGAACGCATGGGCTTTCAGCGGTTCCTTCCCCAGACCATTCGCATGATCCTGCGCAGCCTGGAACGCCAGCCGATCAAATCCGCGCTGTCGTGCCTGGGCATCTCGACAGCTGTGGCGGTGATTATTTTGGGGAGTTATGCCAAGGACGCGGTCGACTACGTGATGGAGTCGCAGTTCCGGCATGCCCAGCGGCAGGATTTAATGGTGACGTTCATTCGCGCGGCCAAGGCGGATGCGATTCACGACATCGAGAACTTGCCGGGCGTGCATGCGGTGGTGCCCATGCGGACCGTGGCCGTCCGGGTGCGGTCGGGGCATCATTCTCGCCGCATCGCCATTCAGGGGTTGCCGCCCGATAATGAACTGTTCAAGGCCGTGGACATCCTGCGCGAGGAGAAAGAGATCCCGGTCGATGGCGTGCTGATGACGACGAAGCTGGCCGAGGTGCTGGAACTCCAGATTGGGGATCTCGTCACGGCCGAGGTTCTGGAGGGAGACCGCCCGCACTGCGAACTACGACTGCGCGGGGTCGTGGATGACTTCTCCGGCCTGTCGTGTTACGCCTCACTAGACACGGTCCACCGGATGATGCGCGAGGGCGACTCGCTCTCGGCAGCGTTCGTCACCGTCGACAGCCAGCGCGTGAATCAGCTCTACACCGACCTCAAACGTCTGCCGCAGGTGGCGGGCGTCTCGATCAAGGTGGCCATGATCCAGAGTTTCCGCGAGACCGTGGCCGAAAACCTGCTGCGGATTCGGGCGTTCAATGTGGCCTTCGCGACGATCATCGCCTTTGGAGTCGTCTACAACGCCGCCCGCATCTCCCTCGCCGAGCGCAGCCGCGAACTGGCGACCCTGCGCGTGATTGGCTTCTCCCGAGCCGAGATCTCCGGCATCCTGCTGGGCGAACTGGCCGTGCTGACGGTGCTGGCTCTCGTCCCCGGCATGGGACTGGGGTATCTGTTTTGTATCGTGTCGACGCTGTCGCTCAACACGGAGATGTACCGCATCCCCCTCGTGATCAATCCCTCGACGCATGGTTTCGCGTGCGGCGTCATCGTCGTGGCTGCGATCCTGTCGGGGCTTGTCGTGCGAAGGCGACTGGATGATTTGGATCTGATCGCGGTGCTGAAGACGCGGGAGTAACTGCCCCCTCGCAAATCCCCGTCGCAGATTTTGTCGGCATTCGAGCGGCCCACAGCCCGTTGCCGCGAGCGATGCTCATATCGCGAAGACCTGACGACGCAATGCCCTCGCCATGGCACCCGTTCTATGTGTGATGGCCACCTTGGCGGAGGTGTTACCCAGAGGACAACTCGACGGGAACTCAGTCCCAGACTCTGGCTTGGATCTGCATCTGTTCGAAAGCAGCACATGAGGTGGGGGAGAAGGGGCGGAACCTGGCGAAACACTTAACGAGATTCCTTCCCAGCGTGGCCAGCCGGGACGGAGAACACCGCACGCACAGCTTGGCCTCACGTCCACGTTCGCTGCCGGTTGGCGAGAGGGAGTGGTCAG
>JAYSUV010000022.1:0-6653 GCA_043718945.1 Planctomycetota bacterium
CCAGCTGCTGCATGGGACGTGGGGCCAGGACTACACGGTCGGCAAGATCATCCGACTGGAAGCGGCCACCGGGAAGGAAGTCTGGGCGATTGATCGCAACCAGAAGCCGGAAGACGAGTGCAAGCACGCGTACGCCTCGCCGATTCTGATGCCGGGGAAGCACCCGCATCTGATCACGCATGGGGGCGATTGCACAGTCGGGATTGCCTTGGCGGATGGCAAAGAGCTGTGGCGGCTGGATGAGCTGAATGGTCCGTCGCAGTACAACAAGAACCACGACAACACGCTGCGGTTCGTGGCTTCGCCGACGGCGACGGAGGATTTTCTGGTAGTGCCGACGGCCAAGGGCGGGCCGGTACTCGGACTGCAAGCCAGCGAGCTAGACGGCAACGTCACCGGCAAATCGCCGGTCAAGTGGTTCGGGGATAAGACTCCCGATGTGTCATGCCCGGTGATCCACGAGGGGCTGGTCTACTTGTGCATGAACGATGGACGGCTGCGGTGTGTCGACCAGAAGACCGGCGAGAAGATCTATGATGAGCGGATTCACAACGCCCAGCACCGGGCTTCGGGCGTGGTCAGCGAAGGGCATCTGTACCTGACCGCCCGCGATGGGGTGTGTACAGTCGTCAAGCTGGGGCGTCAGTTCGAGGTGCTGGCCGAGAACGAACTCGGCGAGCCGCAGACCGCCTCGCCGGTGATCTCGAACGGGACACTCTACATGCGGACGTATGAGGCGCTTTATGCGATCCGCGCGAAGTAGTTTAGCTGTCAGCGATCAGCTTTCAGCCAGATATGAGGCGAGTGACTGATTGTGAACCGGGAGAGACAAATGGGAATCGCATCTCCAAGTTTAATCGACTCGTCCGATGCAACGCCTTCAGATGTGCGATCTGGGCGTCTGCATCCCGGAGGGATGGAAGAAAATAGCCGGTGGTTGAGCGTAGCGACACCACCGGTTAAGTACGCTCTAACTCGTCATGCACCCCGGAGGGGTGCTAGAGGTTTATTCAGCATGGCCTCTCTCCCCCTCTGGCATCCCTGCCGGGATGCAGCAATGAGGGGGCGGAACGCTCTCCGGTGGTGTCGCTGCGCTCAACCACCGGCTAATCTCTTTGACCCCTTCCGGGGTCTGTGCCCAGCCTTACCATTTCTTCGCTGGCGACTCCTTCTGGTTGTTCTTGGCGTGATCGCTCTCCTGTCGAACTATTCGTCAGCAGCTGATTTCAACACGGACATCCGTCCGATCCTGGTGCAGCACTGCATTAGCTGTCACGGGTCGCAGAAGCAGGAGGGCGGGCTGCGACTGGATCAGCGGGCGGCGGCGTTGCGGGGTGGCGACACCTACGCCCCGGTGATTGTGCCGAAGTCGAGCGACACCAGCCCGCTGTTTCAGTTCGTGAGCCGCGAGGACGCGGACCTGAAGATGCCGCCGAAGGGGGACCGGCTCTCAGCTGCGGAAGTCCAGACCCTCAAGGAGTGGATCGACGCTGGGGCCGAGTGGCCGGACTCCGCAGCGGACATCGGCCAGAAGAGTGCGCACTGGTCGTTTCAACCGCTCGTGCGGCCCGAGATCCCCCGTAGCTCGGTCGCTCCGTCGACCGAGACTCCGCATGCGGTTGACACTCTCGCCATTGACGCCTTTGTCCAAGCGAAGTTGACAGAACAGCACCTCGCCCCGAACCCACCTGTCGACCGGCGGACGCTGATCCGGCGGCTGTCGTTCGACCTGCTCGGCGTCCCTCCCAGCCCCGAAGAGGTCGCCGCCTTCGAAGCCGACACCGACCCGCTGGCCTACGAACAACTCGTCGACAGGTATCTCGCCTCGCCGCAGTTCGGTGAACGCGCGGCCCGGTTCTGGCTCGACACTGTCCGGTTTGCCGAGAGCGACGGGTTCGAGACCAACCAGCCGCGCCCCAATGCGTGGCGGTATCGCGACTATGTGATCGACGCCTTCAACCGCGATCTACCCTACGACCAGTTCGTGAAGCAGCAACTCGCCGGTGACCAACTCGGGGCCGGGGTGGCGACCGGGTTCCTCGTCGGCGGGGCGTGGGATCGCGTGAAGAGTCCTGACCCGATCCTCACCGCCCAGCAGCGGGCGGATGAGCTGCACGACATGGTGAGTACCACCGGGTCGGTGTTTCTAGGGCTGACGGTGGGGTGTGCGCGGTGTCACTCGCACAAGTTCGACCCGATCCCGCAGACCGATTACTACGCGATGAAGGCCGTGTTCGAAGGGGTCATGCACGGCGACCGCGAGATCGCCATCGGCCAGCCCGCTGAGAGCGAAAAGAAGGCCGCCGCGTTAAACGAGCAACTCGCCGTCCTCGATACCCAACTGCGGGAGTTCGAGCCGCTGGCCTCGTTGCGTGAGACGCTGTTCGTGAAGCCGACTGATCAGGAGCGGACGGTGCATCTCCACACACAACCAGCTCCCGCCATCGCCAAGGGGACGCAGCGCGGGGCGTCGCTCGATCCGGGAGTCGGGTCGCACTGGCCGAACCTCAGCGCGGGGTATCTGTACTGGAAGCTGCCGCCGCAGACCGATGCGTTTGGGTGGAAGCCGAAGCTGCGAGGGACGTATCGGTTCTGGACTTCGTGGGGTTGCGGGCATGTGTCGCACTCGACGGAGGCGCGGTATCTGCTCGACCGGGATGGCGACCTCCAGACCACCGAAGACCAGCGCGAGATCCTGCGGGCCAATCACCAGCGGTTCGCGGATGGGTCCGACCTGATCCCGGAACAGCCTCTGTGGAGCGGGCTCAAAGATACGGGTGTCGTCGAGTTACTGCCCGAGAGCGTCGTGCTGTTGCGGCAGGGGGATGACGATAAATACGTGGCCGCCGATGTGGCGGTGTTTCAAGCCGTATCGCCCGCTGCTCCGCCCGAGGACCGCCCTGCTTTACGTGTGCCAGTGACGCGCGACCTGAACGTGGAGCGATTCGCCCCCGTGCAGGCGAAGCACCTGCGGTTTACGGTACTCGCGACCTCGGATGTGGAGCCGTGTATTGATGAGTTGGAGGTGTTCGCGTCGGTTGAAAAGAATCTGAGCGATATTGATGTGCGCCACCCCGGAGGGGTCACAGAAATTAGCCGGTGGTTGAGCGCAGCAACACCACCGGTGACAACTGATTCCGAAATTCATCCCGGAGGGATGGCAGAATCTGACACATGGGTGAGTACCTTGACGCCGGTTTCTGGGAGCCTGACTCTCTGGCATCCCTCCGGGATGCGGTTTTCTCCCCGTTTGTTTTCCAGTGGTATCGCTGCGCTCAACCACCGGCAAATTTCTGTCATCCCTTCGGGATGGTTCGGGAGTTCTGCCTCAATGGCCTCGGCGTACACTTCCTGCATTTCTCCGTGCCTCCGTGCCTCCGTGGTGAATAAATCTGGAGTGAATCACGACCTCGACGATCACACAGAACCTGTCAACATCGCCCTCGCCAGCTACGGTACGAAGGCCACAACCTCCGGCACCTACCCCAACAGCGAGATCCACCGGTTGGAGCATCTCAACGATGGGCTCTACGGCAATTCGAAGTCATGGATCTCGAATGAGAAGGGGCGCGGGTGGGTCCAATTGGAGTTCCCCGAGCTGCGTGAGATCCGCGAGGTCCGCTGGAGCCGCGACCGGGCCACACCGCCGCAGTTTGCCGACCGCGTGGCGACGCAGTATACGATCGAGGTCTCGCTCGATGGGCTGACTTGGACGGCGGTGGCCACCAGCGGAGATCGGTTGCCGTATGGCCTGACCGTACCGGGAGGCCGACTGATCCGGGCTGAGGGAGCCGATGCCCAACTGCGGTTTGCGGGCTTGCAGACCCGCCGCGCCACGCTCGCGAAGGAACTGGCCCCACTGGTCGAGAAGCCGAAAGCCTATGCCGGGCAGTTCGTCAATCCGGGACCGACGTACCGGCTCAATCGCGGCGATGTCTCCCAGCCGAAGGAGGTCATCGCCCCGGCCTCGCTGACGGAACTGGGGAAGGCCATTCAACTCCCCGCAGAGACTCCCGAGGCCCAGCGGCGGCTAGCCCTCGCCGAGTGGATGGTCAGTCCCGACAACCCGTTGACGGCCCGTGTGATCGTGAACCGGCTGTGGCTGCAACACTTCGGTGAGGGGCTCGTCGACACGCCGTCCGACCTCGGAGCCAACGGGGGGAAGCCGTCTCATCTGGAGTTGCTCAACTGGCTGGCGTGCGAGCTGCGGGGGGAAGAACGAGAGAATAGAGACGAGAGAATAGAGCCAGAGTTGGGGAACGTGGAGCCGGGGTCTCTCCCCTCTGGCTCTCGTCCCTCGCCACTCGTCTCTCCTCCTGCTTGGTCCCTCAAGCACATCCATCGGCTGATTTGTCTGTCGGAGACGTATCGTCAATCTAGTGACTCGCGCGAGGACGGGGTGGCGGTCGATGCCGCCAGTCGACTCCTGTGGCGGTATCCCCCGCGCCGTATGGAAGCGGAGGCGATTCGCGATGCCATCCTCACCGTCAGCGGCCAACTCGATTTGCAACAGGGCGGGCCCGGGTTCGACCTCTTCGAAGCGAACACCAATTACGTGAAGGTCTACAACTCGAAACGCGAGTTCGTCCGCGATGACTTCCGCCGTATGGTGTATCAGTCCAAGCCCCGCATGCAATTGGAGGACACGTTCGGCACGTTCGACTGCCCCGACGCCGGGCAGGTGACGCCGAAACGGACCAGCAGCACAACGGCCCTCCAGGCGTTGAGCCTGCTCAATAGCCCGTTCCTGTTGCAGCAGTCGCAGGCGTTTGCGGCGATGGTGGAACAGACCACCGAAGCCAAACCCGAGGCCCGCGTCGACCGCGCGTTCCAACTCGCCTTTGGGCGATCCGCGACCCCTGAGGAGCGAGTGGCCTCCGTGAAGCTCGTCGAGCAACACGGCCTGCCGATGCTCTGCCGGGCACTGTACAACACGCATGAGTTCGTCACGGTAAGGTAGTGAGATAGGCTTCCAGCCTGTCATAGTGGCCAGACGACGGGTTGGAAGGCTATCCCACGGTTGGTTCTCGCGACTTCACATGGCGACTGACGACCACAAGGACACATCATGGCTCACGACGAATTCGACCAGGTGGAGGACGATGACATCCCGCCACAGCCGAGCCGGATGTCCACAGGAGAGACACTGAGCAAGGGCAGTCATCGGCTGCATCTTCTTCTGCTCATCGGGGCGGGGATCGGGACCTTCTTTTGCACGATTCCTGCGACTCAGAAAGATCGGAGAGATGCCAGTAACAAGTTATCGAGGGAACAGATTCAACAGCTTCAAAAGATCGGAGAGGTACTCCAAGACCATCCTGAATTGAAGAAACTGCCTCCCCCTCAACGGATTCCGGGCAAGTAGTCCAGCGTCCATCACTCCAGTTCACTCAACACACAGGACACATCATGCACCATGAAAACGTGAAGGATTCTTGAGTGCGGGCTCCCCGCGTTCTGGCGAACGCAGCTACCCCTCAATTTCCAGTGGGTCCACCACTGGCTTCCCATGTCAAAGGCCCCACCCCATGCTCACTCGTCGACACGCCCTCGGAGTTCTCGGCATGACCGCACTCGCGTCCACCACCTCAGCTGCAGATGCGAAACCGGTGGGGTGGATCGATGCCCACTCGCACATCTGGACCCGCGATCTGGCGAAATACCCGCTGGCTGGAAAGCAGACGGTCGACGACCTCCAGCCCGGCAGCTTCACGGCGGAAGAGCTGCTCGAACTGGCCGGGAAGAACGGTGTCGGGCGAGTCGTGCTGATTCAGCACAAGCCGTATCACGGCCTCGACAACAGCTACATCACCGATAGCATCGCGAAGTTCCCCGGCAAGTTCTCCGGCGTCGCCTGTCTCGAAGCGGATCAACCGCAGCCCGAGAAGGACATGTTCCAGCTATTCAAGCTGGGGATGCGGGGGTTCCGCATTCGCCCCGGTGAGGGGGGGAAGGCCCTGTGGAAGGACTCCGCCGGGATGTGTGCGATGTGGGCGCATGCGGCGAAACAGGGGAGCGCCATCTGCCCGCTGATCGGCCCGGATGATCTCCCCCAGGTGGCCGAAATGTGTACCAAGTATCCCGACACTCGCGTCGTGATCGACCATTTCGCCCGCATCGGCATGGCCGGGCCCATCGACGAGAAAGAACTGAAAGCCTTGGCCGACCTCGCGAAGCACAAGCATGTGCATGTGAAGATCTCGGCCTATTACGCGCTCGGGGCTAAGATGCCGCCGCACACCGAGTTGATCCCGATGATCAAGCGGCTGATCACCGCCTTCGGCGTCGAACGTCTCATGTGGGGCAGCGACAGCCCGTATCAGATCGTCGAGCCGAACACCTATGCGGACTCGGTCAAGCTGATTACGGAACGATGTGAGTTCTTGAGCCCGTCCGATCGGGAACACCTCTTGCGAGGAACAGCTGAGCGGGTCTTCTTCGCCTGATTCAAAGATCCCTCTATTCGGAGATCACTGGTATCGACACAACTCCCCACCCCGCAGGGGTCACAACCCATAGCCGGTAGTCGAGCGCAGCGACACCACCAGTCGTTGCCGGCCCTCGCGCGCGAGTTTTGAAGTTGCGCTATTTGTGATCGGGAGCGGAAACTGGTCTTGCGAAAAAGCGAGTCCTAGTCCATGAACCGGATCATG
>JAYSUV010000211.1:0-5102 GCA_043718945.1 Planctomycetota bacterium
ACGTCACCTCAACCACATCCTGACCACAACGCAAAACTGGTACAACGCCGAAAGATCCCACTCCGCCCGCGACCACCTCCCGCCCGGCTGGGACAAACCACCGCAGGTAGACAACACCGCTACCCCGAGCGAAATCGTCTGCACCACGCACCTCGGTGGGCTGCTGAATTCGTACTCCCGCCGAGCCGCGTGAAGCGGAACAACCGCTCGACCAGCGCGCGATTGAAATGCCTTCATCCCAAGGCCCCGCAACCGGTCTGTAACGTGCCAGAATTTCACGGGGAAACACGGGCTGCCCGGTCGGAAATGGCCAGTTGACAGCGGGTTAATTGGGTCTCACCGTTCTCATTCCACCGGTCTGCCAGTGAACAACCAATCAGGCAATTGCCTCACGGATCGTGTGCAGAGTTTTCACACCTCGCGGAGTTGTGCGAACCCTCTCTGTGGCGGGTTCGATGGCCTCGGATGAACCTGATTTTCCACCTTTCAAGTTGTTCCGGATCAGTTCCTTACGATGCGTAGAACGCGTTCGCAGCGGCGACTCCCGCCCCCGCCGGGACTTTGCCCGCGAGGCAGCCCTCCAGCGCCGCGAGGAACACCAGTACGTTACGCGGCGTACTTGTCTCGCCCATCAGGCCGACTCGCCACACCTTGCCCGCCATCGGTCCCAGCCCGCCGCCGATCTCGATGCCGTATTCATTGAGCAGCTTGCCTCGGACGGCTTTGTCATCGGCCCCGTCCGGAATTCGGATGGAGTTGAGCATGGGCAACCGGTACTGCTCAGCCACGACGAAGCTGAGCCCCATGGCCTCGACCCCCGCCCGCAGCGCCAAGTGATTCCGCGAGTGCCGTGCGAATCGGGCAGGTAGCCCCTCCGTAAGAGTCAGGCGCAATGCCTCGTGCAATGCATAGTTCATATTGATCGGGGCCGTGTGGTGGTAAGCCCGCGACTGGCCCCAGTAGTTTCGCACCAGCATCGTGTCGAAGTACCAGCTGGCGATCTTCGTCTTGCGAGCGGCGATCACGTCGGCAGCTGTCTTCGAGAACGTGACCGGCGATAGTCCCGGAGGACAGCTGAGGCACTTCTGTGTGCCCGAGTAAGCGGCGTCGATCTTCCAGGTGTCGATCTCGACGGGGAGTCCGCCGAGCGAGGTGACACAGTCGGCCAACAACAGCGCCCCCGCGTCGTGAACGATCCGGGAGATGTCGACCAGTGGCTGACAGGCCCCGGTCGAAGTCTCGGCATGGACGATGCCGACGACCTTGGGGCGGCACTGCTTCACGGCGGCTTCGATCTCTTCGGGGGTGAAGACCTCGCCGAAGGGGCGCTCGATCTTCGTGACCTCGGCCCCGCAACGAGCGGCCACATCGGCCATGCGTCCGCCAAAGACCCCGTTGACACACACCAGCATCCGGTCGCCCGGCTCGATGAGGTTGACCACGCAGGTCTCCATCCCCGCGCTGCCGGTCCCACTGACCGACATCGTCAGCTCGTTGCTGGTCTGGTAGACCTGCCGCAGCATCGTCTGGACTTCGTCCATGACCTTGAGAAAGTACGGGTCGAGGTGCCCGACGGTCGGTGCGGCCAAGGCCAGCGAAACCGACGGTGCAATATCACTCGGCCCCGGTCCCATCAGGATACGACGCGGCGGACACAACGGAGCAGGCACAGCGATGGACATCAACAGACTCCCGAGTCAGGTGAGGCTCGTCTCCAGGCGACACAAGCTGAGGAGTGATCTTAGAAGATTCGCAGCAGACAATCGACGGACAGCTGCATGTGCCGAGAGGAGCGTGAGGCCGGATTTCGTGGCAAGACAGGTTAGCGAGTTCACTCCGAGACCACGTTCTCTACCCGGTGAACCGGTACCAGGAAGCGTTCTCTGCCCAGCCCGCCGCGCCAGCCAGCCAGGGCCGCGTGCCAGAAACCCCCTGGCTGGCGCAGCGGGCTGGCGGTTGTTACCGGCCGCGCGGGGAGCTGCCTTTGGGTCGCTTGGGCTGACCGGGGCTGCGACGACCGAAGCTCTCGGTGGGTTTGTCGCTGCGACCGGGGCCTTTGCGTTTGGCAGCCTTCGCGGCCTTGGCGGGGGCTCCCTTTCCGGTTTTGAAGAACGAGCCTTTGGCCGTCTTGAATGGGGCGGCTTTGGCTGGTCGACGCGGTTCGCCAGCGGGGGCAGTCTGGAACGGACGACTGGGTCCACGCTCGTCGTTGTCTTCGTCTCGAGCGGGCTTGTTCTTCGCGGGGAACATCAACGCCCGGCGAGCCAGACGCTCGGCCTCGGCAGCTCGGATTTTCGCATCGGCGGCCTTGCGGTCACCGAAGGCTCCCGGAATCCGCTTCTCGGCGGGGCGACTCTGCGACCGACCACCGGCCGAGACGCTCTTCTTCGGGAAACCTGCAGAGGGGCTGCGTCCCGCAGGGAGGTCGGTCAAGCCCATCATTTGCTCGTCAGAGACATCCTCGACACCCAGTCCGCGTGGTTCACGGGAGTTGGCATCGGGAATGCGTCGCGGCGGAGCGATGGGCGGCCCCTTGCGGACCGGTGGTCCACTGGCTTTCGGTCGCCCGGGTGCCGCCTTCCCAGCGGAGGACGGACGATTCCGCTCGGGAGGGGCGTTGCGGCTCGACTTGTTGAGCAGGTCGCCGTCGTTCTGGCGGCGCGAGCCCTGGCCCGACTTAAATGCCGGACGGCCGCGTTTTTCCTTCTCCTCGTCACGCGCCTCTTCGTTCCGCACCAGCATCCCCAGCAGCCGCTCAAGTTCGTCGCGGCGCATCTCGCGGATGTCACCTCGCAGCATCTTCCCGAGGAAGATCGGGCCGAAAGCTACGCGCTGCAGCTTCATCACCTTGTGCCCAACGCGCGAGAAGAGGCGCCGAACTTCGCGGTTGTGCCCCTCGGCCAGGATGACCTCGCACCAGGTGCTTTGCCCCTGCTTCTTGAGCGACTTGACCCCCTCGACGCGGAACCGACCCTCTTCGAAGTAGATGCCGCTTCGCAGTTCGGTCAGCGTCTCCGGCGTCGGGAACCCGGCCACCAGCACATGATACGTGCGGAAGATGCGGTAGCTCGGGTGGGCCATCTTCTGGGCGAGGTCGCCGTCATTGGTGACGATCAGCAGCCCCTCGCTGTCCTCATCCAGACGCCCGACCGTGAACACTCGCGGGCCTTCCTTGGGGAAGAAGTCGATCACGCGCGGACGCCCCTCGGGGTCCTTGTTCGTACACAGGACGCCCGGCGGCTTGTTGAAGACGTAGTACTTCTTCCGCTCCATCTTCAGCTTCTCGCCGTCCAGAGCGATCTTGTTGACCTGGGGATCGATCTGCATTCCCTGTTCGGTGATGGTCTTGCCATCCACCGACACGCGGCCCATGGTGATGAAGTCTTCGCAGGCACGACGCGACCCCAAACCACAGCTGGCCAGATAGCGTTGCAGGCGGACCAGCTTGGGTGAGGTGGGTGGCAGATCTTCGGATTCGTGAGCGGACATAATCGACTTCTGAGAGATGCGGACGGAGGAGGCCGGGCCTCCTCAAATGCTCAACCCCCGGTCAGCGACCGAGGGCTGGGAGCGGTTGATGGTTGATGGTTGATCGAAAGCCCATCGGTTGCAACCGGTGGGCTTTGATCTGACTGACCTCTGAAAACTGACGACTGAAAACTTCTCCATCACTCGGCGTGAAACGCATACACACACGTCTGCGTATACTTCTCACCCGGCTTGAGGATGGTGGTCGGGAACTCGGGGTGGTTGACGGAATCGGGATAGTGCTGGGTTTCCAGGCACAGGGCACTGCGGTGAGCGTAGACCTTGCCGCCCTTGCCCTTTTGCCCCTTGAGGAAGTTCCCCGAGTAGAACTGCACCCCCGGCTCGGTCGTCAGCACAGTCATGACCCGCCCCGAGGCTGGATCTTTCAGCTTGGCCGTCTCCCGCAACTCGCCCGCTTTGCCGTTCACGACGAAGTTGTGGTCGTAGCCGATGAAGGCCGACTTATCGAGCTGGGCAATGCGGTCGCCAATGCGAGTCGCCTTGCGGAAGTCGAGCGGAGTCCCCTCGACGGGTACAATCTGGCCGGTGGGGATCAGCGTGTCGTCGGCGGGAGTGTAGGTGTCGGCATTGAGTGTCAGCACATGATCGAGGACCGTCGCACTCCCCTCGCCGCCGAGGTTGAAGTAGCTGTGATTCGTGAGGTTGACGGGGGTCGCCTTGTCGGTCGTGGCGACGTAGTCGATGCGGACTTCATTCTCGTGAGTGAGTTGGTAAGTCACGGTCGACTCCAGCTTGCCGGGGTAACCTTCTTCCCCGTCGGGACTGGTGTAGCGAAAGATCACGCCCGGTCCCTTTTCGTTCTCGAACGGTTCAGCGGTCCAGATGACCTGACCCAGATTCCGTTCGACTCCCCCATGCAGGGCATTCGGAGGATTGTTGATCGCCAGCGTGTACTCTTTGCCCTCCAGAGTGAACTTCCCCTTGGCGATCCGGTTCGCGACGCGCCCGGTCGTGCAACCGAAGTGCTGGTTGCCATCCCCTTCGTAGCCAGCCACATCGTCAAAACCGAGGACCACATCGGCCAGTTGGCCTTTCTTGTCCGGCACATGCAGCTCGATCAGAGTCGCCCCGCGCGTACTCAATCGGGCAATCACGCCCGCCTTATTCCGCAGGGTAAAGCGGTCGACCGCCTCGCCTTTGGCGGTCTTTCCGAAGCCGTCTTTCTCGGGAGGAGCAGAGAACAGAGATGCTGTCATGACGGCAAACGCCAACAAAGGGAGTGCAAAACCAGCCGCGCGCATGGGAATCCTTCGACGAGAGGAAGTCGAAACAATGCCCCATTATCGTCGGAAACCGCACCGATTCACAAGCGTGACGAGTCGGGGGTCGAACGCGGGGGCATTCGCCGATGGGCGGTAGTCTGTTGTATCTGCTCCCTCTCCACACAATCGGCACTGCTTTCGGTGAAGACTCCGCTGTGGGGGAGAGGGTTGCCCTGGCCTGTCAAAAAGTCTTAGAGCAGATTCAGAATTGGTTTGCCGGAAAGGCAGACAGGAATGTCTGCCCCACTGATGAGTGGCACAGACATTCCTGTCTGTGCCAACTGAAGACAG
>JAYSUV010000212.1:0-1857 GCA_043718945.1 Planctomycetota bacterium
CGCCATTTCGAGGTGAGTCATGAAAGAAGGCATCCATCCCGACTACCATCCGGTCATCTTCCACGATGTCGGTTCGGGAGTGAAGTTCCTCACCCGCTCCACCATGTCCAGCAAGGACAAGGTGAAGTGGGAAGACGGGAACGAGTACCCACAGATCTCGGTCGACATTAGTTCGGCCAGCCACCCCTTCTTCACCGGCAAGATGAAGTTCATCGACGCCGCCGGTCGCGTGGAAAAGTTCCAGAAGAAGTACGGCATGGCCCCCAAGGGCGAACCCGGCAAGTAGCGGCCTCCCTCCTGAAATTCGATCGACCCGCCGGGACAGGGTGCCCGCGCGGGTTGTTTGTTTTTAGGAAGTTGCCAGTTGTCAGTTGTCTGTTCAAAAGTCCGGGGGTTACAACCCCTGGGCTTTCGACTCCCCCTCCGGTCGAGAAACCATCAACCATAAACCCTCCTCCCATGTACCCCAGCCTTCAACTCAAACTCGATCGTTTTGAGGAACTTGAGCGTCAGCTCCAGGATCCCGAGGTTCTCTCACACCCCACCAAGGCCGTCGAGGCCCAGCGCGAGTACGGAGGCCTCCGCAAAATCGCTGAGTCGGTTCGCAACTTCCAGAAGCTCGAGCTCGACCTCGCAGCTGCGACGGAGTTCCTGAACGAGGCGACTGACGACGAGAGCCGCGAGTACGCCCAGGCCGAGGTCACTGAACTGACGGCGAAGAAGGCCATCCACCAGACCGAACTGGAAGACCTGGTCACCGCAGGCGACTCGATCTCGCGCGGCGGATTGATGATGGAAATCCGTGCGGGGACCGGGGGTGACGAGGCCGCTCTGTTCGCGGGCAATCTGTTTGAGATGTACTCCCGCTATATCGCCTCGCGCGGCTGGGCCATGGAAATCATGGAAGTCACCGAAGGGGAAATGGGCGGATACAAGGAAATGGTCTTCTCGGTTTCCGGGGAGGGGGCCTTTCACCGGCTGCAGTTTGAGAGCGGCGGACATCGAGTGCAGCGGGTGCCAGCGACCGAATCACAAGGTCGAATTCACACCAGCGCCGCCACCGTCGCTGTGCTGCCCGAAGCGACCGAAGTCGAAATCGTGATCCGCGATGAAGACCTGCGGATCGACACGATGCGGGCCGGTGGACCCGGCGGACAAAAAGTCAACAAGACCGAAAGTGCTGTCCGCATCACGCACATCCCCTCGGGGCTGGTCGTGAAATGCCAGGACGAAAAGAGCCAGCACAAAAACAAAGCCTCCGCCATGCGCGTGCTGCGCAGCCGTCTCTTCGACGAGACCCGCCGCAAGGAGCAGGAGGCCCGCGCCTCGGTCCGCCGCACCCTGATCGGCTCCGGCGACCGCAGCGAACGCATCCGCACTTATAACTTTCCCCAAGCCCGAGTGACCGACCACCGGATCGGGTTTACGATCCATAAACTCGATTCCTTCATGGTGGGCGAGATCGACGAAATGGTCGAAGCCCTCGTCGAGTTCGACCGCCAGGAACGGCTCAAGATGGTGCATGAGTAGTCGCCGGTCTGACACACAGGCATTTTCCGATGGGACTCCGTCTTGAGGAACTGGTCCGAAACAACTTCCGATTGGATTTTGAACAGAAGGCCGCAATGGAAGTCAGGTCACTTCGAGTGGAATCCTTTCCTGCCTTTGCGACTTTCTGTTCAAACCCCTCAGTTCAAACCGGGACGTGATTTGGGATCAAGTCCTTCTCCAAAGTGGCGGAACACCTGTCACTTGGCGTGTGTCCGCGATTGCCGCTGAATACAGGTTAAATAGGTATCCCCTTCGCTCAAGTGACCCCCATAGGTGGCGTGAGTGTCCCGGCTGTGGGGAATCGGA
>JAYSUV010000213.1:0-1885 GCA_043718945.1 Planctomycetota bacterium
GCTGCCATGATCGGTCCAGAAGAGTGGTGGAGTCCATGAACGGACCTGAAGTTCTCCGAATCGTCGATGCCATTCATCGCGATAAGAAGATCGACGAAGCGATCGTGTTCGAAGGCATCGAACAGGCGATCCTTTCCGCTGCGCGCAAACACTACGGCGAAGACAGTGCCCTGGTCGTGGTCATCGATCGGAAAACCGGACAAGTCAGCGCTACCAACGACGGGGAGCCGATCCCCGAAGACGAATTGATCGACCTCGGACGCATCGCGGCCCAGACCGCCAAGCAGGTGATGATCCAGAAGATTCGCGAAGCCGAACGCGACACCCTCTTTGACGAATACACCGAACGCCGCACCCAGCTCATCACGGGTATGGTCACACGAGTCGACCAGAGCGTGACGACGGTCACATTCGACAAGGTGGAAGCCCTCCTGCCCCGTAGCGAGCAGATTCCGGGCGAATCTCACAAGGTCGGCGACCGCGTGCGGGCCATCATCTTGGAAGTCCGCAAGCAGGGCACCCGCATCAAGGTCGTCCTCTCTCGCAAGCATGCCGACCTGGTGCGTCGGCTGTTCGAGGTCGAGATTCCCGAAGTCACCGAACGCATTATTGAGGTCCGGTCGCTGTCCCGCGAGGCGGGTTACCGCTCCAAGGTGGCTGTCTCCTGCTTCGACAACAGCATCGATCCCGTCGGGGCGTGTGTCGGGGTCCGTGGCTCGCGCATCAAGACAATCATCGAAGAACTCGACGGCGAGCGAATCGATATCGTGCGCTGGAACGACTCGCTCCCCATCCTCATTCCGAACGCGCTGCAGCCTGCCGAAGTCGAAGACGTGATCATGTGCCCCATGCTGGGCAAGGTGATCGTCCTCGTCCGCGAAGATCAGCTCTCGCTAGCCATCGGCAAGATGGGCCAGAACGTCCGCCTCGCCTCCAAATTGGTCGGTTGGGATATCGATGTGATGACGCGGGAAGAGCTCGATCAACAGCTCGACAGTTCGGTCAAGGCGTTCTCCACGATTCCTCAGCTGACGGAAGACCTCTCGGAGTCCTTAGTGTCTCAGGGCTTCTTTAGCTTTGAAGACCTGTCAGTGATCGAACCCGATCACCTGCAGGAACTGAGCGGTCTCTCAGAAGCCGACTGCGCAGCGATTGTGGCTCAGGCCGAAGTCGAAGCGGAGCGGGAAGAGCAAGAAGCCAAGGTTCGCAAGGCTGCGGACAAGGCGGATCGCGACGCCAACGGGAAACCGGGCGACAAAAAGACCTCGACCCGGCGAACAATTCCTGCAGCTGCTCCGGCAGTTGTGGAAGCCGCGGCTGTGAAAGAAGCAGTGAGTGAAGCAACGCCGGAAGAGGTTCCCGTTGGGGAATCATCGGCAACCGAGGAACCGTCTGCGGAAGTTCCGCAGTCAGAGGCTCTCGGCGACACAGAATCAGCGGAAGGTTGACAGCAGACGACGGACAACACTCGGACTGGGGGGCGGTTTCCAAGACCCAGTCCACTGGCAGACTTCTTGTGAGCCTGCCGAATCTCAAGCAGCACAGCACGGGCAGCGAACGTCGGACGATTGAGTCTCACAAATCAGGTTGAGTCTCAATAACCCCCGTCTTCGCACCCCATGTCCCGCAGCGGGGCTCACCCCCTCTGACTCCTGAAGCAGGCAGGAGTCGCACACCGACCATTTCGCCCTCCTGCGGGCTATCTCAGTGATTGTCCGTCACGTCGACGAGGAGTTACGATTGAAGATCCGGATCTTCGCTCTGGCGAAAGAACTTGACATCGATAGCAAGGACCTGATTCAGGCTTGCACCGAGGTCGGTCTGACCGTCAAGAGTTCACCGCTGGCCAGCATTTCCCCCGAAGAGCGGGACCTGGTTCTCGCTC
>JAYSUV010000214.1:0-5095 GCA_043718945.1 Planctomycetota bacterium
AGGGTGCCCTGTACGGCAGCAGCTTCGAAGACCAAGCGGACTTCTGCGACGGTCAGGATGATGTGCGGTAGTGGAAGTTTTTAGTGGTCAGTGGTCAGTGAGCGGCAGACGTGAGTCTGCCGAGTCCGCTCGACGCCCGGATGATCGAACGACTCTCTCTCTCTCTCTCTCTCTCTCTCTCTCTCTCTCTCTCTCTCGAAACCTGCGACTCTCACTCGCGAACTCTCCAGTCACCGGTTGTTGCCCTCTGACAACTGATGACTCTCCCGCATGCCCCCGGTTTCCACCGGGGGTTTTGCGTTGCGCGACACCAGTGGTAAACGACTTTTTCAGAGCCAGCCAAGTCTGCCTAACCCGCAGGATAAGGGGCCGTGGCAAGCGGAGTTCCGATCTGTTTTGGGGCAGTTGGGAACGGAGTGCTTTTCTTTCGTCGGAAAGCGGGTACAGTCACACACATATCCTCGTCCGAATTCTCGGGCGACATCCATTGCTCAGCTGTGTTCGAGTGAGTGACCTGTCATGAATGATCTGCAACAACTGGGAAACCTTGAGGCTCTGGACGAACTCACCTGGAGTTACGCGTGGTACTTGCTCCGCACGGACTATTGGTGGTTTTTCGGAGGATTGTTTGCCCTCCTGACGGTGTTGTTGGGGGTCAACTACTTCACACGGACCGGTTCGATTGCGCGTGCGACGACCAAGGAAGCGGTCCGTCAGCCGATTTTCCTGCTGCTGCTGGCCGTGGGGAGTCTGACGATGGTCGCGAACTGCTACATTCCGTTCTTCTCCCTCGGAGATGATACGAAAATGTTTCTGGACTGTGGACTGGCGACCACTTTGATCTGTTCCCTGCTCGTGGGGATCTGGACCGCCAGCTTAAGTGTGGCAGAAGAAATTGAAGGCAAGACAGCGATGACGCTGTTGTCCAAGCCGATCACTCGCCGCGAATTCATCATGGGGAAATATCTGGGAATCGCCCAGACGACGCTCTGGATGGTTTTGTTTTTAGGGGCGCTGCTCGTCTGCCTGATCCTGTTCCTGAAAGCCCAAATTGATGCCAAAGAGGCTGCCGCGACGATCACATCCATCGACAAACTGAACACCGCTCTGCGGGTTCTGCCTGGTCTGGCTTTGGTGTTCATGGAAGTCGCCATTATGGCCTCGGTGAGTGTGGCGATCTCGACGCGGCTACCGATGCTGGTGAACGTGACGACCTGTCTGGCAATCTTCGTGATTGGCCACCTCACTCCGGTGCTGGTCCAGTCGTCCCTGCAGAATGTGCCCTTCGTCAAATTCGTGGCCCAACTGCTGGCGACGATTCTGCCGACGCTGGACAACTTCAACATGTCCGCTGCGATCGCCATGGACCGGACGATTCCTCCGGAGTACATCGGTTACAACGCCCTGTACAGTTTGTGCTATGTCACCGCGATCATCCTGCTGGCATTCATCTTGTTTGAGGATCGCGACCTCGCGTAGTATTGGTCTGACGGTCGACAGAGAGCATGAGGGAACGAGTCGTTCGCTGCCCGCTGTTGGCATGCGTCGCATTGCCTATTTGGAATGCCTCAGTCGCTGAGGTCGAATCGGCTTTGCGGTGGGGCTCCGGTGCCTCGTGAGGTCGCGTGATGACCACTGAACACTCCTTTCTTCGCGGACTACCGGTCAGACGCCTCTGGTTTCAGGGCAGTGGCCTCCTGCTCACGGGATGGTCTGTCCTCGCAGCTCTCTCGTTAGCGGCCAGCTTGGGCGTCCTGTTTTTTATTCTGGACCTCCTGGCATTTCAGGGCCGGATCGAAGTGGCTCTGGTCGATCAGGATCAACTCACGCCTTTCGTGACCAATGTGAACAGGCGGGGTGTCGCCGAAGATACCGGGATTCGTGCGACGCTGTGGCGGCATCGGGATTTTCCGGTGCATGACTGCCCGGTCATGAAGATGATTCGGACCCCGCTCTGCCGGTTTATCCCGCTGCGGACCAATCGTGGGGCCTTGGCAACGCTGGTGGTGGTGTTGATTCTCGTCGTCGTCCTGCGGGCCTGGAGTCTCAACCGGATGCGGTTTCGCGCCGCCAGTCTGGCTCAGGAGACCACGACCCAACTCCGCACCCAAATCCACCGTCAGATTCTGCGTCTCGGCCCGGGGGATCTCGACCAGCGAGATTACGGAGCCGCCCAGAATCTCTTCCAGCAATCGGTCGAGGCCATCGCCTCGGCCTTGACCGCGTTGCTCTCCTTCGCAATGTATCAGGTCGTGGGAATCCTGCTGGTTCTTTCGCTGATGCTGGCGATTGACTGGTCGATCACACTGCAAGCCCTGCTTCCGCTGGTCGCGGGCTTTTATTTCATCCGCTGGGAGTGGACTCAGGGAGTCGAGATCCAGCAGCTGGCCGAAGCTCGCGCCGCTTCCGACTTGCGGATCCTCTCAGAGGGTCTGCGGAAGAGCCGGATCGTGAGGGGCTTCGGTATGGAAGCTTCGGAACAGGAACGCTTTCGCAAACACCTGCTCCGGTATTCGGACACCGCTCGGACCGGAGCCCTCGCTCGGGGAGGCAGTCTGTGGGCCGCGCGGGTGATTGGAGCGTTGCTGCTCGCGGTGGTCGTCTTCCTGGTCGGCTCACGCGTGCTGGGGACGGGAAAGGCGTTGGACCTGCCCGCAGCGCTGACCATCCTGACGGGATTTGCGGCCATCGCACCACTACTGAGTGGCATCTCCGGCTGGCCGCAGCTGACTCAGGCGATCGAGATTGAGGGGGCCAAGGTCCACCGCTTCCTGGCCGTACTCCCCGAGGTCGGACAAGCGGTCGGAGCCAAGTTCATCGACCCGGTGACTCAGTCGATTCAGTTCGAAGGCGTCTCCTACCGCCGGGGTGAGCAGACGCTACTCACTGGTTTCGAGATTCGCTTGCCCGCAAGGTCGGTCACGGCCCTCGTCTCATTGGACCCGCTCGAAGCCCGCGCCGCAGCTGCGATGTTGCCCCGGTTCCTGGAACCTCAGTCGGGCCGAGTGTTGTTCGATGGGGAGGACATCGCCTGGGGCACGCTCGAATCGATTCGGGCCGAGGCGATCTATGTCGGCGGCGATGACCCCTGCTTCACGGGGACCGTCAATGAGAACATACGCTGTGGCGATACCCGCTACGACTCGACGGCGGTGATGGATGCGGCGAAGCTGGTTCACGCCCATCAGTTTATCCAGCGTCTCCCGTCGGGTTATGAGACACAACTGGGCGAGCATGGGGAGCAGATCACTCCCGGCCAGTCGTTCCTGCTGGGGCTGGCACGGGCGATCATTCGCAATCCGGCCGTGCTGGTGATCGACGAGCCGACCGAACTCCTGGATCAGGCGACCAAGGACTACCTCGACGATACCTACCAGCGCATTACCTCCCAGCGCACGGTCGTGTTTGTGCCGACGCGGTTGTCGACCGTTCGCCGTTGTGATCGCGTCGTCGTGATCGACGGAGGAAAGGTCGAGGCCGTGGGCTCGCAAGCCGAACTGGTCAAGAGCTGCGAATTGTACCGGCACTGGGAGTACGTGACGTTCAACGCATTTCGCCGCAGCGGCGAGAAGGGATAGCGGCCATGCGAATTCGAACGGTCATCACAGGATGTCTCCTCGGGATCACCATCGCCTCGGCAGTGTCGGCTCAAGTCATCAAGATTCGTCCGAAGACCTCGGGTGATGAGGTGCCACCCGCTCCGCTGCCGCGTCCCGCCCCCCGCCTGCCGATCGCTCCGCCCGAGAAGCCGCCAGGGGCCGCGCTCAAGACCGTGATTGAGATCGACATTCTGTCCCTCGAACTCCAAGGCGACCCCAGCTCCCAAAACTGGGGTCAGGTTTTCGAAGACTTGGGGTACTCCGTCCGCATCCGCAATGGGCGGGAGGCCAAACCCGGCGTGACCGAGAAACTCCGCGGCTCGCTACGTTACGTGACGGCCTCCGGGCTGCTCGATCGTGACGGCAAACTGTCGTTCGGCAAAGGCTCATTTCGAATGAACGAAACGGAGCGACTCCACGAGTGGCTCGAAGAACTGAAGACCTACGGGGCTCAGGGAACGCCCGAGGGGAAACCGCTGTGGGGCCTCAATCGGGCCCAGTTCGCCGTTGTCAACGAGCAGATGACCAAGCCGCTCACCGTCCCGGCCCAAGGGCAGTCGCTCCCGACCTTGGTCAAGGCTTTGCAAGACGAGGCCCAGCTCCCCATCCGGTTGCCCACCACGACTACTGCCTGGCTGTTAGAGGCCGCCCACGATCGCCCGATCACCGTCGATGTGAGCGGCTTCAGCACGGGCACCGGGCTCGCCATCGCGCTCAATGAGATCGGTACGGGTCTGCGTCCCACTCGTACTCCCGCAGGACAGGTCGAGTACGAAATTCTCCCGCTGGATCAATTGAAAGACCCCTGGCCGATGGGCTGGGAACCGCATGCCGAGACGCCCCGGAATCTGATCACGCCACATCTCTTCGAAATGGGTGTCGTCGGCTTCGACAATGCCCCGCTGAGCGACGTGCTCGCCGCGATCCAGACCGAGTCGAAGACCCCCATCGTGATCGACACCCGCCGTAGTCTCACCAAGAAGATCGATGTCACGAAAATCACGGTCAGCTCGCCTCGGAAGAGGACCGCTTGGGCTCTCGTCGTCAGCCAGTGCGTGCGGCAAGCCGGTCTGTACAACAGCTACCGCCAGGACGAAGCCGGTCGCGGATTTATCCTTGTCGCTCCCTTTGTCCCCGTCGTGGTCAACCCGGAGTAAGCGGGACCGGATGACCAGTGTGCTGGTCAGCCCACGGGTTGATTCCGCTGGTCAGCACACAGCGATGCCCCCCTCGCCCCGAGACGCAGCCATCGCAGTAATGCCTCTGAAATCTGTGCCGATCTGTGCAATCTGTGTCCAAATCCTCCTCCCCGGGGAAGTTCCCCCAAGGTGGGATTGGTACACAGATTGCGCAGATTTCCACAGATTGATTTCGCGGATGATGACACTGGATGACACAAAAGGAGTCAGGGTGCGTCGGCGAAAGCCGGGGGAGGGTTGCGAATGAGAGAGTCGTACTGGGTAAGACCTAGCCAGTCGCCTGGGCCTCGAGTGATG
>JAYSUV010000215.1:0-15315 GCA_043718945.1 Planctomycetota bacterium
GTCCTTCCGCTTGCAAGAATGTGCGAGGATAGATTAAGAATCAAAAGAAACATCACTAACGACAGAGTTTTCGCGAGGAAATGGTCGATCTGCTCCAGCAAGCGTGGATTCAATTCGAGGAGCGGTATCTGGATTGAAGTCGGCTGCAATCCCTTCGGGATAGGGATCTCTTTTCGATCTTATACCGGTGGTGGCGCTGCGCTGACCACCGGCTATGGGCTGGAATCCCTTCGGGATAGGAATGAGGAGAGTGATGCCTGTTCTTCTGACTCTCAACCCTCAACCTCTGTCGATCAACCATCAACCATTAACCATAAACCATTAACCTCTTTGAGCCGCGAACTGCTCGGCGTACTCGACAGACCACAGAGTGATCATTGAGGTGAACCCTGACATGTCGGCATCGTCCAGGTATTGGTAGTGTCGGCGGCTGAAGATCTCGCGGTTGCGGATTGTCCCTTTGGCGATCAGTTCGAGAATCGGCGTGGTCCCCTTGGGAGGGATCAGCATCTCCAGGCGGCTATAGAGGGCCTCCGACGATTTGCCCCGACCGAGACGCAGATCGTCGCGCGTGATACGGGCTCCCCAGCCGTCCTCGCCGATAATGGTCGAGAACTCGAAGCCGGGAAAGTGGTCCGCCAGTTTCTTCAGCCGGTCCTCGATCTCCTCGCTCAGGTCCAGTCGCATGGCGGCGTGGCGGTCCTTCTGCTCTTCTGCCGTCATGGCGGCGGAGAGCGCCGCTTGGCTTTTGGCATCACGCGAACGAGCGCCGCGTGCAATGGCGTTCTTGAGTTGCTGGTCAAAGTCCATGGCCGGTTCCAAAGTGGGGCGTCCAACCGAGTGTGGTGAATCGCCCCTCACTAAGGAATACGGTCTGGAAGCCTTTCGGACAACCCCTGCGGACCGGGGAGTTGAGGAAATGACAACAGGTCGCTCCGCTTTCTGCCTTGCCTACGGGCGCTCCTGATCAACAACTTTCGAGGCGTCCGTCGATCAGCTCATAGCGCCGTCCGAACTTGGCGGCCAGTTCGGAGCTGTGGGTCACGCAGAGCAGGATCGTCGTGTTTTCTCGCGCCAGACCGAGGAGCAACTCGCCGATCGTCTCTGCGGTGCGGCGATCAAGATTCCCCGTCGGTTCATCGGCCAGCAGCACTCTCGGCTGATTGATGAGTGCCCGGCAGACCGCCACGCGTTGGCGTTCACCTCCCGACAGCTGGGATGGCAAGTGAGCGATGCGATGCGACAGGCCGACTCGCTCCAGCAGCTGTTTGGCGCGATCGTGTTCCGGCGGACCCGCTCCAGAGTTCGCCAGCGTCGGGATCAGGACGTTCTCCAGCACCGTGCATTGCGGCAGCAGGAAGTGATCCTGGAAGACGAAGCCGACCGTGGTGTTGCGGAACCGGGCCTGCTCTTCGACGGGCAGCGAGTGCGGGTTCCGCCCGTCGATCGACACCTGCCCACTGGTCGGCGTATCGAGCAGACCGATGATGTAGAGCAGCGTACTCTTGCCGCTGCCCGAGGGGCCAGTGATCGCGATGGCGTCACCGGGCGCGGCCTCGAGATCGACGTTCCGCAGAACCGAGACCGCTCCATCGCCGGATGGATAAGTCTTGGTCAAAGCACGCACGAGCAAGTCAGCGGACACATGGTCCTCGCAGTGAGAGTTCAAACAGCGTCACGGAGAGCAGAGCATCGCAAGTCGACCAATGGCTCACAAGCGAACGGGATGCCAATCGTGGCGAGATCCCCTGTCGACACTCTCAGAAGATCGCCGTATGTCATTTCCCCTTGACGATCTGATTGGCTTCAGTCATGTCCGCTTCCAATTGGGCATACCGATCTTTAGCGACTGGTCCTCCGTCCATCATCATGGGAAAGTGGTTCTTCGTGCAGAACAGCATTAACTGCAGCAGTCGACGGCTTGACCCGGGGTTCTGCTTTTCCACGGACGCCAAGATGCTCTTGATCTCGCCTTCGTGTTCGGACTTAAAGGCTTTCCAGGCTGCGGGCTGATCGCCCTGCTTGTGAATCTCCTGAATCTCAACCCACATCGAATTGACATCGGAGAATTCCTTGGCTCCCGCAGGAGGGCCGAAGGACAGGCTGAATCCAAACTGCGTCGAGGCAAAGTAAACGCCGACGAGCAGAATGACCGCGATGGCCCCGAGCGCTTTCATGTCGAGCTTGTCCTTGAGATCGGCCAGCATACCGCCAATGTCCAGCGACGAGCCTCCCGATTTTTTGGCAGGGGTAAACGCGGGTGGGCGGGGCGGAATCGCAGGCCGATCCATCGAGGCCAGCGATCCAGATCCCGAGGGGGAACCCGAGCCCCCGTAAGCGGAGACGGACGGAGCAGGACTAGGCAGCGGCCGGGGAGGCGGAGTCACCTCGGAGACTGGTTGCAGTTCCACTTTCTGGGCGGCAATGGCCACGGGGGCCGGACTGGCCACTGCCACAGGAACCGGTTTGGGGGGCAGCGGCTGCGGTCGGCTGGCTTCGATTTTCGCCGCGAGGTAGGCCGACTTGTCTTCCGTGGTGACCAGTCCCGGCACATCCATGACCAGTGTCCAGGCTCCCGACTTTCCGCGGCGCGCCCGATCCTCCAGTTTCAGCGTGCCACTGGACACCGCTTTCGCCATCTCGGTGAAGGAGATGGGGCCCATCTGTTGCCCCACGATTTCGTAGAACCACTCGCGTTTCTTGGCGGCATCTCCGAACGGCACCAGCGTGGAAGTTCGGTCGTGCGCGGGAGTCACCTTCGCGGTGGCCGCCTTGGGGAATTTCAAACCCCTCACGCGATCGCCTTTCGCCCAGGGGTCAGAGTCTCCGTGCCGTACCTCATCGTCGGCATGTAAGGCTCCCGACTTCGCCATCTGCTGGAGTTCCTCAAACATCATCGGCCCGAGTTCCTGACCCAGAACCTGGCAATACCATTCGGGTTTCGGTCGCATTGCCAAAACGATCGCAGAGAACTGCGGAGTTTTCTCCAGCGGTTGCCAGACACCGTTCTCCCCGAAACGGACCAAGTCCTCCCCGTGGAGTGAACCGTCCTGGATCTGCTGCATCATCTCTTCCGTCGAAGTCGGCCCCATTTCATGGCCGAGCATTTTGTAATACCACTTCGCCACCGGAACCGCAGCTGCGGCCACAGCTGCTCGCTGGCCCTGCCGCTTCGCGGAGACCTTCACTGGTTGGGAAGACGACGGTGCCAGCAGGAGGTCGATGTCCATATCCGTGGCGAGTTCCGGCTCGTCCGCCTCGCCTTCATCGAGCAATCCGGGTACGCATTCCGCGAGTTTCCAGCTGGAGGCCGAGGTTCGCACCTCGTCATCGGCAGCGATCTGTCCGAGTTCAACGAGTTCGCGCAGTGCTGCAAACGAGACCGGTCCGGTCTCTTCGCCCAACAGTTTGTAGTACCAGTCCTGTGCCATGTTCTTTCTCACTTCTGCCCGGCTCAAATCACCCTTGTGGTCCGCTGTCGTGTACGAACTGCACCAGTCGCTTCACCACATCCGCCGATGTTTCCGGAAGCACACCGTGCCCCAGGTTAAAGATATGCCCGCCCCCGCGCCCGGCCTTGAGAATCTGCCGAGTTCGCTGCTCGACAATCGACCAATCCCCCAGCAGCGTGACCGGATCGAGGTTCCCTTGCAGCGCTTTCCCCGAGCCGACCAGCTGCCGCACCTCGGCCAGATCGCTTCGCCAGTCGACGCCGATCACCTGTCCACCAGCTGAGATCTGGTCTCTCATCAGAGCCGGATTGCCTGTCAGAAAGCTAATGACCGGTGCATGCGGTTCCACCTGCGCAATCAGTGACTTCGTGTAGGGCAACACGTACTGCCGGTAGTCCTCGGGACACAGGCAGCCAACCCAGCTGTCGAAGACCTGGACTGCTTGCACCCCCGCATTGATCTGGGCGATCAGGTAGGGGACCAAGCTGGCGACCAGTCGCTCCATGAGGAGCCGCCACTCGGTGGGGTGGTTGTACATCATGCGTTTGGTGTGGGTGTAGTTCTTGGAGCCGCTGCCTTCGATGGCATAGGACGCCAGCGTGAACGGGCAGCCGCCGAACCCCAGTAACGGAATGTCCGCCGGTAGTTGGGCCCGGATGAGCTTCACCGCCTCGAACACATAGCCCAGGTCCGACACATTCGGCACGGCTCGCACGCGATCGATCTCGCTGGCGGAGCGGAGGGGGTTATGAATGACTGGGCCTTCGCCTTGCTGGTACTCCAGATTGAACCCCATCGGTTCCAGGATCGGGAGCAAGTCCGCAAACAGGATCGCCGCATCGACACCCAGCACTTGCTGCGCCGTGAGCGTGACCTCAGCCGCCAGTTCGGGCCGCTTGCAGAGTTCCATGAAGGTCACGCGCGAGCGGACCGCCATGTACTCCGGCATGTAGCGTCCCGCCTGCCGCATGATCCACACGGGTGTCGTGTCAACGGGTTCCCCCCGCACGGCACGCATGAATCGAGATTGGGAGAGTTCGGGTGTCATCGCCATGCAAAGTGTCGCGCCGAAGTGTGAAGATCCAATGAAGGCAAGATTCATTATAGGGCGCATGTCGCCGGGATTCATCAATCACAAATCACGGTTTCCTAGCCCGCCGCGCCAGCCAGGGCCGCGTGGCGTAAACCCTAGCTGACGCAGCGGGCTGGCACTTTTTGTCGCCTTTTTCTCCGAAAAAGGGACACTTCCCGCTGAAGCCGACAGTGACTCCCGGGTGTTCACCACCGATGCCCGCACGCCCCGCAATTCAATCACGGGGGCAGAGGCCCGTTGCGGTACACAGATTCCACAGATTTTCACAGATGCGACGCCAGCGGGGGAGGTGATCGCCGACAGGAGAGTTCTTCTCTCCCCTCTGAATCTGTGCCCATCTGTGAAATCTGTGTACCAGTCCTCTATTGGGCGAAAGGTTTCAGAGAATAGACGACGGGCTCTTACTCGAGATGCCACGTACTCCGTGAGAGGCTATCGGCTGGAGCGGGGAGTGTCGAAAAAGGACGCCAATTGATCGATCGCCAGAAAACCCGGCTTTGGCACGGAGAGACCTTTGGTGCGAGCAATGAGGTGCTGGCGACCGGCCCCTGGCTGGCGCAGCGGGCTGACGTTATTCAGAATCGCGAGTCTCAAGAACAATGTTCAGTGCCGAACCCAGCCCATCTGACCGAAACCGGCGACGACATAGGTCGCGGTGGGGTTCATGCGAAACCAGTGGAAGTCGCCAAAACCGGCCCAGAGGGCGGCCGGGGGGTGGCGGGCAATGAAGAGGTCTCGAACCGTGGAGATCTCGTCTTCCGGAAGCAGTTGGATCTCGCCGAGCATGGTGACCCGCCCGGTTGCCTGCGGCTCACCCGATTTCGAGTCGCGAACGAAGAGGCTGGCCTTGGGGTTGCCCCGCAGGTTCTTCGTGTGCTCCGCCAGCCCGCTGAACAGGAAGATCGGTTGCCCGGCCTGATCCAACGCGAACTGCACCAGCGACGAGAACGGGAATCCCTCGTGCCCCTGCGAGTGCGTGGCCAGAACTCCGGCATCTGCCTCAGTGAGCAGCAGCCGGGCGACATCGGAGAGAGAAGTAGATGTGCTTTTCATAAGATCGTTTTACGCAGCGACCAAGGATGAGACAAGTCGTCATTCGCGTCCGAGTCGATCCCTCAGTCGCCCGCCGCGTCAGCCAGGGACGCGTCTCTTGATCTTTTGAATCCAGATCACAGCCCAGCGTGACACTTTCCAAGAGCGGCACGGCGTCAGCCTGCCGAGTCGTTGAGCGTCAACTCTCGCAGGTTCGCAGGCGGGGGTCTCGACAGGCTCACGCCTGCCGCTCTCGGAGATGGAGTACAGCCACGGGCCGTCCTCGCTTCACTCACTCCTCCGCCACCGCCCCTTCCGGCGGTTCCTTCAGTCGCCAAGTCGCGGGCGTACTGCCGGGGACGAGGAAGGCGGGATGGACGAACTCGGGTTTGGGTTCGTCCTTCTCATTCACTGCAGGAATTGCAGCGGCGGGCGTGGGCAGCTTCCAGAGTTCTTCGAACGAAGTGGCTCCGCCGAGTGGCAGCAGTTCGGCTTCGGGAACATCGGGATGCTCATCCGCCCACGCGGAGATCAGTCGGCGAATCGCGGGGGCTGATTTGCGAGGTAAATCGGTTTCAGTTCCGAACCAGTAGAAAAAGAAATTGACCGCCGGAATCTCTCCGGGTCCGGTGTCGGCAAATCTCTTGACCGACGCGCGATCGCGACGAACGACCAGCGGGGACGCGAGTGGATCATCCGTTGCAATCGGGTAATTGTCATACCAGCCAGGCTGATCCCACCCCATGAGTTCGTCTTTGGCGAACCCGCGCAGCTCCAGCCGCGGAACGAAATTGTCCTCGATCGATTTGTGAGGCCCGTTCCATTCGAGGCGTCCGAGCGGTGACATGAACCCGGCCCGCATGTCAGCAGACTGGATGTCGATCTGGGCCAGCGTGCGCTCTCGCTTGAGCCGCGTGCTGCGGTCCAGGGGGTCAATCTCCACGGCCTCCTTGAAGAGGGGGTGCTGGCGAAACGAATTGGGCGTACTGAACGAAACAGGATTCACGGAAACGGTCGCCGCCAGCAGGCCATTGACAGCAGCGATCTCCTCATGATTGTGAATCTGGTAAGTCTTCCCCGCCCAGCGGAACGGGACTGGAAATTGAGTGTCGCCGTCACTGTGCAGTTGATGCGCGTCGAACGACCGCTTGACGTGAATGTACATCGGACCGTTGCCAATCGTGATCGTCCCCCGCCGATCGAGTGCCCACCCGTAGTCGAGGTCTTGGACGAGAACCTGATACCGTCCTGCGGGGAAATGGTGAGCATGTTCCCCGAACGAGTTGGTCGCCATAAACGGTCCCGTTCCCCAGGCGACCTTCGAGTAATACTCCAGCTCTTTCCCATCCTCTCCTTCAAAGCCCAGGCGTTTCATGCGGATCAGGAGACCTGGCTCGTCGATCCAGACAGCTTGGGTCATCTCCTCCTGGTATCCCATTGACACTCCCATCGCGGGGGCGGGCATCGTCTGCGGGTCGGTCAGCACCTCGACCGCATCGGCCAGTGGGAGAGAGGGACTGGGCGAGGCACTCTCGCCAATCGTCACGCCGGGCGGCGGGTTGGAAGTCATCGATTGACCCACAACAGCTGGCTTGTCGACCGGAGCGACGATCACCGGAAGCACGCCGGCCTGATGAAGAGTGGGCAGCGGGGTTCCAGCGTTTCGTGGGCGAGTTGTCGGTTGGGCATCGATCTCGTTTCTTCCGCGGGTGAGAGTCACGGTGTTGTGGAAGAACTTCTCCTCGGTCGAATTGCTTTCGAAACCAATGTAGATGTTGTGCGGTCCAGTCGTTGTTTCGAACCACTGATGGCCATTCGCATCCGATATCAAGTGTTCGACCGGATTCCCATCGTCATACACCGAGACAATCTTCGGGCCGTCCGTCACGACCACTGTCGCCGTCTCAGTCGGAGTTTTTTGCACGCTCATGTACCACGGAATCGCGACCGCAAAGAACACCAGCCCACTTCCCAGGACCACGAATCCGATCAACCCGACGATCATCCAGCCCAGGAACGACCAGGGGGAAGGTGGCTGTGCTGTAGCCCCGTGAGTCGCGGGCGGGCGAGCGGGAATGAATCCCCAAGGCATCAATTTGGTCAGCAGCCAAAAGATTACAGCCGCCAATGGCAGGACGAACCATCCGGCGTGCTCCCGCAGAAAATTCTCTACTGGTATCACGGCTGAAGGCCACTGCATTCCCGTCATCATCCACACACGCAGGTTGGCCCCCGCGAAGATGGCGATAATGCTGCCGAGCGCCGACCGCCAGTTAATCCAAGACCTGTCGAGCTTCAGTCCGAGTTTAGCCCACGACAGGACCGCCCAGGCCACTGCGCTCCAGATCGGCAATCGAATCATAAACAAGTAACGATTCTGACCGACTGCAAAGCCGATCAACCCCGATACCAGACAGACCACGGGAAGCCAGTCCTGACAACGAGCCCATCGCGAGAGAGTGGGCGCATCGGCCTCAATGGGGCGTCGCGATCGACTGCCTAATACTGGAGGTGGTCCCGAAGGCGAAGTGCCGAAGAGTAACGATTGGGACTCCAGGCTCTGAACCACCTCCCCTGCTGTCTGCACCCGCAGCTCCGGCTGCTTCTCCAGCAACTGATGCACCAGCGAACACAGCCACTCCGGGATCTCCGAATTCAACTGAGCGATCGGCCGCGGGGTCTCTTCGCAGACCTTCTTCATCACCGCCAGCATGTTGTCCGCCCGGAACGGATTCACCCCGGTACACATCGTGTACATCACGCAGCCGAGGCTGAACAGGTCGCTGCGGGTGTCGACCGGCTCGCCGCGGGCCTGTTCCGGGGACATGCACTGCGGGGTGCCGAGGATCTCGCCGGTGTGCGTGATCCCGCCATCCGAGGTCGTGCGGGCCAGGCCGAAGTCGGTGATCTTGACCCGCTCGACGCCGTTCTCCAGCAGAATATTCGCGGGCTTGATGTCGCGGTGGATCAGCCCGCGTTTGTGGGCCGCTCCCAGCCCCTCGGCGATCTGGCGGGAGATGCGGACGATCTCCTCAGTCTTCAAGGCCCCCTGGCGCTTGATCTTGTCGTGCAGCGTCTGCCCGACGATGCACTCCATGACGAGGTACGGCAGCGTGGCCCGCTCAGTACCGAGTGAGGCTTCCTCGGTCCCATCAACGGCGAAGATCGTCACCACATGCGGGTGGCTGATCGCCGCAGCTGCGCGAGCCTCGCGGAGGAAGCGTTGCCGGGCCGAGGGGAGCCGGGCGAGTTCGGGGGCGAGGGCCTTGACGGCGACGATCCGCTGCAACTTCGGATCATGAGCGCGAAACACCACGCCCATGCCGCCGCGCCCGATCTCTTCGAGAATCTCGTAAGGCCCAAGTTTGCCGATGGCCCCCGGCACCTCGCACGGGGCCAGATACTGCCCCATCGGGATCGGCTCGATAGCGATGGCTGGCTTTTCGAGGAAGCTTCCGGCACTCTCATAGGCGGCCAGGAGGGCCTCGACCCGCTGCCGCCGGTCCTCATCGCCGCACTGCTCGGCAAGGAACGCCGCTCGCGCGTCCCCCGTCTTGCCGAGGGCGACCAGAAAGAGCCCCTCGACCGAGAGAGGGTCAACGCTTCCGAGATTGGCCGGATCGATGGTCATCGGATCATGTTCCGGATTCACGGGTTCAGGTGCAACAGACATGGCATGGACTCCGCCGAAGGATGGGTTTCACCCGTCCATGCGTTGTCTGGGGGCGGCGCGCCTCATGAATTCTGAAGAATCTGAATTCATTGGCCTCTGACGGTCGCCATCCACTCATTTGACAACTCCCTTATTGACTGCGAACCTGCGAGAACCTTCAACATACTTCGGCGGTCGAAGCCTCAACGCGTCGATTTCCACGGATCCCCGGCAGTTTTTGAACGAGACTTCCTCATGATCTCCCCAACCTGTGACAAATGCCTCAAACCTTTAAATGAGTTTGGGGCGCTGGCATTCAGCCCACCAAATTCAGAGGGGCAGGTCACCAAGTATCACTTGTGTGTCGATTGCTTTAGCGGGTTGAAGCTGTGGATGTCTAATCGTCCAACAGATCCACCAAAGTCCTGAAGACGCGGCCGGGTGGCGGGGTCAGGAGGCTTTGCGGATGGCCCCGACTCGGAAGACGGCCGTTCGCCAGATCTCCGCTCTCCGCTTCAAAAGACTGGCCGGGGACGAGTGAGACCCTCGTTCTCTTGGTTGAATCTCTTCCTCCTCCGCCGCCGTGTTCAGCCTTGCCGGGGCCATCCGCAAAGCCTCCTGACCCCGCCACCCACGTGACCTGGCCAGAGCGTCGTGACACTCTCCCCACTGAGTCGTCGCTGTCCGACGTGCTGCTGATGATTTTGGTTGCGGCGATGCCGTGCTGCGTCCTAGAGCACGCATCCGGAAATGATCGAGTCGCCGGTGTTCCCCATGGGGAATTGGGAATAGAACTTGATGAGGGCCAAATCCCCGTCTGTTGGTTGCTGAATCTCAAAAAGCGGCGAGGTCCAACGAGCGATCATGGTTCACGTTGCTGGGCATGGCAGTGGGGGCAGGCATGGTCTTGGAATCCCCGTTCGGTCATCTGGCCATCGCGGCGGATGTTGCCCGAGTTGTTCGGCAAACTCCATCAGTGCCACGACTGGAATGGGCCATGTCATCTCACTCACATCGACCAGCCCGTGTCGAACTTCCAAGAAGAGTTCAAGCGCCCGCCGTGCATGCCGCTCGACCCCCACCAGATTGTGCTCCCGCAGCTTCACCCCGGCCGCTGCCAGTTTAATCAGTCCCTTCAAGAAATCGGCCAGGGCTCCTCGACGCCCAGCGGCATGCCAGAGTGACTCCCAGGCTTCGTGGGACTCCCAGTAGTAACCGGCGTTGAAGAGCCGGACCGCCCACTGGAACTCGGGGTGACCGGGAAGTTCGGCCCAGGTCAGCGGAACATGCGCTGTGGGTGGGGCGGTCACCGGAGAGGCGTCAGGCCCCTCGTAGGAGTGACCCGCCGGATCGCGAATCGGATGCGGGGTCACGCCCGGAATATGCGTGTAAGGTGGCAGAGCGCGGGGGCTCATCGGGACTCCTCCGCAGCCACGCGGGCCAGCGCTTGCTCGTATTCTTCGGGAGTGTTGGTGTTACACAGAGAATCGAGCTGTGGGTCGACCTGCCGCAACTCCTCGACCGGCACCTCGCGCGTACGACACTGCTCAAACAGGAACAGCGGACGCAGCCTGTCTGCCGCCAGCAGTTCCTCAATCACTGGCAATACCGACAGTCGATAGACCGCCGCCAGAGGATGGTGATACCGTCCATCGAATGGGACGGCGATCTCGGCGTCTCCGAGGGCATCGATCATCGCCCGGATGAACGCGGGCTTGAGCAACGGGGCATCGCAGGCCGACACATACACGAAGTCGACCTCACCCCGTAGCTGAGTCATGCCGACCGCGAGACCTGCCAGCGGGCCGCGATACTCGACCGGATCACGGGCAATGTGGATGGGGGAGCCAGTCGCAGTATCACCGGAGAAGGGCCGGTTGGCGTTCCACCATGTCTCCGTCAGATCTGGCAATTCCTGATCCGCCGCAGCGACGACGACGATGGGGCGCACATGAGTGGAGAGGATGCGAACCACACGCTGGAGCATCACCTCGGAGCCAACTGGCAACAGCGCCTTGGCCCGCCCCATGCGGGAACTGCGCCCGCCGCAGAGGACGATGCCACCGACTCGTACAGACTGCAGAGAGTTTTTCAATCGAGGGGATCCGGGTGGGGTCGAAGGCACACACTGTATGCTCCGTGAATCGAGGAGCCACTGGCTGCTCGCCTGACCTCCATCAGTATGGCATCCCGGCTCTGCCATTTGCCATCTGCAGCCCCTTCCGCGACACTCTGCATCGAAGAGCGGCACCGCAGCCGCTCACCGATTCGCTTCCTGCTGGCTCTCCATGAACTTCGCCATCATTGCGGACGACACCACGTTCCCCAGCCTGTCCGACTTGATCGGGCAGTGGCAAGGTCAGGTCGTCGCTATCTCCGGAATGGTTCGCAGTGAGCAGCTCCCCCCCGGATTGAGTGCGGGATGGGTGCTTGGCTCCGAGACGCCGCAGACCGTCGAGGTCGTACTGGCCTCGGGAGCAGTGCCCTCGGTCGCGACAGCTGTC
The DNA here is from genome assembly GCA_043718945.1 of Planctomycetota bacterium. Lineage (GTDB taxonomy): Bacteria > Planctomycetota > Planctomycetia > Planctomycetales > Planctomycetaceae > TH-plancto1. The sequence goes on from JAYSUV010000215.1 coordinate 11,734, forward strand.
CCCGCACTGGTGCGGCATGGGCAGGAGGTCTGGCTGATCCCGGAATCGGTACTCGGCTCGGACTTCGTCTACGCGCAGATTCCCCTCGACGAGGAGTTCCCCGACCGGTTGCGGGCGGTCTGGCCGTTGAGGCAATCCCCCGCCGTCATCGAACTGAGGCGTCAGCTGGCCACGGGTGATCTGGGAACGGTGCTGCACTTGCAAATGGAGCGGTCGCTCGCGTGCGGCCCGTCGTTCCGTCCGGCGACTGCCGAGGCAGCCTGGCTGCAGGATGCGGATCTATTGCGGACGCTGGCGGGGGGAGACTATCGGCGGGTCACCGCGATCCATTCGGGTCTGACCCCCACGGGGATCTCGACCGCTTCGGTTGGACTGAGTGGTGAGGCGGTGCCGGATGCGATGTGGGCCTTTCGAGGAGGGAGCGTCTCGCGAGCGGAGTTGACCGTGACGACTGAACGGGGAGCCTCCGTGCTGCTGTGGGAGGGGAACTCGGCTCTGACCCTGACGATCAATTGCCACCCGGTGGAGTTGCCACTCCCAGTCGGGAGGGCGAGGCTCCTGCCCAGCAGCGAGCCCGGGGGAACGTCCACTGTCAGTCGCGGCTCGGCGGGAGCCTCGCCCTCCCGAGAATTGCCGATCCTGCCAGCCTCGAATGCGGACACGCTCCCAGTCGGAGTGACCCCCTGGAGCGAGGCGGTCCGAGCGTTTGACCTGCTTGATGCCGCACGGCGTTCACTGGTGAGGCGTCGCACTGTCGAACTTCAGTTCGAGTCGACCTCCGAGCGGAGTCAGTTCAAGACGCATATGACCACAGTCGGTTGCGGTCTATTGCTGTACACGATGTTCGGACTGATCGGACTGTTATTCGTGGGGCGGATGTTTGACCCGCGTGATACGCAGCAGAAGCAATCCGAGGTGGCGGGGTTTGTGTTGGATGAGGAGGCGTTCTACGTCGATGATGCCGACGAGATTCACCAACTCACCACACAGGGCCAGGAGACGCTGACCGGGATCATCGAGAACTATCAGCGGCGGTCGGCGACAATCCTGATCGAGGGAGAAACCGTGCCAGCTGACTCTCTGGGCAACCAGCGCCGTGCGGTAGTCATTCAAGAATTGACAGCTGCCAAGCTGAAAGACGTAGAGGTCCGCACGCTGGTGCGTCCGCTGCGGGGCGTGTGGTTTAAACGTGGGATGATCTTGGCCTGGATCATCCTCTTCCTGCCGCTCGGGATATTTTTGGTCATCCAGTTCTTGATCGGCGTCACGCCCACGGCGACATCGGGAGTGACCAACAAGGGGACAGCACTGCTTTGAAAGTACGGTGCTGAAACCAGTCGCCAGAGAGACTCTCCGGACATACACCGCCTGCCGATCGGACATGACTTCGGCCTGATCGAGGCCGGTTGTATCAATCGAATCGATCAATACGGCATGTGGCATTTGGAACACATGCCGATGCTTTGAGTCGGTTGCACTCGTGTTTCCGGATCACCTCTTTTCTGAATAAAAGTAGATCTCAGCACACGCATCCCCGAGCTATGGTTGCTGCAGGGCGACACAAGACGCTGCCCCCCCGACCTCCCTACTGTTCTTTGGTGAGTCTTGCGATGGCTACTGATCCTTGGTCGCGACCCTCGATGGATGACCTCCGTCTGGTTCTCGAAAGCATTGGCAAGTCCGATGTCGAACACGAGCGAAATGCCGAGCGTCTGGATCTGTCGGTTCCGGCGGAAATCCAAACCACTCGCGGCAATACCATCTCCGCGATGACTCGCGAGATCAGCCGTTTTGGGATCGGCATGCTGCACCGGGGCTATGTGACACCGGGCGACGTGACCGTGCGGATGGCCAGTGAAACCCGCCAGTTCGAATACCGCGTCAAGCTGGAGTGGTGCATGCCCTGTGACAACGGCATGTTCATCAGCGGCGGTCGCTTCCTGAGTCAGAAGTCGGTCACGACATGAGAGAACCGCCGGTTACATCATATCAACGGCCCACTGCACAAGAGTTTGCATGTGGTGCTTTGGGGATGGAATGTCGAATGGCCAGTACCAAGAATCATCCCCGTGGTCACACGGAGACGTTGATTTCGCAAAGGTGATGCATAGACCACCTCAAGCTCAGTAAACTCTGCGCCTCGGCATGACCATCTCTCGGTCAATCGACTCGTCCTGCTCAAGTATGCGCGACGGGCGAGTGTTCCAGTCGGCTCCTCCGAATTCGCTTTCAGTTCGGCGAGGAAGCATTTCGGCCCTGCAAGCAACTCGGTCACAGTCTCTCTGTTGGACAGGAGACACCGTTCGCTTGACGGTCCAGCGGAGTTACCATACCGTGGCTAAGCCACTGGTCCTCTGGGAGCATGACAGATTGACACCTCTCTGGTTCGCTACCCGGTCTATCAACAGCTGAACCAGCGGTTGCGCGCGGCTTTGGCGGACGATTACCACTGTGGCGATCAGTTCCTCACGGAACGAGAGGTCGCGGAGATGTTTCAGGTCAGCCGCGCGACTGCGAATAAATCGCTGGCGAGTCTGGTGTCCGAGGGATTTCTGGAGTTCCGCAAGGGGCTGGGTACGTTCGTCCGGCGGGACGTGATTGATTACGACGTGCGATCACTCGTCAGCTTCACGGAGAAGGCACGGGCGGCGGGCAAAAAACCGAGTACGGAACTGCTCACTTTCGGCCAGCGAGTCGCAGCGGGAGTCGACGAGTCCGTGCGAAGCGCCTTGAGACTGGATGACGACGCACTGGTCTGGGAACTGGAGCGCATCCGGCTGGCCGACGGCGTTCCCGTGATTCTGGAGCACCGGTATGTGGTCCATCGTCAATGCCCCAAACTGACCAAGTCGCAGGCCGAAAGCTCGTTGTATCGCGTCTGGACCGAGTCCCACGGCTTGAAGATCGCGGGGGCCAACGAAGTCATCCGAGCGGTGTTGCTCACCATGACGGAATCACAACGCCTGCAAATCACCGCCCGCTCACCCGCACTGGAGGTCGTCTCCGTCGGATTCCTCGAGGACGATTCGCTGCTCTGGTGGGAACGCACTCTCTATCGCGGGGATCAGTACGAATTCCACAGCCGCCTCGGCCCGATCCAGTCAGCCACCCCGGCACGCGGGCGGCTGCGATAGCCGAGGCGAGAGAATTGGCTCGCCTGAAGATTGCCTCGACCACTCACCCCGAAGGACTCACTCATGGACTACACTTACTCCGACATCGCCAAGATGATCGATCACTCGCTGCTCAATCCGACGCTCACCGAGGCGGGCCTCGCTGCGGGGTGCCGCTTGGCACTCGCCTACGATGTGGCCAGCGTCTGCATCCTGCCCTACGCCTTGAAGCGGTGTGCCGACCAGTTGCGTGGCAGCACCGTCAAGGCCAGCACGACGATTGGCTTCCCGCATGGCGGTCACACGACGGCGATCAAGCAAGCCGAAGCGGAGCGGGCGATTGCCGATGGCTGCGAAGAACTCGACATGGTCGTCAACATCAGCCAGGTGTTGAGTGGGAACTGGGACTACGTCCGCACCGATCTCAAGGCGGTGATCGACGTGGCCCACGCTGCTGGCCAGAAGGTGA
>JAYSUV010000216.1:0-15286 GCA_043718945.1 Planctomycetota bacterium
TTCAATCCGCCCCCCCGGTGTTACCCGAGGGGGAACGTCCCCGCTGCGGAGCGGACACTCGACGCTACACGGTTTCAATCCGCCCCCCCGGTGTTACCCGAGGGGGAACCTCGCTGTCGCACAAAGCGGCGTAGCGGAGGATCGCGTTTCAATCCGCCCCCCCGGTGTTACCCGAGGGGGAACCAGGTCAGCTCCCACAGGAACGGCGGTGGGGTAAGGGTTTCAATCCGCCCCCCCGGTGTTACCCGAGGGGGAACGTGCCGCCAGAAGATCGCGACGACGTGATTATTCCTGTTTCAATCCGCCCCCCCGGTGTTACCCGAGGGGGAACCGCCCGGATTTAACTCCAGGCGGGGTCAGTTCTTGCAAACAGGTTTCCGCGAACCAGCCGTTGACCAGCTGCTGATTCACGAGGGGAGTCAGATCACGTTGACGTAACATTCAATGACTCCTCAACATCGGGCTACCGCGAATGTGCCGGGGTTTCGTCGTCGCTTCTGGTTCGCGGTTACACGATCAGGGCGTCATCAAAATCCACGGACGGGCGTTGGCCGAAATGCTCCACTCGCTGGCTCGGGTCACTCCCCAGGAAGTACATGCGAAGACTATCCTCGCTCGGGTTAATCTCGGCCAGAAGTTCGTGCCGAAAACTGACGAGTTGGGTGTCTCCGATGGTCACTTCAAACACGGACATCTGCACCCGCTGGCCATAGTTCAAACAAACTCTGGCCAGCCGACGCAAACGCCTCCGGCCTTCCGGAGTGGTCGTGGCGACATCGTATGTGACCAGAACAAACATTGCGATCCTCGGTGGGTGGTTTCGTGAGATGCTCCGTTGCGCAAAGCCTTCGCGTCGCAGCGAAACGGGTCACTTGAGGATCAGGGCGGGGTAGTCGGGGAGATCTCCTCGCAAATGCCGTGCGAGGAGTCGAGCCTGAACATGTGGCAGAAGTCCCACGGTGACTTTCTCGTCCAGAATCGGATGTGTCACAACATCACGTTTACGCTGGGTCAAGGCGCTCAGGAACGCCTTGCGTGTGGTGGCGTCCATTTGGACCGCTCCGCCGGGCTGTACTACGAACCCGCTGGGCTGTACTTGCTTGAGGTTGATGAGAGACAAGGCCAGTCGGTCGGCGATCAAGGGGCGGAACTCCTCCAGCAGATCCAGGGCCAGAGACAATCGCCCCGGACGGTCCACATGCAGAAATCCCACAGCTGGGTCCAGACCCACGGATTCGAGCGCACCGGCCATTTCGTGAGTCCAGATGGCGTAAGCGAAGGAGAGCAAGGCGTTGACGGAATCGAGCGGAGGGCGGCGTGACCGGCCAGACATCTTGAACGCTTCTCGTTGTTGTCGGATCATGAGATTGAACACATCGAAGTAGTTCCGAGCGGCATCTCCTTCGCAACCTCGAACAGAATCCAGATTTTCGGCTTGCGCGAGTGTATCGAGGGAACAGGCCATCCTCGTCGCGGCCCGTTGCAGCTGTTCCACTTCCTCTGGATCGTTCGATTCGCGAGCGGCACGCAGAACGTTCAGACGAGAGTTTTGGACTTTGGCAGCGACGATCGACCGCGCGACTCGCAGGCATGATGCCGGATCATCCGCGCGGCGATATTGCTCACGTCGTAATAACACGTTACCGGAGATGGCCGAGACCAGACGCGACAGGAATCGACCATACTCGGTGAAGAACGACAGAGCCATACCCCGTTCGGCACACTCAGCCAGCAAACCAGGACTGACCGAGACGCGACCAAAGCAGACGATGCCTTCGAGGTGATGCAGCGGAACCGTCAGCTTGGTCTCTTTCTCGACTTTGACACGAACGGTTTCACCCTCTTTGGCGAGATAGGCTCCTTGAGTTTGGACGTAGAGCGTGTTGGCATGCGTCTTCATGCGGACTCCTTGGAAAGCGTAGCGGGCTGGAGCAGTTCATCCAGATAAGTTCGGATGCGCTGCTCCTCGATCAACGCCGAAGGCAGGCAGATGTCATGCACGGAGCAGCCTTGGCACTGCGGCTTGAGCACTGGTGGCGGCGTGATCCCCGAGGCCAGTAACACATGCAGCCGCTGGGCCGTCGCCAATGTCTTGGCACGCAGGGCGGGCGTGAACGCGACCTCGCGGCGACGTTTAGACTGGATGTGAAAGATCGCTCCACACGGCACCTCAACGCCCAGCATCTCTTCCAGGCAGATCGCTTGGGCGCAGAGCTGGACATCATCGTTGTCCCACTTCTTCCGCTTGCCACGTTTGTACTCGACGGGAAATGGAACCTCGGGACCATTCGTTTGAGGATGAAACTCGACCACATCTGCCTTGCCGACGAGGCGCAGCTGATCGGAGCGGAGCCACATCGCATGCACCTCCCGCACCCCCGTCGTGTTCGCCCATGTGACAGGTCGATCCGCCCGCTCGTGCGACAGCGTGCCCGAAACCGTGTGGGCATTGTCGACCCACACGTTTTCGATGCGGTGCAATGCACAGCGGCGCTCGCAGTAGAGGAGGTCGTTTAAGGCGGAGAGGGGCGGGTAGTCGTCCCCGGTCTGATGGAGTTCGGACATCTTTGGTCTTCGCCTTTTCGACTCGCCACTTCCGAAAGATCATGGTAACGTGGTTGGGGAGCTTCTCCATTAGGAAATCGATCATGGCTGCCAAGACTTCTCGATTGATCCGCAACCCCTCACTCTCACGCGAGGACTGCCTCAAGTACCGAGGCCAGTGGGTCGCCGTGTCGATGTCCGATGGCCGCGTTCTGGCCAGCGACGAGTCGGAATTAGAAGTCGCCAAACAGGTCGATGCGCTGGGGCTGTCGATTCGCGAGTATGTCTTGGAGGTCATCCCGGACTGTGACACGCTGATTTACTGAGGTGGAAATGGAGTTCCAGTTTCCTTTTCTCTTGAGGGCCATTCCGCGCCCAGCGGTTTCACTTCAAGGCCGATCGTTTCGCCCACGCCCGCTCATTCCCGTGACGGTGATCAACCCTCAATCCGGTCTCTCACGAACCTACCACGGCCTGCTCGACACCGGCGCGGATGACACCGTCTTTCAAGACGAGACGGCTCTCGCCCTCGGCATCGACCTGACCCACGCCCCGACTGGAACCGCTCAGGGAACCACTGGTCAAACCGTGACGCTGCGCTATGCCGAAGTCCTCCTGCAAATCGCCAACGACGACGGCGACCGAATCGAATGGCGGGCCACCGTCGCCTTCGCCCCCAAACGCGGCACCCATCCCCTGCTCGGCTTCGCCGGTTTTCTGCAATTCTTCGACGCCACGTTCTGCGGCGAACTGGAAGAAGTCACACTTACCCCCAACCCGCTGCTGCCCAGCCAAACCCCGACATCGTTTTCACCACGCTGACTCGCAGGCGTAGCCAACCACTCCGGCGATGTCATTGAACAGGTTTGCAACAAGACACTCAGCCGACAAATCGATGCAGCGTCACTCCGGTGGGAACGGCACTCTCGTCGATGAAGATGTTCGGCTGATATTCGGCAAAGCTGCGCGGGGCGGCATCGGTTCCGAGCGGGTCGACATTGATGAGGTCGAACAGTTCGTGCGCCGGGGCATTGCCAAGCATCGACGAGTGCTCGAAGACGTACAGACCGCGAGTACACATCAAGCCGCGACTGGCAGAGCGGTCAATTTCCCACATTAGACCTTTGAGCGATTGCCACAGGAGTTCGAGGTCATCTTTGGTGAAGCCGGTCGACTTTGCGAGGTACGGATTCACGAAGCCGGAGCAGCGATACAGGCCATAGGGAACCGTGTTCTTGCGGCCCATCGTGCCAGTGATAGAGCCATCTTTCTGGACTTGGCTCTCGGCCTCTTTCTCGGTCGTGACCGACTTCCGCGTGATCGAGAACTCCAGTGGAACGATGGCGTCGATCGAACGTGCGAAAGTGATTTGGACGGGGCCACGCACTTGGCCGCAATTCACACCCGTCGTCATCACCGCCCCGAAGGCACGGATGTCGTAGAAATTGCCACACATCCACTGTCGAGCGGCGGTCGTCTTATCGGCCCCAGCTTTCGGGTCTTTGTCGTCCGACTTGGCTTTCTTCTTGTCGCCGCTGCCCAAGCCGAGAGCGTCGTAGGCGCGCTGATGCTGAAGATTGAGGACACGGTGTTCATACGCGGCGTCCTGCGTCTGAAAGTAAAGCTCGCAACCCGGACGACCATCGGCAAGCAGCGAGATCGCGTTGCGAATCTTGCGCTTGAGACAGCCATCGGTGACGAGACCTTGCAGCGATTGCGGGTCGATGCGCGGCATGTTCCCGGCATCGGGATCGCCGTTCGGGTTACCATCGACAACATCGAACAGTAGAACGAAGTCGTAACGGCGATCAACGGGATTGGTGGTCGTGATGGACATGGGCATAATCTCCTGAAGGGTGAAAGGGAACCTCGGAATTCGGCGAGCCGAAAGCCGTCATGTTGTGGCAGTCGCTTCTCTCTCGGCCTTGGCTGCTTTACGTTCGGCAATCTCTTCAAAGCGGCGCGCCTTCTGGTGGTAGTAGCCGAGAGCAAATCGGCCTTGATCGTGCAGTGAGAGTTTGCCTTTCGGCGGCACGGTCAGCAGTCCCGACACTTCTGTCAGCAGCTTGTCGAGACTCACAAACACGCGATGCTTGTCTCCACCACGCAGCTTCCGAAGATGGTTTTGGGCATTGGAGAAGAGCCGCCCCAACAGCATCGCTGGCGCGGCACTGAACGTGCCGAAGAATTTGTCGGTCACGTTGGCGTTGACATCGCCCAAGGCGGCGTACTGAATCTGCTCGAACACCGCCATCAGTCGACCGCAGACGTAGGCCGGATGGTTGTCGTCGGGGTTGAGGGTTTCGGTCACGAGAATGTTCCTCCGCAAAAGAGACAGTTTGATGAGAGCCATGCGGGGCGTGCGAAAACCAGCGCTGCCTTCGGCCCGCAAACGACGGAGGCATGCACTCAAGATTGAATCCGAAATCGGGCCGCCATGAATGGCAGCGTGAACTAGTCGCGACGGCGTGTCCGGCGCGACTTGGTCCATGTCGAACGCCGTACTGACGGCCATTAGCCAAAGCGGAATTATGCTCGTCGGCTTTCCCGCTCCGTCCTGGGATGAGTCGGCGATTCGCAAATCTTGAAACCATTGTGCGAGGTTCTGTTTCAGGTTGTGCAACGGCGTTTCGAGGTAGTCCCGCACGACAACTCGCGCTGAGTTGCCAGAGACCGCGAGCATGTAGAACTGGTTCTCGTCCTCCAGAGCTGACGACTCACGGCCGGAATGAAGTGCCTTGAGTGTCGCGTCCACTTCGTCGGTACTCGCGCTGAAAATCGAGTCGAAGCCGGAATCAACTGGCTCGCGAGTCCAGAACAAGAACATCACATTGCCGACCCGATGAGCCGTACGACGCATCTTGTCCAGACTGCTGGGCAATTCGTTGGCGATCAGCGCGTTGAGTGCTCGCGTGAAGCCGTCTACGCCGCGTTGCGAAATCATTCCGCTGACGGCCCCGTTGAGGTTGTAACTCTCCGCTGACGTGAGACCGGTCACAAGGTAGGTTTCCGCGCGGCCACCAACCGGGATCAAGCCACTGATCTTCGACTTGATCGACGGCGCAATCGCGGTCACTTCTTCGGTCAATTGACAGAGGCCGCGAAACAGTCCGGCTTGCTGAGTGTCCAAGTCGGCGGCATAGAACGCTCGCCACCATTTCAGCACGTCGGGGCGCTCCAACAACAATGGCCCGCCATCGGGTTCCCAAGCGAACGAACACAAATCCGCGAAGCCAAGTCCTGCTTGTTCAACATCGTTCGCCAAACGTTCTTGAAACTCTTCCGACTGGAATTGCTCCTGCAATCGTGCAACGGACTCCAGCGCAGTATCGTTTGTCTGATGGGCAGCGAACTTCAGGAACCGCCAGAACGTCGATCGCTGTGCCTGAAATTTTTCGCGAGCGTCCGCATCTATCAGCCGTTCGATCGGCAGTGCGCGAGCAATCGTGTCCGCCAGGAAGCAGGCGGGCTTCTCGTCCCCCGATGCCGCCGGGTCGGTCGACTTCCATTTCGTTTGCTTCTTGTCCCATTGAATCGGTCGCACCGGCACGAGCAGGCTGCGACCTCCGGTGATTCGGATCTTCGGCGGCCCGCCGCTCTTGCTCGCGATTTCCTCTCGCTGCCGCACGTCGATCAGTCCCAGGTACGAACCGTCACCAGCGATCGTCACGACGCATTGAATCGGAATCCGCACGAACGCCGGATCGTCCAGCAATCGTTCTCGCTCCGCCAACTGATAAAGCCGTTGCAGAATCATGTGTCCTCCAAAAGTTATGACCAGCCGATGACTTGGATGGGTGGCTCGCCATTCGGGCCGGGCGATTGAGTATCGCAGTGCAGTACGCCGCGTTCGATTTTGGCATGGAAGAAGCCGGGTAGATGGTTCCCCTTCGTTGTCGGATCGAACTTCATGTCATACAGCATCAGGCCCAGCGACTCGGACCAGTCAACGAGCGGCTTCTCAGAACCGTCTGGCAACGCGAAGTGACAGGCGAACTCGCGGCAGCCGAGATACGGACGATGAAAGCACTGTCCTTTCTGTACTCGCCTCTGAAACATCGCGACGTACTTCGCGACGCTATCGGGACCATGATCTTCTTCGTCTTCCGCAACCCTTCGCGGTTGATTCGCTTTCGCGGTCAACACAGGCGTCGCCTCAATGATGTAGGCGACGTGTTGCAGGAGCAGACTGTTTCGCTGAGTGCGATTCTGCCCCTGGACTCCGTCGCGCCCCGCCGAGTCCACCAGATACGGCTCGAACGTGGACGGCTCCTTCATCCAACCTTCGACCGTGCGTGGCGCGAGCTTGCCGATGATCTCGTTGCGTCGGACACCGACCAACCGATACGGCATTCGCCGACTCTCGTCCGGGAAGTCTGCCGGGAAGTTCGGCTCGATGACGGTGATCCGACGCATATGCCAAGCCATCTGCGGCTTGAACAGGATCGCGTCGAACACGCCCCGAGCGGCGGATGGCGTCATTATCGGATACGATAACCGCTCGACCTTGAGTTCCGGTCGAGTGAACAACGCGAACTCACCCCAGACACGGAGTGAAAGACTTGATGCCATGACTAGCGCCCTTCCTTGTTCAGCGGTGGCAACTTGCTGGACTTTCGCAGTTGCAGAAGCCGCCAGATCAGGTCATCGTCTGACCCCCAGTCAGACCTCTCTGGCGGAAGACAATCGAGAAATGATCGGCGGAGTACAGAAAAGGCGGCGATGCGATCCGCTGGAATTCTGAGGTGGAGGTATGCGTTGATGAGTGCCTGATCGCTGTTTGACATCGTTCGTTCCTTTGAAGACAATCCGTGCAGCATGAACGACTGTGGCGAATTGTATCCAGTGTCCCAAAGGCGTCAAGCGTTTCGCGCGGATTTTTCCGTGCGCGGATTGAAACACAGTGGTTCAAGCTGTTCAGGCTGTTGCGCAGAACCAGATTGCGATTTGCAGTCTGGTTCGTTTTTTCTCAAACGATCAGCGTGTCGTCAGCAATCGTTGGCGAAAATCCCAGCTGCGAATCGTAGTCGCCTCGCCAAACAGGAACTCCGGGTACTTCCTCCACCGCCGTGACCGGCAGCTTCGCCAACTCGTGTTGCCGAAGGTTGACTTGGAACGGAGCAAGTCGCCGATAGTTCGCTCGCGTCGGATTCTTTTTCACCTCAGCAAGCAACTTGTCGATCTCGGATTTTCGCTCAACCCAAGACGCGACGAGTACCGCCACGCTGTTGTCATTGATGAGTCGATAAGCCGTCGCGACTTCCGGGAAGTTGAAGCTCCGTCGCCACGCCTGAATCTTCTTGCGATCCAATGCCTCTGGCCCTTTTGTCCAATAGAGTTGCTCAAAATACCGCTGAATGTCAGCCGGTTCGCCAATATCCGGCGGTGCGTTTTGATTGAGGAACAATGTCGTCAGCAGAGCACGACCCGTTTCGTACCAGCCGTCTTTGGGGATCGCCCCCTCGACGCTGCGGAACACGATGACTCGGCCACCCGGCTCGCCGTTGAGAACGTTCAACGTCCCTTCGCGATTGCAACGTCCGGCCGCTTGGATGATCGCTTCTAGTGGCGCGAGTTCTCGCAGCACGACCGGGAAGTCGATGTCGACTCCCGCTTCGATCAACTGTGTCGAGACGAGATAGCACTTCTTGCCCGCTTCAGGTTTAAGTCGCCGTTTCACTTCCTCAATCACACCAAGCCGATGCGCCGGGCACATGCTGGTCGAAAGATGAAACACCATTGCGCAGGACTTCTGGAGTTCTGCAAACAACTCACGAGCCGCTCGCCGCGTGTTGACAATGCACAGCGCCGCTCGTTCGCGAAGCATTCGAGCGGCAACTTCGGACCAACTCAGAGTCGGATCATCCGGCTTTGGCCACTCCACTTGGACACGCCGCAGCCGTTCAAATAAACGCAACTCGGGCGGCGTGATTTCATGGACCAGTTTCAATCGTTCGGGCATCGCCGGATGCTGGAACGCGGGTTGTGTTGCCGTGCAAAGCACGACTGAGCATCCCCACCGCTGCACCAGTTGACTCAGCATCCCGCACGTCGGTGCAACCAATCCCGGTGGCAATGTTTGGCATTCGTCCAACAGGATCACGCTGCGAGCGATGTTGTGCAGCTTGCGACATGGCCCTGGTTTGTTGGCAAACAAACTCTCAAAGAACTGCACGCTGGTCGTGATGACGATGGGCGAGTCCCAGTTCTCCGCTCGCCGTGTCGCCGACATCAACCGCGTCTCGTTCTCGGCATCGCTCGCCGCTGCTTCGCGTGAATCATCTTTCGGCGAATCAACCGGCTCGGCCAAACTGTGATGCTCGAACACTTCGCTCGCGTTGCGTTCAAAGCCCAGCGCTTCGCGAATCACGTTGGCATTCTGATCGAGAATGCTGAGATACGGTGCGACGTAGATGACTCGCCGTAGCCCGTGTTTCGCCGCGTGCTTCAACGCGAACGCCAGCCCCGACAGCGTCTTGCCGCCACCAGTCGGCACCGTCAGCGAAAAGATCCCTGTCTCTTCGTCGGCAGCTTGTAAGGAAGCTGCGAGTACCTCCGCACGAGCTGCCGCGACAAACGGCTCACGGCAACCGGCGGCTCGCTGTTCAATGAAATGCAAAACACGCAGCAGCCATTGTTCGGCTTCGAGCGGCGGCGCTGGCGGTTCCTCGGAGCGTCCTTCAACAAACCTCGCATGTGCTGCTGTGTCCGTCCAATCGGCATCGACGAGGCAACTGAAGACCAACCGAGTCAGCAATTCATTTGCGAGGCAGTCAGCTTCTACAACGGGCGACAAACTGACCTGGCCCACGTCCGGGCAATCTACCGTCGCGGCAGACCAAACGGCATTCGCAACTTCTCGCCCCGACGAACCGTTGACCACATCTTTTAACTTCGTCTCATCAGGCAATCCGCCATGATGTCCAGCTATTGCAAACGCAACCGGTGCGTTCTTCACGTCATATGCCTTTGCCGCCCCCGCTTGCTTGTGCCACGTTTTCTCTTTCTGCACCCGGATGCCGCGAATCATCTGTTGAAATTCAGTGCGATATTTTCCAAGGTCATGCAGCCAACCCGCTGCACTCGCCAATTCGGCCCACCTCGGCTGCAAAGGTGCCGCATCTTCCATACGGAACCGCGCCGACTCCGCGACTCGCCGCAGATGTTCCGCGAGCAATTGCCAATCGCTGTGGTCTGCTTTGTCGCCAGAATGCGCAAAAAACAGAGGTGAGATCACAGGACGCTACCTTTCTGCATGCTCTTACTCTTCCGCAACGGCCCGCCGTAGTTGGTCGAGTAGGTGTGGAAGACGAGCGGGGCACAGATCTCCACGCGAGTGGGCACGACTTCGGCGGACTTGAGCCAGACGATCGACTCTAACATCCCCTTCACCGCACCATATGTGGGAGCGGGGTAGCTGACTGGGGCATCGCCGGTGTCAGGGCGGGTCCACATGGCTGTGGGACCGCTGATTTCAAAGGACACTTCGTATTTCTTCATTGGCCCGCCCATCACGATCAACAGCATGTCGAAGCATCAACGATCTCTTGATAGTTGCAGCATATGGCCTCTCAACGCTGCATGCCACTCTGTGGCAAAGCGTCAGTCCGCGACGCCGCGACCTGCGATCCAGACGGGACTGAATGGAATGCGAGAATCAGGAGGTCCGCGACGATCAAGCCAGCTACATCAACATCTGGTTGAAAGTTCTGAAGGGTGACAAATGGGCAATCTTCTCAGCAGCTTCGCTGGCCTCGAAGGCGGTCGAGTTCCTACACGGATTGCAGCCGCAAACAGAAACCGGAGTCCGCATCGCAGAATGATTCGGGAATTGTGCTCCGCTAGGTTGCCCCGGCGGGAAGTTCATTTCGAAGTCAGACACCTCGATCAATTTGGCTGGGCCAAGACCAAAGCCATCTTCTGGAGGGATGGAGTTGCCTTCGATTTGGACTTCGCCACCTTCACCTCAAAATGCCCGCCAGCGGCGACGAACGCTCGGACGAGTTGGTCGAGGGACACATCGTTTGCGGCTTGCTCGATCTTGGCGATTCGGGGTTGGCTCGTTTTGAGTCTGGCCCCGAGTTCCTTCTGCGAAAGGTGCTCGGACTCGCGTTGTCGGCGAATTGCCAGGGCGAGTTCCATTCTCGCGTCGAGCAGTTGGCGTTCTTCGTCGCTCATTTCGAGGAAGTCCGCAGCGTCTCCGGTTTTCCATCCAGCGGCTTGCAGCGTTTTTCGCTTAGTCGTTTCCATCTCACTTGTCTCCGTCTGGTTTGGGTTTCTTTGCCAATGCCTTTACGGTCTGGTCATACCGCTTGAGTCGTTGCAGGCAACGATCGAAGACCTCGTCCGGGATCTTCGGCGTCTTCTTGGCATAGACATCGAGAATCAGAATCGCGTCGGGATCGAGGCGATACATGATCCGCCAATTGTGGTTTCCATCCCGGACTCGCAGCGCTCCGCACCTTGGCCCGACATCAGGTAACGGTTCAGCTTGAGGCATGCCGAGATGTTCACCCTCTTGCAGGAACCGCAAAAGCATTCCCGCCTCCATTCGCCCCTCGGTCGTAAATGGAGGAGACTTCACCTCACCCGACAACCAGACCAGCGGTTTGCGAGACGGCTGTGGCTGCTCCTCGGTGGTCTTCTTCTTGGACATCGACTTCCTCCCTGACTGACAGAGTATATATCGGATACGGTATACTGTCTATGTCACTTGTTTTCAGAACTTCGCTCCGAGTCTCGCTCTCGAATGACTCTTGGTGTGGTCGGGAGGATTCTTCTCAGCCAGGATTCTCGTCCGAGTGTTGCCATAAAACACGGGACGTTGAGGATGCGTTGAGAGCGACTCGTTGTGGCGAAAGATTGCCCCCAAGTTGGGGGGCAAATTGGGGGGCAATATTGGCAATTCAGATCCAATTCGTGTAACATTGGAGGTATGTTGGCAACTGGCTGGAGCCTAGGTAAACACCTTGTTCCGCAGCCCAATTGCGACCCAAACGCAACCTTTCGCCATGCTCTCAGAGGCAGCTTGAGGGCCTAGTGAGGTAACACTCGTACAGGTTCAAGTCCTGTCGTGGGCACTCCGAAACCCTTGCTGTGACACGAGTTACAGCAAGGTTTTTTTCTTTGAATGCCAAGGCAATTTCCCAAGGCAATCGCCAAGGCAATCTCCTCTCGTCTTAGGCTACACAGTTGCCTTGAAGGCAATCCAAAATTGCCTCGGGATTGCCTTGGATGCAAATTCCGGCGAACACGAGTAGATTTCTCTACCACAACACCGAAGGGAGAACAGACCGTGACCGATGACAACAGCGACGATGTTTTGCAATCCTGGAAAAGATCAAGAAGTTCGCCCACGAACAGTCAGCGAAACCAGACGGCGACCAAACTGCCGTATTGGCTTGGTGTCTCAGGTATGTGTTTGCGCACATGGAACGAAAAAACTTCGACGATGCGCCATTGTCCGGCCCGGAAGTTGACGAGTACGAGGACAACAACGTAAAGGGGGAGCGGCACAAAGCCACGAAAGCAATCAACCAAATGATTGAAAAGTTCCGGTAGGTCAGGCTGTGTCTGAGCGATCATGTGAAACCGGACTTACCCGAACTGGGGAGATGCTCAGCGCATGTTGGAGTTCCCAGAGATTGTGGACACGGTGGGGGAGTGACGCCGGAAGATACGCTGTGGGTGAAAGAGCGATCAGGCACAGCCTGACCTACGGGGGGGGAAAGACACCTTTATCCTCCTCCAACATGGAATCTCTCCAAGTTCCACCCCGCCGAATGATGCTAGCTGTTTAGTCCCAGTCGACCCACACGAGCCGGATGTTCTCAAATCTCCGGTGTGCCAGATCCAGCACATCAATTTGGATATGCAGGTTGGGCCACAGCCCGCCAGACAATTCGCAGCCGGGGATAAAGATCAAGTGGTGTGAACTCTTGTCGGGAGTCGGGTCATCCGCGCTGGTGCCAACGGCATACCCCAGAACATTCTGGATGTTATCCCACGTTCCAAAGTGAAATGCCTCTTCATCCGCTTCGATCAATGGACTCAGGTCGTCACTCCAAGGACCACTGCCCGATGGCAGGTCCAGAAACTCCGTGAAAGTGATTCTCGCCGCAGCAAAGCACTGGTTGCCGTGCGATAGATTCGAGGGAGGTTCCCGGCGAGCCAGAATCGTCCGATCTGGAAACCAACACGCCATCACTCCAATTTTATCTGGGTTGTCGTTCTCCAGATCCTGAAATCCCCAAAATGACAACATTCCATGAAGTGGGAGCCGATCGTTCGTGACCGCATTTCGGAGTTCGTCGAGATCGATTTGCCCAAGGAAACCCGCGAGTCTTTGTTCTCCGGCAGTGTCATCGTTATATGTCGCTCTGCACTGATCGCCGATGGGCCAGACAAAATCAGCGGGTAGGTCTGGATTGCCGCCAAACTTGCTGCAACCCACCTCCAACTCTTCGTCACTTTGTGGCGAGGTTTGCATTCGCAGCGCCGGTCTGGCAACGCCGAATACTAAGTGAGCGAAGTGCCAGAGCCCCCGCTCCGCGATTCGATCAGCCAGTCGATACCCGATGAACTCCAGCCAATGTTCGTCCTCCCCAACGAGCTTCGGGAACGCATTGTGAGATCCAGTTGAGAGCGTCCGCGCGAACTGTCGCACGAACCCACCGCGAGCATCCCCCTGCGCGGTCAACCAGTCAGCGTACTCATCCATGACGAGAGCGTCACCGCGGGCAGACAGCACACGACAAATCATCTGACGCTCGCCCGGCCGGAGCGTTCCATCGAGAGTCTCATCAAAGCTCATCGGAGTTCATCCTTCGAACACCAGTGCGTTGGGTGGCACTGGCGGTCGCTTTGGGCCACCAGTGTTTTCGATGTTTCGCTGCCAATCGCACTGGCGAGTCAAAGCCCTCGCCAGTGGCCCCCGGTGGGCTTGGGTCGCGGAGGCGTCAGCGTCTGGATGGCTCCGGGCGCTGACGCTTCCGGCTCGTGGGGATTGCGACGGACGAGGACGTCCGTCGTACGAACTTACACGTCCTTCCAGCTGCGGCTGGCGGCGCTGTCGAGCACGGCGTCGCAGACCTTTTGGGTCTCCAGGGCGTCGCGGAAGGTTGGGTGGCACGGCGTCCCGTTGCCGAGGGATTCTAAGAAGTCTGCGACTTGGTGGACGAAGCTGTGCTCGTAGCCGATTTGCAGGCCGGGAACCCACCACTTGTTCATGTACGGCTGATCGCCGTCGCTGACGTGGATCGATTTCCAGCCGCGCATCTTGCCTTCATCGGCGTAGTCGAAGTATTGCAGGCGGTGCAGGTCGTGCAGGTCCCACTTCAGCGAGCCCTTCTCGCCGTTGACTTCGAGGGTGTAGAGCGCCTTGTGCCCACGGGCGTAGCGGGTCGACTCGAACAGGCCGAGCGATCCATTGCCGAAGTGGCACAGGAACGAGCAGGCGTCGTCGATCGTGACCTTCTGCTTCTTGCCGGTGGCGGTGTGGGTCCGCTCCTTGATGAAGGTCTCGGTCATGGCAGAGACATCGGTGATCGACCCGTTCAGCCAGATCGCCGTATCAATACAGTGGGCCAGCAAATCGCCCGTCACGCCCGAACCCGCCGCCGCTGCGTCGAGCCGCCAGAGGGCGTTGCCGCCTTGAGGGAGGTCGGCGTTGATGGTCCAGTCTTGCAGGAAGTTGGCCCGGTAGTGGAAGATCTTGCCAAGGCGGCCTTCGTCGATCAGGTTCTTGGCCATCGTCACCGCCGGCACTCGGCGGTAGTTGTACCACACGGTGTTGGCGACCCCGGCCTTCTCGACGGCGAGGCACATCTCTTCGCCTTCGGCGGTACTCATGGCCAGGGGCTTTTCGCACAGGATCATCTTGCCCGCCTGAGCGGCTGCGATGCTGATTTCCTTGTGCAGGTTGTTCGGCACGCAGATGTCAACGGCGTCGATGTCCTTCCGCTCAAGCAGCTTCCGCCAGTCGGTCTCGATCGACTCGTAGCCCCAATTGGTGGCGAAGACTTGGATCTTGTCCTTGTCACGGGCACAGGCAGCTTTGAGGACGGGGCGGTAGGGCAACTCAAAAAAGTCGTTGACCCGCTTGTAGCCGTTCGTGTGAGCCCGCCCCATGAAGCCGTAGCCGATCATCCCGATATTCAGTGGTTTGGGCATCCCCGTCTCTCCCGTTGGTGTGTGTCAATGTGCGTGAAAGGCGGGTTAAGTGACACGAGCCCACGCCCGCGCGGATTTCCGCCCAGTTTTCAGCGGCCAAGATAGCTCGCCGCAGTCCCGGATGCCAGTTGTCGGCGGATAGAATCATCGCCCTGTATACCAAGCCCCGTTCGAGTGCCTGTCCATCCTGTGCCACACTGTAGCTCATCGTGGTGGTGGTCCGGTAACGAAGGTTGCTGGTGCAAAGGGTGGAGTATTGAGGGCCTCTTAGCGCTTCCACAGGCGGATGGCATCACCGACCAAGCGCAGCAGCTTCTTCGCGAATTCAGGCCAGTTGCCGTCGTGCGGCTTCAACTTCTCGACCGCATCGAGTTCTCACAGCAAATGCACAAGGCACGTCTGGCGCAGCGCGCACTGCACCCCGCTGTCAGCAGATAGAAGTCGCTCACGAGAGCGGTTTAAGAATTAATAGTCACAGCGTGGCATCGCCGCAACCAGAAGATTGGAAAAAGTGGTGTCGGTCTTCGTCAGGCTGGTGGTGTTCTGACAGCCATCGCCTTTCGGAGGACCG
>JAYSUV010000217.1:0-15263 GCA_043718945.1 Planctomycetota bacterium
TCGCCCTCCTTGACCAGGATTTCGGCAATGTCGGCAGAGGAGACTCCCTCGCCAAGATTGGGCAGCTTGAATTCAATTCCCATGGACGGTTCCGTCGCAAGTCCAGCAGTGGTCACAATGTACGCAGCACCGAATGATAGTGGACTCCGGGAGTCGCGGACAGTGTTCCCGAGAGAGGAAAAAGCAACCGGAAACGAGTCCACCGTTGAGCCGCGACGCGAAGTCTTCGAAGCGGAGCGTCATCGAGTCTACGATCCGAACATATCCGCCTTCGCTGACGCTTCGGGTTACTGGCCGGGAACTGATACAGTTCGTGTTCTTGCCATGATTGCTCACATCCATCGTCATCGATTGACCCTCCCTGCATGTCTCAGCTTCCGTATCTCATACGTCTCGCGGAGCGGCTCACGGCCGGGTTGCGGTATTTGCCCTCTGAGCGGCGGCAGAGACATCGCGATTTCCTGCTGTCGAAGCAGTTGCCGGATGGCGGGTTCACGGGGAGGGAGGGCGGATCTGATCTCTATTACAGTTCGTTCGCGGTCCGAGGGTTACAGCTGCTCGGGGAATTGACGCCAGAGATGGCCTCGCGGGTCCACCAATACTTACGGACCTTTGACTGGCGAACGCTGGGAGTCATCGACCTGATGAACTGGTTGTCAATGTCGGCCATGATTCAATTGGCTGGGGGAGACGACCCGCTGGCCGCCGAGCCCGCCGACTGGCCGGAGCAGATCGCCGCCAAGCTGGAATCGCTGCGAATGAAGGACGGCGGCTACGCCAAGGGGACCGAAGTGGCGACGAGCAGCACTTACCACTCATTCCTCGTGGTGCTGACGTATCAGTTGCTCGGTAAAACGGTGCCGAGGCCGAATGCCCTCACCCAGTTTATTTACGACCGACAGCGCGATGACGGCGGCTTTGTTGAGATTGCTCCGATGAAACGCAGCGGAACGAACCCGACAGCTGCGGCGTGTGCGTTGTTGCACATGCAGGGGCGGGTGGATGCTGAATTGCGAGAAGACATCGCGGCTTTTCTGGTCGATGTCCGCACTGATGATGCGGCATTCCTGGCCAACAGCCGAATTCCGATTGCCGATGGTCTGTCGACGTTCACGGCAGTGCTGACCGCTCAGGATATCGAGGTGGCGGCCCTCGTCGACCCGCCGATTTTACGGCTGTATGTCGAGAAGAATCTGGAACTGCCGACCGGCGGGTTCCGGGCTGCGGAGTGGGACACGATCGCCGATGTGGAATACACGTTTTACGGGCTGGGGATTCTCGGTCTGCTCGGAGCCCCGACGACGTTGCAAGAGCGGGGGCATGGGCATCACGGCCACTGAGAAGGAACTAGAGCAGTTTCAGAATTGGTGTTCAGGAGAGGCAGACAGGAATGTCTGCCCCACTGGTCAGTGGCACAGACATTCCTCTCTGTACGAACTGAAGACAGATTTCGAAAACGCTCTAAATACGGCGTTTGGTTCCCAGACTTCGGAAGGAGTGTGGTCGCCAATGTCCGCAGAAACCCGTGGGCTTCTCGCCCACTCTTCCACCCCGCTGGGGTCGCAGCCCATAGCCGGTGGTCGAGCGCAGCGAAAACCACCGGTTCGCGATCCAGCAGGCTCCCGTATCCCAAAGGGATTCCAGCCTCCGCGTCAGAGTCTCGATGCGGAGGGCTGCAATCCCTTCGGGATAGGCTGGCTCGGGCGTTGTGAACCGGTGGTGACGCTGCGCTCACCACCGGCTATTGGCTGGAATCCCTTCGGGATAAAGCGGGCTGAGGAACGGAGCGTCGGGGGCAGGCAGCGGAGGCTTGAGTCATGCGAGCGGGGCTGAAGACTTGAGCCTTGTGTCGAATGGCGACCACACTCCATCGGAAGTCTCTGGGAGACTTCGGAAGTCTGTCGGGGCAGTTTCCGCTGGCCCTTATGCCCCTTCACTTTCCGTATCCTCGTCCGGAGTATCCAGTTCCGGCGGTGCAATCGATTCCAGCTCTCTCAAACGTTTCTGCGTGCGGAAGTAGTCCCATCCCAGAAAGGCCGTCGCGAGCAGGGCGGCTGACATTTCCAGGCGGTAACGGCGCGTCGTCCACAGTTCAGTGCTGATCAGAATTAAGGCGATCCCGCCACTGATCGCGAGGAAGACCTGCTTTAACTTCTCGGTGATCTTCAGTCGCCGCAATTCCGAGCGTGCCACATCGGACCGCGCCCGGGTGTTCGCAATCGTGCGGAAGGAGTCCAGATTGGCCCGCATGGCCTGCTTGTCCACAGCTTCGAGCTTGCGGGTCTGTCGGACGGGTTCGGGTACTGGTTCGGGGTCCGGGAGCTGTTGAATCTTGGGCTCTTCACGGACAATGACTGGCATCACCGGTTTGGGGGCCACCGGCTCCGCCTTCGACTGACCGGAGTCCCGCGACTTGCGGGTGCGAGCCAGCAGTTGCTCCATGTAGGCTGCTACGGGATCCAGCGACTCGTCGATCGTGGAAGCGGGTTCCGGGGTCTGTTCCGCTTCGATCTCCTGCTCTGCCTGCTCCGGTTCGTACGAGTCATCGAATGGAGCCTGTTCCTCCTCCATCGACTCCTCGGGGGGCGGCGGGATCTCATCTGTGTGCTGCGGGCTAGGTTGACGCAACCGACTGAGATCGATCCCGAACATATCGGAGAGTCGAGATCGCAGTTCTACCGCAGCGGGGGTCGTCTCCGGGCTGACCGCTCGGTCCGCTGTCTCGTGCAATGCACGCGATCGGCCCTGACGAGGCTCGGGGATCCCCTCTTTAATCTCAACGGGATCTGGCTCGCGGTGGTCGTCCTCAAGCGAGTTCCTTCCCGCCTCGCCGCGATCGCCGTCCCATTCTGTCGACAGAGCCGTTTCGGACTCCACCTCGTCCTCAACGACTTCGTACGTCTCTGTCTCGCCCACCGCATTCGCCAGTGCTGCGTCGACAAAGGACTCCGACGAGCGACCGAGCAGATCGAGCAGCCGCTGTTCTTCTCGGACATCAATCGGGGAGTTTCCCGAGACCATCACAGGACGTTTGGATTCGAGGGACGATGTGCCCGCTGACCGGTCCACTACGGGAGGCACTGAGCCGATCGACTTCTGCAGAAGAGCTGCGATCTCCGGAGGCAGGTCGTCGTCGACCTCGGCTCCGATCGATGAGAAGCTGGCGAAGCCGGCCAAGGGGTCCACGGACTCCGTGTCAGAGCCCTGGTCCGCGGGGACATCGACAGACTCCGAACTCGCCGGAACTCTCGCAGTGTCGATGCTGGCAACGGACTGCTTGTCGAGCACCAGCTCCAGTGGCGAATGGATGGTCTTCGCCGGTTCGGAAAACGCCTCTTCGCCCTCCACTTGCAGGTCCGTCAACTGCTGGGCCAGGAGGGTCAGCTCCTCTCGCTGCACATCCAGTTCCGCCTCGGCCCGCTTGTGTTCGGCTCGCTCTTGCCGCAGCGACGCCCATTCCTCGTCCAGATGCACACGCTGGGTGGTCATCTGATGCTTCGTGGTCTCAGCCTCCGTCTGTAGCTGGGCGGCTTCGAGTCGAAGTTGCTCGACCTCCGTTTCGGCCTGCTGAATCTGACGTTCACGATCCTGAAACGATTGACGCTCCGTGATCAGACCCTGCCGCTCCAGAAGGTACGTGTCGCGCTCGCTCGAAGACTCACCTTTGATCGCCAGCAGCTGCTCATGGTCCAGATCGAACTGATCACGTGCGGTTCGGATCGCCTCACGTTCTCCTCGCAGTTCCTGCTGTTCCCGCAGGAGTGCTTCACGAAGCTGAGCCAGCGACTGACGTTCTGAGACGAGAGCCAGCAGTTGACTGGTGACATCCGCCGTACCGAACTCTGGGTCACGAGCGTCCTGTTTTTTCGCCAGAACCGCCGCACGAGTCTCATCGAATTCATGCCGCTCGGAGGCCAGCCGGGCGCGTTCTGCAGCCAGCGACTGCCATTCGTTGTCGATCTCGGTTCGGTCGACGGAAATATCCGTGACGTTCTCGTGCGGTGTCTGATCAGTGTTCGCGGCCTGAGAGAGTTCGAACTGGGAGAGAGCCTCGGTGAGTTCCCGCTCGCGCTCGGTTAGCAGGCGAGCTGAGTCCGCCAGCGTCTGTTCCCGTTCCGCCAAGTCTTGAGCATGTGATTCCAGCTCCTCTTGACGGGCTTCCATCAAGGCGATCTGCTCTCGCATCGCGCTCGACTTCGTCTCCCACTCCGCCGCGTGAGCCGCCAACTCCTGTCGGCGATGTTCCAGTTCCGCGTCACGCTCATTCGTCCGCTGCTGGCTCGACCAGTCGAGATCCACCAATCGCTGATTCGCCGACTGCTCCGCCAGTTGCAGCTTCGACTGAGCGGCACGCAGAGTCGATCGATCCAGTTGGAGCTGACTGAACTGCTGGTTGAGAGATTCTTCTCGGATATCAAGCTCGGACCGCAGGCCGCGCAGCTCCCGCTCGCGCCCGTCGACATCGGTTCGTCGCTGTTGCAGGGTGGCTTCACGTTCGGCCACAACGGCCAACGAAGAGGCGACGGCTTGCTCACTCTCGGCGAGCCCCGTCGACAGGGCGGTCGCTTCACGGATGCTCGCCTCGGCCTGACTCGTCTGCTCCGCGAGAGCTGTCTCACGCCCCTGCACGGACTGCTCGCGATGGAGGAGTTCCGTGAACCGCTGCTCCAGTTCACTCGCCTCTCGCGTGATCTGTTCCCGAGTCGTTTGCAGGGCCGACAGCGAGGAGGTCAGCATCGCTTCACGCTGAGCCACGGCGGCCTCGCGGAGTTCGACAGCGCTGGTGTCGACGGGCGCGACCGCAGCCAATGTTTGAACGGCTGGGGCCTGCTGTGGCAGAGCTTCGGCTCGTGTCCGGAGTTCAATCTCCTGAACCCCCAGAGCCTGAGTCCGCTCGGCGAGGGCCACTGCCTGCCGCTCCAGTTCAGACACCCGCTCGCGTACGGACTCATCCAGCTGTCGCAATCGCAGCTGCTCGTCTTCCAAGGATCGCGTCATCTCCGCGATCATCCGCGAGGCCGTCGACTCGGCCTCATTCCGCACTTGCAGCGAGTACTCTTGGGCGGCGAGTGCCTGTTGTCGTGGCTCGAACTCAGCCAGCCACTGCTCCACCTGCGATTGCCTCGCATCGAGGCCAGTCTCTCGCGACCGCAGCAGTTCTTCCCGAGTGGACAGTTCTGTTCCCATGTATTGGAGTGCGCGGGATCGCTCCGTGAACTCCATTTCTTGCTGTTGTCGCTCACGCTGTGCCGTAGCGAATAACTCTCGCTCGTGTGCCTGAACAGGAGGAACAGTCGGGGCCGGTAAGGCTGGCTCCGCTGCTGCCGAGTGCAACAGGATGGCGTCGGCCAGCGAGAGTTCCTCGACCCAAGTCCCGGGCCGACTGGGCGGCTCATCGATCACCGACTGCAATTGTTGCCGCGCGTGGTCGAGCAGCTCTTCAATCTGCGGCGGCTCGTAGGAGATCGCAGCAGCGGGCCGTGCGGGTTCTGACTCTCGCAGTTCGATCCACTCGGTGACCTCGGGACGCCGCGTGCGGAGTTCGACCGGGCCCAGGATCAGTCGCTCGCCATGTTTGAGGACGGCTTCGGTCAATGGGCCATCGTTAATCCAGGTCAACGGCGAGATCGCCTTGACGATTGTCTTGTTCGCTCCGACGATCATCAGGCAGTGCTGCGCTGCGACTCCGCCCATGGCGATCACAATGTCGCATTCGGGGGAAGAGCCGATCAAGTATCGTCCCGCTGCCAGCGGGTGTGAATCCAGCCGCGAACTCTCACGAACCGGTTCCAGCACCAGCTTGGGTGCTGTCGAAGTTCGCTTGGTCTGGCGATCCATCGATCCCTCAGTCAGAGTCGGAATGGGCATGAATAATCCAAAGCCAGCTGGGTTCAACGCGCGAACGGCATCCTTCAGTTCGCGAGGCGGGTCACGTTCCTGTCGACGATTTCTCCGAAACCGTCGATTACTCAACACCTGTGCGACCTCGCACCGGAATTGGCGTTCTCAATAATCCGTCTTTCCTCAGTCAGAGCCGGTGCCGTAAACTGCTGCGAACTTGCCCACCGTGCGGCAGGCTGAGCCACATCCTGCGATCCTGCCGACTATGTCGAACTCAACGAATTCAACAGTCGGATGGGCGCGGACCAGTCTGGTGGTCCTGGCGTTGTGTGGGGGGACCACACTCCTGCTCCATCCTTCGGTTCCCAGGCTAACCCGAGTGCTGCGCGTTTGGGGGTCGATCCGGGCAAACACAATCTTTGGGTACGGGGCGCATGCGACTGCATATCTCGTAATGACTTTCGCGGTTTTATCCATTGCAACACGCTGCGGACGTCGCACGGAAATCGGGGCTGTAGTCGCTTTACTGATTCACGGGATTCTTTCAGAAATTGCGCAGCTGGGAATCGAGAATCGAAGCTGGGATCCGCTCGACATGCTGGCGAATGTATTGAGCGTCTTGGTGGCCACCGGGGTCTGGAGGTTGGCTCATCCCAGCGAGCGTCCGGCTTAATCCTGGAATCAATCCAAAACTTATCGGGAGATGGTCGTTTTCAGCGGTCTGCGGTTGGAGTGAACCATGAGAGACTCATACGTCAATACAGGTGCCCCAGGCCGTCCGCCCTGCTCTCCCCCGGAGGTGCTCAGCATTATTGATCCAAAAGTGGCACTGCCACTTGGAGCGTGAGCGTTTGAGTTGTGGAATGCGATGCACATGCATACGTCCGGCGAGTACTACTTCATGTTCAAATCGTAACACGCCATGTCGTGATGGTTGCGAACGTACAATTTCCCTCTCACCAAGGCTGGCGGATTCCAGGTCTTGTAGTCGCTCGACAGCGCTGCAAACTCTCCTAGCTCCTCCAGCTTCTGCGGGTTGGGCTTCACGAATACGCAACGGCCATCCTCAGAAAGGGCCACAATGATCCCGTTGGTCAGCATGAGTTGGCCATGCTGGTACGCCCCCTCACGGCTGCGTTTCCAGCTGCGGTCGCCGGTCTGTGGATCGAGGCAGGTCAGGTAGCCCTCATCCAGTCCGTATAGGTAGCCCTCGAACAGGACCGGACTGGTCATCTTGCACCGCATATTCTTGTTGTCCCAGAGTTTGGTGGCACTCCACGTCTCGCCTTCGTAGGCCACCTGGACCATGGCACAGCCGACGCCGTAGCTGCAGGAGATGAAGACTCTCCCATCGTCCAACAGAATCGGTTGAGCCGCATTGACCGCAGCCCCGTTTTTGTGCTGGTAGAACCAGAGCGACTTGCCGGTCTCCACATCGCAGCCACGCACGCCGGTTCCATCAAAGTTCAGGATCTGTTGCACGCCATGAATGGTGACGAGTGTCGGCGAGCTATAGCCGGGGCGGTTCTGGCCCGACTCGGGGACCTTCGCATGACCGACGTCGTCCGCTTCGAGAGTTGCTGCGGTGTCGGCTTCTGGAGAATCCGTAACAGGCAAGCTCAACCCGGCTCCCGCCCATAGCACATCTCCGGTCGAGCGGTCGAACGCGACCAACCCGTCGCCTCGTCGTCCCCCCGCGTTGGCAATGACCCGGTTCTCAACCACGAGCGGAGAACAGGTCATCCCCCACTGAGCGTTGGGGAGTTGAAACTGCGTCAACAGATTTTTCTTCCACCGAGGCTTGCCGGTCGCCAGTTCCAGGCACACCAGTTCCCCCATCGCTCCCTGCACAAACACCAGATCGCCATCGATCGTCGGGGTCGATCGCGGACCGGGGCCGCCCATTCCCTCCCAGAAGCGGGCGGGGTATTCGTACTTCCACAGCTCTCGCCCGGTGCTGGCTTGATAGCAGAGGACCGTCTCGTTGTCGTCTCGCTGTTCGATCGTCACCAGCAGATCGCCAATGATGGCCATCGAGGCGTACCCGCCGCCACACGGTTGCTGCCAAAGCGGTTGCGGAGCGGTGTCCCAGGCGGAGCGAATCTGGGGGCCGATGACGATGCCGTCGCGGTTGATCCCTCGGTAGGCGGGCATGTCCTCGGGCGTCAGCATCGGGAGAAAAGTCGCGTCATCTGTCGCAGGCACAGGCACCGCCCCGTTCTTCTTTACCGCGTCCGCAGCGAGCTTCGCCTTGTGAGCGGCGATGCGCTCGGCCTGGGTTGGCTGCCAGCGGTATTCAAACGTCAATCCGACGTTTCCATTGAGGTCCACGTTCCGGATCGAGGCGATGAAACCACCGATCAGTGCCAGTGCGGGAACAAGCACAGCGGCCTTGGCAACTCCCTCCCACGAAGAGAACGCAGCCACCCACAGCAGCGCGAGCAGGATCCCGACGATCAGCATCGAAGTGGAGATCATGTTCGTCAGCGACGCCCCGACCGGGGAATCCCACGCCCACAGAAACGGCTGACTGATCACAAACAACGCGATCGCGCCCCAGATTCCCCACGTCGCCCACCGCGAGATCCGCGACCAGAGGGTCGGCTGCGAGCTGCTGTCGTCACTGGCCGAAGTGGATGAACTTGAATTCGAATCTGCCGCCATCGCTATTGACCTTCCGTTGATCGCCCTGAGAGTACCGATGGGAAGCTCTCAATGGCGGTCGCGGAATCATAGACAACTCTGGCGGGTTGTCGAAGAAGACGGGCCGGTAGCAGAATTCGTAAGAATTCTGCCGAGCGCTGACGACCAGACCGACTGACGGCAGAAGTCTGACGACTTCTGCTACGGAGTGGCGTGGAATAGACTGCTTCTACCAATCCCCACGTCGGGATCATCTTCCTTTGCAGATGCCCCACCTCCCATGACCGAATCCCCTCTGATCGAAATCCGGCAGATCACCAAGCGGTTCCCCGGTGTGGTGGCGCTCCAGGACGTGTCGTTCGATGTCCGGCGCGGGGAGTTCCACTCCATCTGCGGCGAGAACGGAGCGGGCAAGAGCACGCTGATGAAGATCCTCTCGGGGGTCTATGCCGACTACGAGGGGCAGATCCTCCTTAACGGATCGGTCGTGAATTTCAGCGGTACGCGCGACGCCGAGGAGCGCGGCGTCAGCATCATTCACCAGGAGTTGAACCTGGTCGAGGAGCTGACGGTCGCCGCCAATATCTTCCTCGGGCGCGAGTTGACCAGCGGCTGGGGACTGCTCAATGATCGGCAGATGGAGGTCGAGGCGGCGGGTCTGTTCAAGCAGCTCGACTCGCACATCTCTCCGAGCCAACTGGTCCGGGAACTCCGCGTCGGCGACCAACAATTGGTCGAGATCGCCAAGGCTCTCTCGCGGAAGGCGGAGATCCTCATCATGGATGAGCCGACCAGCGCTCTCACCGAGACGGAGGTCGAGCGGCTGTTCCGGGTGATTCAGAAGCTGCGGTCGAGCGGGGTCACCATTCTGTACATCTCGCACAAGATGGAAGAGGTGTTCCGGCTCTCGGACCGGATCACGGTGATGCGGGATGGGCAGGTGGTGAAGACGCTCGACCGGACCGCCACCAGCCCGCGCGAGATCACGCATCTGATGGTCGGGCGCGAGATCGAGAACACCGACTTGTCGGCGGGACGGACACCCGCCGAGACCGTCCTCGAAGTGCGGTCGCTGTCGCTGCCGAGGCACGGTCATGCTCGCAAGTGGCGACTGGAGAACATCTCGCTCTCGCTGAAACGCGGTGAGGTACTCGGCATCGCGGGGCTGATGGGGGCCGGGCGGACGGAGCTGCTGGAGTGCCTGTTCGGTGCCTCTGCGGTGCCTCCACAGGGGACGATCCTACTCAACGGGACAGAGGTCCGGTTCACGCACCCCGCGCAAGCCGTCGAGGCCGGAATCGCGATGGTCACCGAGGACCGCAAGCGGGTCGGCATCTTCTCGCAGATGACCGTGCGCGAGAACATCACCCTCTGTACGCTCAATGAGTCGACCTCGCTGGGGGTCATCCGCTCCAGTGCCGAACGCACCGCAGCGACCGCGACGATCTCGCAACTCGGCGTGAAGACGGCGAGTACGGAGTCGATGATTACGAACCTCTCGGGCGGCAATCAGCAGAAGTGCATCATTGGCCGCTGGCTGAAGACAGCCCCGGATGTGCTACTGCTCGACGACCCGACACGCGGGGTCGATGTCGGGGCCAAGGCCGAGCTGTACCGTGTGATTGACAAGCTGGCCCGCGATGGGCTGGGGGTGATCGTGACGAGCAGTGAACTGCCAGAGCTGATTACGTTGTGCGACCGTATCCTGGTGCTGTGCGAAGGCCGCCTCACCGGGGAATTGCAACGCGGGGAGTTCACGGAACACCGTATCATGGAACTCGCCACGATGCAGGTCGAGTTGGTCGCGAGATGATGGTGGAAGAAAGACCGATCATGCCCTCCACACCAGTCGATCAGCCCGCGTTGGCAGTTCCACTCTCGCGAGGAAAGCGATTCGGGGCATGGTGTTTTGTCGGACTAGCGGTCGGCCCCTTGATCGGTGCAATTCTGGGCTGCATCGTGCGTCCCGACATACTGGCAGCACTCACTCTTGTTCCGCCGTGGTTCTGGGTCTTGCCGGGATTCGCAGGGGTGGCTGCTGCTGTTCGCACGAGGCGGCCCACATGGGCGAAAATCCTCCTTCTGATCTGGCTCTGTTTCTCGATCGGCTGGGTCGAGGAGGTCCGGTCTCTCTCGCGATCTGTCAGCATGAGGGTCAGCCTCCGTCGAGTCAGCGGGACATCGTTACGAGTGGTCAGTCTGAATTGCGCGAACACGAGTCGCTGCCTCGAAGACCTTAAAGCCGCCCAGCCAGACATCGCGCTACTGCAAGAAATTCCGGGAGCCGATGAGCTTCAACAGATGGCGTTTGAACTGTATGGCGAGCGTGGTTCGGTTCTGGCGGGATTCGACACCGCCATCCTCACGCATGGGAAAATCGAACCGAGGCTGCTCGATCCTCATCCCCATTTTGTTTCCGGAGTCGTGACCTTTCCAGATCACCGCCCGCTTCACTGCATCAGCCTGCGACTGACTCCCCCGGTGTCGCGACTCGATGCGTGGACAGCTGGATTTTGGGCAGACCATCGTGACCGGCGTGCCACACATCGCCTCGAACTCCAGCAAGTCAGCCAAGCCTTGCATGAAGTCGATTCCTGGGTCGATCGTGTCGTGGGGGGAGACTTCAATACAGTGCCGCTGGACCGATCACTCTCGGACTTGGGGCCAGCGGTTCGTGATGCATTCCATCAGAGTGGAATTGGTTTCGGCGGCACGGGGACAAACGATTACCCACTGTTTCGCGTCGACCAGATTTGGGTCAGCCTCGCTGCAAAGCAAGTGTACGCTCAACAGACCAAGCACTCGGATCACCGGATGGTGGTCTGTGACATCGTGTCACCTCTGTAAACTGCTGACATCGCAATTCTTCAGCCAGAAGACTGAGATTCAACGAGTGCCGACAGGCGGTGAACGGCAGCGTTTGGAATTCACCGAACACCGCATCATGGAACTGGTGACGAGACAGGCGAAGTGGGGGGGGCAAACAAGTCGCAGACTCATATGCTCAAACATTACGAGCCATTCGCAACTCACATCTACGGTGCCGAGCCAGCCTCGCATCCTAAATGCCTCCCGACAGAAGCGAAGGCGGACAAAATGCTGGGATCCTGACGAATCCCTGCTCGCCGCATGCCCCCGCTTTCAGTTGTGTCGGGAGGCATTGAGGACATGGTCCAAAACCACTTCCCGATTCGATTTGAACAGAAGGAGACGAAGAGTCGTCGGATTGATCCCTTCGTGATCTTCGTTTCCTTCTGTTCAAGTCCTTCTATTCAAATCGGGAAGTTGTTTTGGACCCATTCCTTAGAACTTGACCGTGGCTCCGATGGTCAGCATGTCGACCGAGGCGGTGTTGGTGATCCGGGTGCCGGGGATCGCACCGACGGGCAGAACCAGTGGTCCCGACACGGAGTTCTCAAAGGCGTGCGTATACGCCAACGACAAGGAGAGAGCACTGGTGACTTGGTAACTGCCACCCGCCGAAAGCATGTTCTGAATCACCAGCGGCGAGGCGACGTTGGCGGACGACTGATTATCGCTGACGGGGTTCTCGCTCCAGCTGTAACCGATGCGGGTCGAGAGCGCGTTGGTGAGTTGATACTGGGCTCCCAGTGACGCAGCGAAGATGCTTTGCAGACCGATCCCACGCAAAGCCCCCGTCGGCCTGAACCCCGAGTCGCCGAAACCGGCGGCATTGCCGTAATCGAGATACCGTAAATCGGCCGCCAGCAACAGACGCTCGATCCCTTGATACGACGTGCCGATCGACACGATGGAGGGGATGTCCAGATCGAACCCGAACGACTGCGGGACGCCGAGTTCATTGGCGGAATTGAAGCGGTAGTCCTGGAACCATTGGGGACTCTTGTAGCAGGCCCCGAAGCCCCAGATCTCGGTCTGGTAGTACGCCCCCAGGCTGAAACCAGCTCCCCACGACTGCTGCGAATGAGTCCCGCTCGGGTAGGTCGCGAACCCGTCCCCGTTGGCATCATCGGGGGCTGCGATGCTCGCCGGGTCGAGTTGGGCGGAACCGATATCTAGTAGCGGACTGACCGAGATGGAGAGCTCGTCCGTCACATCGTAAACCAGCGCCGGGGCCAGCTGGAGCACTTGGTATTGAGAAAAGACCGGTCCAAAGCCGAGCCCGACGGGTGGGGGCGGAGTGAGGAGGGGATTGGTGATGCTGCCCGCGTAATCGAGGCCGAAGCCCGCCACGGCAAAGGCCCCAAATCCAAACGTGAAGTCCGAATTCTCGGGACGAAACGCCAGAGCGATGGTCGGCATGGCAAACACCGAATCTTCACTCGCCGATTGGCCGGACAGATCGATCGGAGGTGCCCCAGGACCAAAGGTGTTCGCCGGATAGAATGAAGATACGCTGGCATGCGGGAAGATCAGCTCAGCCCCGACTTCCAATTCATTCCGCTGTAATCCCGAAAGGGTCGCCGGGTTCCACATCAACGCGCCCGCAGCTGACAGTGGAGCCGCTGTCGAGGCCCCGCCCATCGACCGGTTGATCGGTCCGGCGGCACTCATCACGGGGCCGAACTGAGCAAACGCAGTGGAGGTGCAAACGCCGAGAACCAGCACGGTCAACAG
Organism: Planctomycetota bacterium; assembly: GCA_043718945.1. Classification (GTDB taxonomy): domain Bacteria; phylum Planctomycetota; class Planctomycetia; order Planctomycetales; family Planctomycetaceae; genus TH-plancto1. The sequence continues at coordinate 13,084 of JAYSUV010000217.1, forward strand.
TGCGGCAGTGCGGCCAGTCGAGAGCTTTGCAGAAGTCATCATTCACTCATCCTTGAGCATCAGACCATTTCATCCCTACGCCGTATCGACCATCCGGGACTTCTCGAATTGCTGGCCTGCCGGTTCGCTATCGACGTTTCAGGAAATACATTCCGCAAAGCTGATACGTGCGACGTAATCGGAAAAGTCAAATGTACTTTTTCCGCGTATGTAAGCCAAAACACTCAAGTTGCGATCGTACTTGGCGCTCGGAGAAATGAAACATTTGGTAGGACGAACGTCTTCGTCCGTCCGTGTCGAAAACTTCAGGGAGTCACGGACGATGACATCCGCCCTACGGCTCAATCTGGACCGCGAGCAATAAAACTTGAGCGGCCGTTACCAGACCTGGAGTTCCAGTTCCAGTTCTACGCCATGCGCCTCGGCCACCTTGGTCCGCATGACATCGATCAGCTTCAGCACATCCGCCGACTTCGCCCCCGGTTCGGTGATGATAAAGTTGCCGTGGCGGTCGCTGACCTCGCACTGGCCGATCTTCATCCCCTTCAGACCCGCCTGCTCGATCAACGCTCCCGCACTCAGCCCGCGCGGGTTCTTGAACACGCAGCCCGCCGATTGGTGCGAGAGCGGCTGGGTCGATTTCTTCATGACCCACAGCTTGCGGATGCGTTCGGCGATGTCATCCGGTTTGTCAGCGGTGAGTTCGAATTCGGCCTCAATGACGCAGAGTTCGTTGATGCTGCTGTGGCGGTATTCGAAGACGAGCTCGTCGCCCTGGCGGATGAACTTTTCGCCTTGAGCGGTGATGACTGTGACGGAGTGCAGGTGGTCGCCGATCTCGCCGTTGCGGCCTCCGGCGTTCCCTTTAAGGGCTCCGGCGATGGTGCCGGGGATGCCGACGAGCGTGTCGAGTCCGGCCAGCCCGGCCTTGACTGACTCGGAGATGACGTGCGAGAGCGCGGCCCCGCCGCCCGCTCGCAGGCGTTGGCCCTCGATGGCCACCGGAGCAAAGCACGGATCGGAGAGTCGAATCACCACCCCGCTGACCCCCTCATCACGAACGAGCAGGTTCGAGCCGCCGCCCAGCATGTGGACCGTGACGCCATTCTCGTGGCAGGTGCGGACCACCGCGAACAACTCGTCGACGGAGCGCGGCTCGATCAGACGCTGCGCCGGACCGCCGACCTTCAGCCAGGTGAGCGGAGCCAGCGGCTCGTCATGACGCGTGATGTGTTTGAAGTCGTCCAGTGAGCTCATAGTAGATGCGATCGATGTCCCCGGCCCCGACAGTCAACACGACGTCGCCGGGCCGCGTGTGAGTCTCCAATGTGGTTCGCGTGTGGTCAAGGTCAGCGACAAAATGAGCGGCGACTCCCAGACGGTGGACCCCCTCCACCAGTTGACGAGCGAGGTCTTTCTGCTCTGTGCCGAGCGATTCTCTGGCCCCAAACACCGGCAGTACCAGAACCCCGTCCGCCCGTCGCAATGCGGTGACGAAGCCCGCAGCCAGTTCGCGCGTTCGAGAGACCTGATGCGGCTGAAACACACACCAGACCCGCCGCCCCGGGAAGCGGTCACGCGTCGCATCCAGCACAGCCCTTACCGCCGTCGGGTGGTGGGCGTAGTCATCGATCCAGGTGACGCCGTTCCAGTCGCCACGATGCTGGAAGCGGCGTCCGATTCCGGCAAACGTAGCACACGCCGCGCGGCAGATGGCGGGTGACACACCATGTTCGAGGGCGATGGCCAGCGCTGTCACAATGTTGATGGCGTGGTGGTTGCCCCACAGCGGGCATTCGATGCCGAGCGTTGATTGATCGGGGAGCCGCGCCGTGAGAGACAGCCCGGCCGGGGTGGTCTCGACCCGCTCGACGAAGTAGTCAGCTGCCTCGTCGGTGGTGGAGACGAAGACCTGGCGAGAGGGGCAAGCCGAGAGGATTGACTGGGTCGCCTCGCAATCGAGGTTGGCCACGAGCAGACCATCGGCGGGGATTCGCTCGATAAACTCGCGGTAGGTCGCGAGTGCCAGATCAAATGTCGGGAAACAGTCAAAGTGGTCGGGCTCGATCCCCAGCTGCCCCACCACACGCGGAGACAACTCCAGAAAGTGCCTGCGATACTCGCAGCTTTCCGCGACGAGGAGTGGTAGCGTGGGCTTTATCCCACCCTTATCAGAAAAT
>JAYSUV010000218.1:0-15249 GCA_043718945.1 Planctomycetota bacterium
GTGCGTTTGGAGCAGCGGATCAATTCCTTGCCGCTGGGGATTCGCTGCCAGTTGGCGGTCAACGGCAGCCCACTCTCGCGAACGGAAGTCACGCGACTCATTTTTGCGAGAGCGCTGGCCGCTCATCCGCGACTGCTTCTGGTGGATGGGGAGCTGGACTCGCTCAGCGATGAGGAGGTCGAAGGATTGATCGCCTCGGGGTTGATGTCCGATCCGAGCCGAGTGTTGATCCTCGTCAGTGGACGTCAGAAGTTGAGAGAAGCCTGTGGCAGACAGATTCGACTGGGCTGCGACTGAGATTGACTCTGTGCAACTGAGTCTTGATTTTTGATCTTGATCAGATGGGATGCAATGATGGCGACTGCTCTTCGAAATCCGCCTGAACTTTCACCGACTCCGGTCGACCTGCCCGCGTTGCGGCTCGCGAAGAGTTCGCGTTTGGCCCGCTGGGTGGGACGCTGTCTCATGGTCTTGCTGGTTGTGGGATTATGGTTCGTCATCGTGGCCCCGTGGCAACAGACGGTCGCTGGGAAGGGAACGGTCATCGCCTTTGCACCGCTCGATCGGCAGCAGACGGTCGAGGCTCCCATCAAAGGGCGGATCGTCGCCTGGGGCGAGGGGCTGCGCGAGAACTCTCACGTCAAAAAAGGACAGATGATTGCGGAGATCCAGGATGTCGATGCGAACTACCTCAGTCGACTCAAAGACCAGCTCAGTCAGTCGAACGAAAAAGTCACAGCGGCTCTCAACGAATTGAAGGCGACCGAAAAGCAACGGGGATCTGCTGAAGAAGTGGTCAGTTCTTACGAACGACAGGTCGATCAGATGATGGCCGCTCGCGATTCGACGGTCGAGGCTGCGGACCTCTTCGTCCAGGCGGCCATGTCGAAGTACGAATCGGAGCTTCAAAAGGTGGTCGAGACCGAAGCCATTCTGGCCCAGGACGAAGCCGATTTTAATCGCCAGAACACCCTGTTTGAGCAGAAGATCGTCTCGGAGCAAAAGCTGCAGCAGGCCGATCAGAAGTACCGCTCGGCCAAGGCGAAGGTCGAAGCGGCCAAGAAGAACGCGGAAGCCGCCGCCAGTGAAATCAAAGGCAAAGAAAAGGAACGCGATGCCAAGCGGGAAGAGGCCCAGAGCAAGGTCGATCAAGTCCGGGCCTACGAAGAGAAAGCGCGGCAAGACATCTCAAAGGTCGATGGCGATATCGAGAAGGCTCGAAAGGGTTACCTCGAGTCTGAGAATGATCTGACTGACAAGAAGATCAAAGTGGCCCAGCAGGAGACGCAGGTCGTCGTGGCCCCGCGCGACGGGTTTATCCTGCGTCTGCTTGCGAACGAAGGCACAGAGATGGTCAAAGAGGGGGAACCGCTCTGCGTCATCGTTCCCGACACTGCCGAGCGCGCGGTCCAACTGTGGGTCAAGGGCGTCGATGCTCCGCTGATCACACCAGGTAGCCACGTCCGATTGCAATTCGAGGGCTGGCCAGCCGTGCAGTTCGCGGGGTGGCCATCGGTCGCCGTGGGGACCTTCGGGGCGAACGTTGTGTCCGTCGACTCGACCGACAACGGGAAAGGTGAGTTCCGCGTTGTCGTCCTCCCCGACAAAGACGAGGCAGCTTGGCCGAACGAGCAGTATTTGCGGCAGGGAGTGCGAGCCAACGGATTCATTCTGCTGGAGCAAGTCCCGCTTTGGTACGAACTCTGGCGGAAAATGAACGGCTTTCCGCCGACGGTCGCGATGCCCGATTCTGAAGGGAATCCCGGAGGAAAGTCCAAGAAATAGTGATCTCTGGAAGCCTTTGACAGACATTCCGAACGTGTCACTTGCTTTGTGAATGTCGACGAGCACGGTCGCGGATTGTTATCCGGAATGAACTCCGCTAGACGAAGAACAAAGGACGTCTCAGTACGAGGGAATGGATTCCCCCATCGCTGACTCGTGAAGACTTGCTAGCAAGCACCTGTCGAGATGAGACACGGAAGTTCCATTCTGGTGATCCTGGGGATCAGCTTGGTCGGCTGTGCTGGAGTGCGTCAGCATTTGTCGGCCAGCTCATCGAAAGCTGCTTCTTCTAAAAACGTAATGTCGACTCAAATAGACTCAGTCGAACCCACTGAGGCTGAGCACGCCGAGATTCAGGAAGTCGAGTTCGAGTTGGGCTCGCCAGACTCTCCGGAAGCCGAAGCGATTCCGAATGAGACGGACGCGCTGCCCGCTGCTAGCGTTAAAGATACGGCACTCGATGAAGTGGAGAACCCGCCGCCGTCCACGTTAGAACTCGGGGCCGTGGTTTCTTCGGTGTATGCCAACTTCCCATTGCTCGAAGCGGCCCGCTTTCAGCGGAACGTCGCGAACGGAGAGATCCTCTCCGCCAACGGCAACTTTGACACCAAACTGAAGGCCGCCTCGGAGAACGGGGCTCTCGGGTTCTACCAGACGAATCGCAACAGTATCGGAGTCAGCCAGCCGCTCTACGGCGGTGCGGAAGTCTTCGGCGGCTACCGTGTCGGACGCGGGAACTTTGAGCCGTGGTATCAGGAGCGACAGACGAACGGCAACGGTGAATTCAAGGGCGGTATCCAAGTCCCGCTCGCCCGTAACCGTCAGATCGACGCCCGCCGCGCTGAACTCTGGAAAGCCACCTATGCTCGCGACCGGACCGAACCAGAGATTCAAGCCCAGCTGATCGAATTCGTCCGCGACGGCTCGCTGCAATACTGGGACTGGGTCGCGGCCGGACAGAAGCAAGACATCGCGGACCGTCTGTTGACTCTGGCGGTGAATCGCAATGAAGGGATTCGAATTCGTGTCAAAGCCGGAGATCTTGACCCTCCTGATGCCGACGACAATCAGCGGATCATTGTCTCCCGCGAGGCCAAGGTCATCGACGCCGCTCGCAAGTCGACGCAGTCAGCTGTGAAACTCTCACTGTACTATCGAGATGATTACGGACGACCGGTGATACCGGCCACCGAATGGATTCCGCAGTTCCCGGAGCCCGAACCCGTCAGCGATGAGCAGATGAGCATCGACATCCAGATCGCACTGAACATGCGTCCAGAGCTACAGGCCATCGACATTCTTCGTCGCGAGATCGATGTGGACTACGCCTCAGCTCAAAATGATTTTCGGCCCCAACTCGATGCCCTCGTGACCGGCTCACAGGACAGCGGAACGCCGACCAGCAGTAAAAACGACAAAGGCCCGTTTGAACTCGAAGCGGGGATCTACGCCGAAGTGCCGATCCAGCGGCGTAAAGCCCGCGGCAAGATGTCAGCCATCGAGGCCAAGGTTTCGCAGATCATCGCCAAGAGGAGGATGCTGGAGGACAAGATCGCCACCGAGATCCAGTCAACTCACGCCGCTCTCAGCGCCGCCTGGCAGCGCGTCGGAAAAGCCCGCGAGTCCGTTCGTCTGGCCCGTTACATGGCCGAAGTCGAGCAGAAGAAGTTCGACGCCGGCAGCTCCGACCTCCTATTAGTGAACCTCCGCGAGCAACAAGCCGCCGAGGCCGCTGAGACCGAAGTCGACGCGCTGCTCGACTACTTCCAAGCCCGCGCCATCTATCGCGCCGCCCTGGCTCAGGATCACGACCACTGATCCCGGATCATCAGGATCCTCAGCCAACCTCATGCTGACCAGCAATCAGTAGTTGATTCAAGATGACGGGCGACCGTCAGGCTTGAATCAGATTCTCGGGGGACTGGACGCTACCGAGTTCTCGTCGTACGCCTGCCCTATTTGAAGTTCGCCAACTTCCGAGGTGCCGCCCATCCGCATCCGAATCCGCTCTGTCACACGCACTCGCTCCGCCCAAGCACAGGCTTCTTCCACCAGTTCGTCGACTGTGATGCTCGCGGCATCCACCTGCACGATCCGAGCCAACCGCACCCAGGCCGCCAGCCCCTTTCCCGGCGGCTCAAACCCCTCCGCCCGCAACCGAGCATTCAACTCCGGCAAACACGCCTCGCGGAGTGAATACTCCAGCGGCGACGGAGTTGGACCGGTGTCATCTGTCTGCGAAAACCGATGTCTTTCGGCGGGCGTGGCAGCAATCATGGCACGTCCTCACGGGGAAGTGCATATGTGTGCACTTACCCGTGAGAGGTGTCAACCGAAAATTGATTGAGGCTCGCGTTCCAAACAATTGCGTGCAGTGGGGCATCCGGTTGAGAGACTCGTCGTGTTTGCACTTTTCAACCGCGCTCCACAGCCGGAGTCGGATTCTCCACTGAAGCCAGACGCGGGACCTTGAGAGACGGGATCAATCGTAAACGGTCGACCGCTATCGATGCTCTCAACATCCCCCACAAGACGGGACAACTTCACTGATTGAGTTTCCGTACTGGTCCCGAGATCAATTCGATCTAGACTGTATTAATGAGAACGACAAAGGATTCGACTGGAGAGATCACGGTGCGAAAGCGAATGTTCTACATGTGGGCAATCGGATGTCTGGTCGTCTTGGGAGTCTTCGCTTGGAGCGTCACCGCTCGTGCTGGCTATGAATCCGCGGCGTACGATGTCATCGAAGCCGACGGAAACATCGAGATTCGAGAGTATCCCGATCTGATTCTGGCATCCACGGAATCGAATTTCGAAGCTCGTGGCAACGACGGGAGTTTCATGCGACTGTTTGGCTACATCAGTGGGAAGAATGAATCGAGCCAAAAGATGGAGATGACCACACCGGTCTTCATGGAACCGGGAAGCCTCGAGTCAAAAGGCAAGATGGGTTTCGTTCTGCCTGCGAAGGTCGCACAAGCTGGAGCTCCGGCACCGAGTGCCTCGAATGTCACAATTTTGAAACGAGCGGGAGGACGCTTCGCCGTTGTGCGCTTCTCCGGCGTCATGGATGCCAAGAAAGCGGAGGCCAATGAAGCGAAGCTCCGGGCGTGGCTGAAAGCACGGGGCCTGCAAACCGAGGGAGCAGCTGAGCGAGCGGGGTACGATTCGCCGTTCACTCCTGGGCCATTGCGCCGGAACGAAGTCCTTATTCGATTGAAGCCAGCGGTGGTCGTGCCTCCTGCCGCCCCGGCAGCGGTCCAATAAGCAGCGGGCTGTTGGCATGGCAGCGGACTCACAGTCCAGCGGCGGACTCAGTATGTCCTCGTTGACTTCATCTGCATTCCCATCGGGTTCACCCTTCGAAGGGGCCCGCCCGTCCAGTTTGGAGGAAGGGGGACTCATCCCAATGAGTCCTCTCTACCCCTATTTCTTTCTGATAAACCTCTCGCTGCGATAACCTCTTTCGGCTTTGTCGTCCCGGTGACTTCTCGCGGTCCTGCCTCCCAGCCGGGAGTCATGACTCTTCGATATCCCCGCTCAGAACCTCAAGCAGTTCACCAATCGAGTGCTGCATCTCCAGCGGATGGCGCAGCTGAAGGTTGGACGTGACGGTATATCGATTACACCGGCCCTCTTTATGAATATGCAGATAACCCGCTTCGACCAGTTCGGCGACGATCCGCTGCACCATGCGTTCGGTGATTCCAACGGCCAAGGCGACATCACGTAACCGCTGATCTGGCTGGCGATACAGGCACAGCAGCACATGCGTGTGATTGGTCAGGAACGTCCAACCAGCTGGCAGGGACACAGCGACGGCCAGCCCCCTGGAGACAGGGCCCGTCGCCTCTTTCGGGGACTTGGAAAGCTTTTTCATGAACGCGGCCTTGCACGCACGATGATACGTGACTACAAATACACGAACCGTGTTTCGCGTATCTGTCTGCGTATATTCTACCAGCCAGCGAAAGAGGATGCCATGCTTGAAGTCTTGCGGATCAATCTCTGCTCACCGTTGTCTCTCGCGTTTGTGCTGGGAATTGTCTCCCGGCTCGTGCGAAGCGAACTGTCAATTCCGCGAGAGTTGTATGCCTCGTTGTCGATCTACCTGCTCTTGGCCTTGGGACTAAAAGGGGGCGTGGAGCTGTCTCACAGTACGCTGAGGGATGTGTTTTGGCCGGTCATGGTGACGCTCGGTTTGGGGGTTCTGACTCCCATCACTTCATATTTGGTACTGCGTCGAATCGGAAGATTCAGTACGTCGGATGCGGCGGGGATCGCTGCTCATTATGGATCGGTGTCTGCGGTGACATTCATCGCGGCTCAGCAGTTCGTGCAGACTTTGAACTACCCCGCTGAGGGGTTTATGCCGACGCTCGTGACGCTGATGGAGAGTCCCGGAATCCAGATCGCCTTGGCGATTGGAGCGATCCAGACCGCGAAGCAAACTGCAGCCCGCAAAAAGGAGAGCGGAGAGCCCGCACATCCCGCCCGCCCGACTTCGGCAGTCCTGCATGAGGTGCTGACGGGTCGCTCGATGATCCTGATGGTCGGTGGATTAATCATCGGCTTCATGATGGGTGAGAAGTCGTACGAACCGGTCAAGCCCTTCTTCGAAGGGATGTTCAAAGGGGCCCTCACACTGTTCCTGTTGGAGATGGGTCTCGCGGCAGGCTCGCGACTGGGAGACCTGAAATCCGTGGGTCTGTTCCTCCTCGCCTTTGGTACGATCATGCCAGTGATTCATGGAACTCTCGGGGTGCTGGCCGGGCACTGGGCGGGGCTTTCCGTCGGAGGTGCGACCGTCCTGGGCGCGATGTCGGCTAGTGCCTCCTATATCGCAGCTCCCCCTGCCGTGCGAATGACTCTGCCCGATGCGAATCCGACCTACTACTTGACCTCGGCCCTGGCGATCACGTTTCCATTCAACATCGTGCTGGGCATCCCGATCTACTTCTACATGGCGAAGACGATCGCAGGCCAGTAGTTCTTATCGGCATCCGAATCCCCTCTCCCCATGTTCAGGAGTATGCAACATGCACACCACACCACTCACGCTGCTCACCATCGTCGCTGAGGCGATTCTGAAAGATCGCCTGATTGATGAACTGGATCAAGCCGGAGCGAAGGGCCACACCGTCACCGAATGCGAGGGCTGTGGCTCTCGCCATCGCCGCGTCAGCGAGCTGCTCGGAGCCAATATCAAGTTGGAAACCATCGTGTCAGCTGCGGTGGCCGACAAGCTCCTGGAGGTGCTCACTGTCGAATACTTCCCGCAGTTTGCAGTGATTGCCTACATCAGCCCCGTGTCTGTCGTTCGAGGAGAGAAGTATGTCTGACTCACCCCATTCGGCCACGAATTCGGCAGCATGGAATCGGAGGCGCCTGTTCCACGCAGGGGGGCTGGCCGCACTCGGTTCCCTGGCGATTACGAGTTTGTCGAGTCCCACACTCGCGAACGACGAATTGGAAGAGTCACCTGCGACTCCGCAAGAAGCCCTCGCACGATTGATCGAGGGAAATCAGCGATTCGCGTCTGGCCAGCCGCTGTCGATTCACCAGGACCTCAATCGAGTGAAAGCGATCGCTGCTCGGCAGACTCCGTCCAACAGGGCCACGAAAGTCACCTCACTGGCCATGTCCCCTCGACAGTGGTTGGCGTTCCTCCATACGTCCAGCAAAATCTCTTGACAGCGTCCTCGGCATCCGACAGGGACGGGGATACTCGAATAATCCCGATCGCGAAGTGCTATCCCAACTTCGCCAGGAAGTCATCTGCCACTCGCAGGTGCTCGGTCAGCTTGCTGCCCATCTTGTCGCGCATCCCGACCATCACTGACAGGCGCGGGTTGGAGCGGAAGAAGTCGGCATGCCGATCGACGAACCTCCAGTACAGTCCGTCCCACACGGCACACCACGGCCCCTTCTTGAAGTCGCTCATTTTCAAGACGTAGCTGCTGCCGCTGATGTAGGGCTTAGTGGTCATTCCTCCGCCGTCGGCAAACTGGCTCATACCATACACGTTGGGCACCATCACCCAGTCATACGCGTCGATAAACAATTCCATGAACCATTGGTAGACAGCGTTCGGAGCCACGTCGCACAGCAGCAGGAAGTTGCCGAGGATCATGAGCCGCTCGATGTGGTGGCAATAGGCGGTGTCGAGCACATTGCGGATGACGTGGTCCACCGGCTCGATGCCGGTGGTTCCGTCATAAAATGCCGCCGGGATCGGACGGGTGTATTCCCAATAGTTGCGGGTCCGTTGCTGCCGACCGCGTGTGCGGTAGACCAGTCGCACAAACTCCCGCCAGCCAATCACCTGGCGGACGAACCCTTCGAGCGAGTTGAGCGGGACGTGGTCCTTGTAAACCAAGGCTGCGTCGGCCACCTCCGTGGGTGACAACAATCCTACGTTCAGCGCCGGGGTCAGGACGGAGTGGAACAGCACCTGCTCGCGGGTCGAGATGGCGTCCTCGTACAGGCCGAAGTTGGTGAACCGATGTTCGAGGAAGTCGTGAAGCCAGGCCCGCGCTTCCGTGGCCGAGGTGGGGTACGCGAACGTGGCGTCCGATCCGGGGGCGTCGGGGAAGTTGGCCCGCACGTACGCGCGAGCCTCGCGGACAAACTCGTTCTCCGTGGGCCACGCAGGCCGAGGTGGGCGGACTGTCGCTGGCAGCTTCTTGCGGTTCTCGGCATCGAAACTCCACTTGCCGCCGATGGGCTTGCCATCGGGTTCGAGCAGGATCTTTAACCGCTTCCGTTGGCGAATGTAAAAGTTGGTGAAGAACAGCTTGCCCTTGCCGGAAGCAAAGTCGTCTATCTCGGTCTGTGGAGTGAGAGTGTGGGGGTCGTCGAGAACAATGAGCTTCACGCGAGCGGAGGCACAGGCAGCGGCCAGACGAGTCTGCAACCAGTCGTCGTTCGGATCGACCACCCGGATGGTGTCGCACTTCGCCTGCTTCACGAGGGCGACGATGCCGCCGGTTTGTTCGAGTTGATGGGCGTCGACGTACCGGGCTTGGGGATATACCTCGTGGGCGTAACGCTTCATGGTCGCCCGGTGCAGCATCAGCTTCTGTCTGTGAAACGCATACTGCTGGAAGAGCAGCGGATCTTCCACGAGAAACACCACGTCAGCCCCTGGGACGGTCGGGTGTGGGTCGAACAGTTGGTGAGGGTAGATCAGAGCGGCAGTTGACATGTCGGCTTTGTTCCCGGGTCGGTTTGTCGAGTTGAGTGGGCGTCCGATTCACGCGAGGTTAAGTCCACTGCTTTCGAAGGATGCCCGCGGCTGCATTCCAGAACGGGAAGAACCCTTTAGTTGCTAGTCGAAAGAAGGCGAGGTCGTGGCCACGGTCGGCATACCGCAGCTTCACGCCGCTCTTTGCGAGTCTAACGGAGAGTGCGGCCAACGCAGCTGCGACAAATCCAGTGAGGGGACGGACAGCCCACAACTCGACCGTTCCGTTGGCCCGACACCAATCGGACACTTGCTCCACATCGTTGGCATACTTAACGGCTCCAGCGCGCAAGTCGGCGTCGGCACACGCCCCGGCCACCCACGCTTCGACCAACTGGCTCGGGCAGTGGTGCGGACGCGTCGCGACTGCATACCGAAGGGCAGGAACTCCCGCCCAGTCGTCAGGCAGCGGTCCGCAATCCTCGTCGTGCAGGAGCACGGCTCGCGGCTGCAAGACATCAACATCGGGTCCACAGGCCGGCATCGTAGCGGTCACTCGGGAGAGACCATCGTCGGGCAGCGGCCTCGCGGATTCATTGAGCTCGCCTGGCTTCGGAAACCAGAGCCCGTTGATGTACTTGGCGATGTTCTCACTGCGGGCCAGGTAATGCTTGCCCGGCGTCTGCAGACCGGCCACCCACCGCCACGACAGAGTGTTGGACGCCGGGTCGCCGTCTAAGAGGTGATCGAGAAAGAAGCGAGCGCCCAACTCCCACGGAAGCTGCAGGGTGAACACCCACACGCTCGCGAACCACATTCGCACATGGTTGTGCAGGTAGCCGGTGGACGTGAGTTCGTGGCACCACGCATTGAAGTAAGGCATGTCGGTCGTCCCGGCGACCGCACAAGCGAGACGTTCTCGGTCGGTCGCCGCCAGCGTTTCGTCGAGCGTTTGCAGTTGGCTGAGATATGCCTGCCAGACAGCGGGACGGGCCTCCAGCCAGCCCTTCCAATAGGTCCGCCAGACAACCTCCTGAGCGAACTTCTCGACCTGCGAGAATGAGCCCACCGAGCGGGCGAATTTCAGGACCTCTTCCTCCAACACCAACCGTCGCCGGATGTACGGGGAGAGCTGGCTTGTTGCTTGGCCGTCCGCGTAGTTCCTCGCCGTGGCATACCGACCGATCACCTCGGACAGGGTACCGAGCTGCATCAAGCCAGCTGCTCGAGTTGGAATCTTGACCTCTAAACTCGGCTCGCTTTTCGTCATGTCTCGTTCGTTCTGGGAACTCTCATCGTTCTGCGAGCGATGGGCACGCGAGCGACAACGGATCGGTTTCCGATGGGAATTCCGTTCTCAGTCTCCGTAAATCGCTCCGTCGACTTTATATGCGTGCCACATCGGGAGAACAACAATTGATCAACAGGGTGATCTGTTCGTGGCCAAGAAGAAGCATCTCAAACTCACTGTCGGATTCAGCGTGTTGGCTCTGAATTCGATGGAAGCGGGCCAGATCGTCGAGCAAATGCGGATCGCTGGGGATGGTCGATCGGAGACTCCCGCCTACGATCGAATAAGTCGGGGGATGGTTCGCAATCCTTCGAACGCATGACCGAGACGTGTGAGTTGCAAGCCGCTGCCAGCTGTGAGCGGGCGGATTGCACTTCAGCACCGTTGCTAACCAAATCACCACGTTCCGGAGCAAGACATGAGCACTGAGCAGACCAACAATTGGCCCGACCTCGCGATTGGCCTGTACGACCGCTTGACCGGCAGAAATGCCGAGATCACCTATGAGTTCACGGACTTGAATGTCTACGTTCCGAGTGGAACAGGGTCCGAGGCACAGCATGCGAAGTGGGTTCTGAACGGGGCGATGAAGATCAGCACCGGGGACTCCACCAAACGCCCAAACTGATGCTGGCTGGCCAGATCGATCTCTTGATCGACGGTCAGCCGTGCGTCTTGAGGGGCCAGGGACAAAACCTCCTGATTGAAGTGCGGAGCCTGCGAGCGCTCTTCAAACTGCAGGCCAGCTGGACCTCGACCCTATTGCCGTTGCATGCGACAATGGGCATGTCGAACCTGAGAGTGTTCGTGCACTCCGGGTGGTGGGTAAGTTGGGAAGTGTTTCCCCATCCGCCCCTGTGGATGCGATGGTTCCTTCCTCGGCAGACCTAGATTTTCACAATTCGGTGAGACCCCGAATACAACACCGGATCGGATTCCAGGATGTCGGGGTTAATTTTACTGACCGGTGCCACAGGTTATGTGGGCGGGCGACTGTTGACCAAGTTGGTCGGCGAGGGGCGGCGTGTCCGTTGCCTTTCGCGAAGACCTGATGCTCTGCGGAATCGTCTCGGAAAGACCGTTGAAGTCGTGGCCGGTGACGTGCTCGACACGCAATCGTTGACCACTGCGTTTGAAGGTGTGGAGACGGCCTTCTACTTCGTCCACTCGATGGGGGACAACCAAGATTTTGAGTCCCAAGACCGAATCGCTGCCGAGAACTTTTCTAAAGCTGCGACGGCAGCCGGGGTGAAACGGATTGTCTATCTTGGTGGGTTAGGGAATCCCGACGAAAAACTCTCGAAGCACCTGCGTAGCCGCCAGGAAACTGGTGATGTCTTGCGAGCCAATCACTCGCAGGTGATCGAGTTCCGCGCCTCGATTGTCATCGGATCGGGAAGTCTCTCGTTTGAAATGATCCGGGCCCTGGTGGAACGCTTGCCAGTCACAATTTGCCCCAAGTGGGTCCAAGTGAAAGCCCAGCCGATCGCCATCGAAGACTTGCTGGCCTATCTGTCTGCATCGGTCGAATTGATGGTGACTGCATCTCAAATTTACGAGATCGGCGGACCCGATCAAGTCTCGTATGGGGAATTGATGCAAGAGTATGCACGTCAACGCGGGCTGACTCGCTGGATGATCCCCGTGCCGCTACTGACTCCCTATTTGTCGAGCTTGTGGCTGGGGCTGGTCACGCCCTTGTATGCCCGTGTCGGACGTAAACTGGTGGAGAGTTTGCGGAACCCAACGCTCATCTCCAACAACCTGGCCGAGACTGTTTTCCAGGTTCGTCCTCGGTCGGTCGAACAGGCGATCTTTCGCGCCCTGACCAATGAGGATCGGGAGTACGCGGAGACACGCTGGTCTGATGCGATGTCATCATCCGGTCGACATCACAATTGGGGTGGAGATCGATTTGGATCCAGGCTCGTTGACTCTCGAACGGTGATTGTCAACGTTCCACCCGAACAAGCATTCATCCCCGTTCGTCGCATCGGCGGCCAGACGGGTTGGTACTACGGGAACTGGTTGTGGACCACACGCGGATTCATCGACCTGCTATTGGGAGGGGTCGGAGTTCGTCGCGGAAGACGTGATCCGGATCAATTACGAGTGGGTGATGCATTGGACTTTTGGCGAGTGGAGGCTTTCGAACCGAACCAAAGATTGAGGCTGCACGCGGAGATGAAATTGCCAGGTCGAGCGTGGTTGGAGTTCGAAGTGACGCCATGTCAAGAGGGCAGTGTCATACGTCAGACCGCAATTTTCGATCCCCTCGGACTGGCAGGACTGGTCTATTGGTACGGCATTTTTCCGCTTCATCATTTTGTGTTTGCAGGCATGCTCCGCAACTTGGCACAGGCTGCCAAGAATGGCGTAAAGGCGATTTCTCCGAGCGAAATTGGTGATGGGAAGTCGGTATGATCGTATTTGGAAATCGGCTGAATTACCGACAGTCCTCGCCCCAGCCAACAGTCTCTCACGGAGCAGATCGAGCCAGAGCCCACCGTCCGCTCCCTGAATCCTCTCGCCCCAGGCCGTGGATTGGTACACAGATTTCGCAGATGAACACAGATTCAAAGGAGAGAGAAGAGATTTCCGGTCTCCTAATCACTGGCCCCGCTGGCCCCCACATCTGTGAAAATCTGTGGAATCTGTGTACAAAAACCGACCTATCTCACCGTGAATGAATGGCCGTTCGAGGGGGCAGCGGCGGGGAACATTCGGGAGTCTCTGTCGGCTTCCGCGCGGCGTGTCGAATTACCGGGCAACTTTTTGCTCGTTGCTTTCTAATTTAAACGGCATGGGCAATATGCCCATGCCACGGTTCCAAAGATGTCCATTCATGCGTTGAATGAAACACCGCAACACTTTTTCTCTCCTCGTTCAGATACTAGAGCTTACTTAGCCAAGGGATCGGGGTCTGTTCGCGGATTGTCAGGCGCAATCACTGCCAGAACGGAAGCAGCAAGGGCAATGCCGAACACTCCACAGCCGACGACGAAAATTTGAAGGACTGGATCACTCACGATTCTTTCCCCCGAGCAAAAGTGTTCCAAAGCTCAAAATGGATGGCACCCACAGGCCAACAAAAGCACCCTCTTCACGACTGCCGGAGAACCACAATGAAATCGAGAACAGAAACGAAGCACCAGCTGCGATCACGAACCCGATCTTGGAGATCTGTAACCTAGTCATTGCATTGCCTTTTCTAGTGGCACAGGGAGTTGAGAGACATCATTGACGAGCGATCAGGGAGATGATGTTTGTACTGAAAGCACGGCTCCGCATTTATGAGCCTCATCACCAAACTATTCGCCGCTTCGAACTCCCCGCGACAAATGTCACGGGGAGATTCGGGGCGACCGATGATGCTTGACTACTTGGGGAGCATCACCGCATCAATGACGTGGATCACGCCATTGCTACAGACGATGTCAGTCTTGACCACGTTCACACCGGCTACCGTCACACCTTTGGAGGTGTCGATCGCCAGCTCTTGACCTTGCACTGACTTCGCGCTCTTCAGCTTCACAACGTCTGCCGCCATCACTTGGCCAGCGACAACATGGTAAGTGAGGATCCCTTGCAGCTTGGCTTTGTTCTCTGGCTTAAGCAAATCAGCCACCACAGCTGGGGGCAACTTCGCGAATGCTTCATCGGTCGGTGCGAAAACCGTAAACGGTCCCGCACTCTTCAACGTCGCCACCAGATCGGCTGCCGTCACTGCTGCCACGAGAGTCTTGAAGGAGCCAGCGGCCACAGCGGTATCAACGATGTCAGTCATGTTCAGCGTCCAATCCATTCAGGGGGAGTAACGGATACTCGGGTGTTTCACAAGAAACGTCCAAATCGTTCACTCTCCGTTCACCGTGAAGAGGACCAAGAAATAACAGCGTATGTGCTGGAATTCGTAGAAAGGCTGCGTCCGGTCTGAGGCGGCTCGCGACGAGGACCGCGTGGCAGACTCATGCTCCTCAGCAGTTTCAGCGAGCTTGGTCCAACAGCGGACTCAAATCGTGCCACCTGCCAGTCATCGGCGGCTCTTCACATCTTGATCTCCCGTTTCGTCTTTGATTCGCTGGTTACAGATGCCGAGTTGCTTTCTGGCGGGCAAGTCTGTCTTATCAAACGCGTTTCATGCTATCGATGAGTCCCTCTGGTGCAGCACGCGGCGTCACCGTCACTTAGCCAACGCCATACACCCCGACGATCATGCCCACACACTGCCAGATCTCTGGGTAGTTCAGACGCAAGATCCCGCACACATCAAACAGCAGATGGGGAAAACCGATCATGATTGCGCCCCAGACCAAGTTGTAAATCCCAGCTGCAAAGAGCCATCGACTTGTCTGTAAAGGGGCTGGATCGGGATTGAGCGCGTTGTTCATCGGAGACTCCTGAACTCAGTCAGTCAGAAGCGTGGAGATCAACCTCCACTAACTTCTCACTCAGACTCCATTCGGTGGGGAATCCAGTTTGAAGTTTAGCGCGGTCGAGTCAATCACCAAGTCGTAGTCTCCAAATCCGCGTGTCGATGAATCGAAATGCGACGACCGCCCTCGTTCTGCACGGGTATTCGATCGCTCTGTGCAGCGGCCTTGGTGTCCTTGTCGACTGAGAGAGACACGCGAGTCGCCTGGGGTCATCGCCTGAATATATGCCTTTTGTTTCGGCCTCACGACGGATCTCCTCAGCCGCAAACCTCCCCGGCTCACCAGTGGCCTCGTCGTTCTCGAGATGGAGATTTGCAGCGAGTGCCGGGGAAACGCACGCGATCAGAACCAAGGTCAGTAGTTTGGTTGTCATGGTGAGTGGTGGACCGCGATGGAACAATGGCAAGGATAAAGCCCTTTGGTTCTACTTCTGCTGTCCGTTGATCTATCCAAAACCTAACCCTTTGTGAGACAGTCCCTTCCGGGGTTTTGGAAACCTGTGGGGGAGTGGATCATGGAGGGTCGGTTCGAGGTGCGGCGGGGGGAGT
>JAYSUV010000219.1:0-1875 GCA_043718945.1 Planctomycetota bacterium
ACCCTCTGGCGCGGCCTCGATAAACTCATCCTGTGCCTCAGAGGACATGATGCACGAAAGAAATGTGGGTAAGGGTAAGGCCTCCTGACCCCGCCACCCTAGTGTTTTCCGGACTGATGACGACAAGTGGCGCTGTCCAACTCACCTCATTCGAGTGATTCAATGCCAGTCCCACTGCGTCGCAAGGCGAACAGCTGGGGCCCGGGATTTATCGCCGGAGTCATCTCGCACAGCAGCTCGCCAGTGCAGTCACTCGCCTGCTGGGTGAACCACTCGCGGACGGCTGTGGCTTCTTCGCGACCACCGGGATGTCCGGGATAGACCACGACCGTCAGCACGCCGCCCGAAGCGAGGTAATCGATGGCCGCGTCGAGCGCGACGAGAGTTGAAGCAGCCGTCGTGATACAACTCTTGTCGGCTCCGGGAAGATATCCCAGGTTGAACATGATCGCAGCGATCTGACCATTGCATGTCGCCGGGAGATGACTTCCCATCTCGGCATGACTGGTTTCGAGGCAGATGACCCGAGGGCCGTGAGATTCCATTTGCTCATGAGGTTCAGCAGGCACACCACCGTTCGCGAACCTCAACCTCAACTCCACAGAGATCGACCGCTCACGTAACCGACTCGCCGTTCGCTGCAGGGCCGCTGCCTGGATATCAAAGGCCCAGACCGTTCCCGTCGGCCCGACCAGCCGGGCCAGAAACTCCGTGTCGTGCCCGTTCCCGGCAGTGGCGTCGATGGCGAGGTGACCATGCACCAGCGACGTGAGCAGTTCGTGGGCTTGCTGAGTGATGGGAGTCATGCTGTGTGACTTGGCCGGGGGACACGAACTTGAAGATCGACCTCACGCTCCAGCGGAGTCTGCTGCACCAGATGCGACGCCAGTTGTTTCGCCAAGAACGGAGCCTGCAATGATCCCTTCGAACCCAGTCCGTTGAAGTACCCCAGCTGGGGGGCATGTGGGCTCAGACCGATCACGGGGGTGACATGCTTGAGGATCGGTCGCACAGCCGCCTGATGCTCGACGATCCGATAGGGCCGATGCAGCAGCTTCTCCAATGACGCGATCAGCGAGCTCCGTCCTTCTGCTGTCGGCCCGGCGTCGAGTTGGTCCCAGTCGTACGTCGCCCCGACGCGATACCACCGTGGCTGGCCCTCGGTCGGAGAGCGACTCGGCGCAATCCACACGTCGCCGTGAATGATCCGCTCCTCGTTCCAGAGCGGGATCTCCACCAGCAGCAGCTCGCCCCGTGCGGGTTTGAACTCGACATTCGAGAACCACGGGTTGGTGCGGGCTGCGACTCCCTCGCAGAAGACCAGCGTTCTCGCACGCAGGTTCCAGCGTGGCAGTTCGACAGACCCGGGAGGGCGAAGCCGGTGCAGTGAACACGATGCCGCCGGTCCAAGTGCCTCCGGAATCTGCCCCCTCTCCCCCACGATCGGGTTGGCTTTCCGTGTGGACGTGACTGTGGGGGAGAGGGCCGGGGTGAGGGGGCGTGATCTTTCGTATGGCCCGCCGACCTCGCCCTCCCGAACAAGACGGATGTCCTCCGGCAGCGACAACTCCCCCGTTAGGTATTGCCCCGCACGCCGGAAGCTCTCCCGAGACTGCGACAGGAACTCCGCCACATCCAGTTGCCCGCCTTGGAGGAGTTCACAACCGCCCCGTGGAGCTGAGACTCCTGCGGGGAATTCGGTGACCTCCCTGAAAAGTCCGGCATAGGCGGAGTCGCTCATCCGCTTCTCAAAATATTCCTGCTCCGTTTCGGTGTTGAACACCTTGACCATTGAGGTGTCCCGCAACAGCGAACACCCCAGTTCACTCTCGATCCGGCGATAGAACTCCCAAGCTGCCGCGCGCAGCTCCTCGA
>JAYSUV010000220.1:0-5072 GCA_043718945.1 Planctomycetota bacterium
ACTCCGCCAACGAGACCTCAAACCCACCCCCGCGGAACAAAACCGGGATCAACTCATTTCCCCCACAACCCCAGATTTTTAACAGCCCAGGCCTGTCCCACACGAACTGAGAAATATCCGTTGATCGCGTGGGCTAAAGCCCACGCTACTTTGAAAAAGGCGATCGCCCTGTTCACTCGCCCCTCTTCTCTGTCTCGGGCGGTGGCGGCGGAATGACGGGAGTGGCCGTCACCAGTTGAGGAAGCTTCCCGGACTTGTAGCTCTCCAGTACCTCTTGAATCACGCTGATCGGAATGAGCAGTGATTCGGTCCGCCCCGAGCGAGCGATGTTAATCCCCACGATCTGGCCGTCGATGTTCACCGCCGGACCTCCGCACTCTGTCGGCTTAAGAACGCTGTCATGCTGAATCGCAGCTGGGAATCCACTCGCCCGTCGACTGATGTCTCCACCCAGGCGGTTCTGCTGTGCGATTCGAGAGAGAAAGTCGCCGAACGGATGAGTCAGTGTAGCGGGGATGAACTGGGTCTTCCCGTCTCGTTTGATCTCCAGCGTGAGCGTCTCGCCCGGTGGGTGATTGCCGATCTCTTTGATCAACTCCATTCGCGATCCCACCGCGACTGGGCCAACCTTCAGGATCGTGTCGCCCACTCTCAGTCCCGCAGCTGCGGCAGCACTGTTGTCGAAGATGTTGCGAATGACCGCTTCACCGGGGCCGGCCGCGAGTTCGATTCCCAGCACGCCGTGAATCGGATCCTTCTCGATGGCCCGGCGTGCGACGCTGACGACACCAACCGCCAGCGGCAGCTTCTCGATTCCTGGAGTAATCACGAACTGCCCAATGGCGGGGTCGGCTCCCCCACTCCAGTTGGCGGCTGACCACCCGGAGCCTGTCGCTTGAAGCAGAACTAAGTCGTTGGCCTCTGACCAACCCACGGGCTTGATGGCCAGCTTCTCTTTGCCGCGTTGCACTGTGAGGATGCGAATGGGATCAATCTCGCTGGCCTTGGAGACGATCAACCCTTCGTTCGAGACCACCAGCCCCAGCGCGACCGGCTTGTCATCCATCAGCACGCGCACGACGGAGGGACGCACTGCCTGGATTACCGGCTCAAAGGCGACGAGTACCCGAACCCCATTCGTCAGCCGGTCCGGTTGCAGTGCCTTCTGTGCGAACGCAGCTGTCGGACCGAAGGCCAATACGACCAAGACCCCGGCTCGGCAGAAGATTCGGGAGAGCAACCGCATCGGGATCTCCTGGGGAGGTGGGACTCACTCGCGGACTGAACAGAGTGGCATACACTCTGGAATGTTATCGGCATTCGCGGAGAGAACCCACAGATTCAACATCCGAAGGTGAACAAACCAGACCTAAGTTGGGCAGCGCCACTTATTAGAACGGCGTCGGGTGGCGGGGTCAGGAGGCTTTGCGCATGGCCCCGTCGTGGAAAACCGTCACCTGCCTGTCGCTGCTCCTGCCAAGGCGATGGACCGTGACCTCAAAGCATTGAATCTCCACGTCCACCCCGGTCGGGGCCATCCGCAAAGCCTCCTGACCCCGCCACCCTAGCTTTTTCCTCACGGAAGGCCGCAAGAGTCGCTGTCCAATTAGGCGAGCGGCCGAAAGGGAGTGGTCAAGCGGCTTTGCGATGCGTGTCGACCTGCGTCGAGCGCAAGCCGAGAGTCTCCTTGACCAGGAACATGGGGCGTGCGCGAACCTCATCACAGATCCGGGCCAAGTATTGAGAGATGACTCCCAGTGCCATCAGTTGCACACCCTGAAAGATCAGCAGAGCGGCCAGCAAGCCGACCCCATCAATGCCGTTCCACCCTTGTCCCGATGCCGCCTGAATGATCCGAACGAATGCCAAACCGGTGCCGCACAGCAGGCTGGCCAAGCCGATATAGGCGAGTAACCGCAAGGGCTTGTACGAGAAGCTGAAGATGCCATCGAGAGCGTATCGCAGCAGGTTTTTGAAGCTCTGTTTCGGAGTTCCCGCAGCGCGTTCATCGCGATGGTAGTGGACAATGCGGCGCTCGAAACCGACCCAGTCGCGGAGCCCAGGCAGGAATCGGTTGTGCTCGGTCAGTTGGACAATATGGTCCAGCGCGGGCTGCGCGATGAGACCAAATATCCCGGCCTGTGAAGTGATCTTGAAATCATTGACCCAGTGAATCGAGGCGTGGTAAACGCGAAACGCCAGTCCGCGCCAGCCTCGGTCTTTGCGGGATAGCCGCTGGGCTATGACGACTTGCCCGCCGTCCAGCCATTCTCGAACCAGATCGGGTAGCACCTCGGGAGGGTCTTGCAAGTCGGCATCCATGATGATGACTGCATCAGCCTCGGCATGGTTGAGTCCGGCGGTGATCGCTGCCTGGTGTCCGAAGTTGCGGGAGAGCCGCACGAGTGCGATCCGGGGATCTTGGACCGATCGCTGCTGAATGAGTTCCGCCGAGCGGTCACGACTGCCGTCATCGACAAAGATGACTTGCCAATTGACTTCGGGCACCCGCTCCCAGGCAGCTTGCAGTCGATCCACGAGTTCGGGAATGACCTCTTCCTCATTAAACACGGGAATCACCACGCTGCACTGTCGCGTGGGCGGGTGAGTGGTGCCGGTCGAGTGGATCGGAATGGTGTTCATGACGATGGCCGCTGTTCTGTCGTTTGGCGCTGCGGGACGGATGGTCCCGGGGATTCGATCCTAACGCACGGTAGAGGGGGCGATCTCGCTGGGGTTCTCCGCCAGACGCGGCGGGTGCGGGGATGTCTCGGGAGCACGATCAACTGACTGGGGCGGAAGCCAGGCGATCCCCACGCGGACATCGGGCGTGTGGTGATGTCCGGGAACAGTGATGGTCTCCTGCGGAAGCAGACGACCAAAATACTCGCCGATGGGAATCACGTCCTGTCGCTCGGCGGGAGCTGTTCGCCCCTTTCGATCGGTGATGGACCAGACCACAACCGCACCGCGTTGAATGACCTCTTCTCGACGGATGTCCAGACTCTGTGGCCCATCTCTCCAGATGACCACCGCCGGGCGATCCGTGGAATACCAGCCGACGTTTCCGGCCAACCACACATCACCAATCACATACGGGACCGGCTGGTGATACCGATCCTGCCAGAGCTGGGTCACGGTGGCTGCGAATTCCCGGCCCTCGAAGTCGCACCGACGCTCGTGCTGAATCACGGCGGGTGAGGCGGACCACTCGACGAGATATGCCACCACCGGAGCGGTTAAAATGAGAGCCCAAGCTCCCAGGACAGGTTGCCAGTGCTTGAGTCCCGGCGGAATACTCCGAAACGAAGCTGCCAGGGGAAGCGTGAGAGCCACCAGCATCGGGGCCCCCCACATCGACTTGAGTTCCCACCCTCGGAGAAACGACAGGCACAGGATCGAGGCCACGGGGACAACCGCAATCAACCACGCATATCGAACCCGATCCTCAACCAGACGGCTGGGTTGGAACTGCCGCCGCAAGACCCACCCCACAGGCAAGATCAAAGACACGTTGAAGAGGATCGCAACCAAAAAGTCTAAGGGATTCGACAGATGGTCGGTCCAGGGACGCGTACCACCTCCTCCCGCTCTGCGCAGTCCATAGAGGATCGTCACCCACTCATGTTCAGAGGCCCAAACTAGATGAGGACCAAACACTCCGATCGCAGTCAGCAAGGCCACATATGGTCCAGCTGTCTTCCAAGAAGCTCGTCCCGCAGGCGAAATCACCAGAAACGCCAGCAACGGCAGAGCCAAAAACACAGCCAGGTATTTTCCCAGCAGAGCGACACCGGTGCAGACTCCTAGCAGAAACCACCAGCGGAGCCGTTTCGTGTGAATCCCCTGCCAGAAGGAGTCAAACGCCCACGCCCAGCACGGGAACTGCACGACGTTCACGTTCAACTCGGGACTCGTGAAATTGTTGTAGAGGATCCCTTCCATCGCCAGCAGGCTCAGTAGTCCCACCGCGGGCCCGAACAGGCGTTTCCCCAGTCGGTACATGCCCCAGAAACCTAACCCGATACAGATTTGGCTCATCAGATACAGGGGAGCGTCCACTCCATTCCCCAGCACCGTTGCCGCTTCAGCCGCCCACGCACTGAGCGGCGGATGCTTTTCGTAACCCCATTCCCATTCATGTCCCCAGGCAAGTGCCTCAACGACATCCAGGGGTAAATTGCGATTGACCAGCGTCGGTACCAATGTCCACACCAGCATGTGGATGGCAATGATCAGGAACGCGCAGCGGTCAAACCACTGACGATTCGTCGGTGAGTCCACCTCAGTGTGTCCATCCATGGGGACTGCTTTCAGCCAAAACACAGTCTGTCGGTTTCCTCATGAAACCACCGTCCTCGATTCTAGAAGTCCACGAGAACAGCAACAACACCAGTCTTGTGGGAGATGATTTCCCGAGTGCGAGACGCACTTTGCGCAGCTAGGGAATGCCCCCAAGATGCAGCCCCCATCACCCACATCAAGAGTCAGGATTTCCCTGTCGGTGACCGACGATCAACGGGGAGGTGGGGGACACAGATTTCGCAGATTTTCACAGATCAGGACAGAGTTTACGGTTACGCACCGGGGTGGCTGAGGGCTTGTCTGCCCTCTGACCATCTGTGAAAATCTGTGAAATCTGCGTACGAATCCACCGTGTCTCGCCAGCCGTCCGGAGCCTTGTGTCCCCGAGGCAATCACAAAGTGCGACTCTCACTCTGGTTTCCCCGCTGCGACAGGCTTGCGGAATCAATCCGCCACGGAATGCTCTGTGCTGAGATCGGCAAGAATTGCCTGTCTCGGGGGAGGGCATTGACTCCCCGCTGCGGGCGAGACGATTCTCGTGAGATTCTCCGACAGCCCACGGGCGTTCATCCCGGTGTCAGAGAATCTGGCCGCACACGTAAGCCCCGGAATCTGCCAGAGCATTGCTCTCCCGGAGAGGCTGGACCAGAATGATGAACTAAGGTTTACGCTCCTGGCCCACTGGCTGGAAGCCGATCTCACGGACTTGTCTCATCATCCCCGGTCCCACCCCATGCGTATCTGGTACAACCAACTCCACGAGAGTC
>JAYSUV010000023.1:0-2418 GCA_043718945.1 Planctomycetota bacterium
TCAGCGGCATGGGCGGCAGCTTCCACCGGGCCACCGACGAACAGCCCGCGGCGATCGCGATCCGGACGATCGCCTGCCCCCCCGAGGCCCGTGAGATGACCATCGAAGTCGGCGTGGCCGATGGCGAGTGGAAGACCGAGATTAGCTTCGGCCCCTCATCGTACCCACATCAACGGCACTACAGCCTCTCCACGACCGGCAGTTCCGGCGGTCAGTGGGACGGGACCGTGCAAATCACCGATGCCGTCGGCGACAAGCTGCCGGTCTCGTTCAGCTACACCGACCGCGAGGATACTGAGACCCGGCTGGTCTACGAACTCGCCGATGGCAAACTGGTCCCCATGCCGGACACGTCCGGACTCGGCACCTCCCGCACCGGCCTGATGACGATCCCGGTCAAAGACTTCGAGTCGATCAAACACTTCCACGTCCAGTCCCGCCGCTACCAGTGGGTCGAGTTCCGAAACGTCTCGCTGGAACCCGGCCACCAGACGGAGGTGGAGGTTCAGAGTGCGTATTGAGAGAATCGGCTAGGTATGTCGCCTTTTTCTCCGAAAAAGGACGCCCTTTTTCGGAGCAAAAGGCGACAATCCAAACCCATGCCACGCCCCACATGCCCGACCACCCGCACATCTTTCAGACCACCCGCTGGACCCAGGTGATCGCCGCTCGCGGGGATTCCCCCGAGGCCCGGCTGGCCCTGCGCGGGCTGTGCGAGACCTACTACGAACCGGTGGCGATGTTCGTCGAGCGTTCACGCACCAGCATCTCCCAAAGCCCCGACGATGCCCGCGACCTCACCCACGCGTTCTTCGCCAAACTCCTCGAAGGTCACAGCCTCGACCACACCGACCGCACGCAAGGCCGATTTCGCAGCTACCTGCTGGGAGCGGTGAAGCACTTCCTGGCCGATCAGCGTGACCGCGAACGGGCCGCCAAGCGAGGGGGAGGTCTGTCGTCGCAACCGCTCTCGAACGTGGACTCCCATTATGAGCATTCATCCGAGGGCCACGAACCGGTCGATCCGCAAGGGTTCCCCCCCGATGCCTTTTTCGACCAGCAATGGGGCTTGGCGATCGTGCAGCAGGCGATGACGGAGCTGCGTGCGGAAGCCATCGAGGCCGGTGATCTCGCCCGCTTCGAAGGGCTGCAACCGTGGCTCGTCACCCCCTCCGGCCACGAGACCGCCCTCCAAGCGGCCCGCTCGTTGAACCTCACCGAGGGGGCCTTCAAAGTCGCCGTCCACCGCCTCCGAAAACGCTACCGCCAACTCGTCCTGGAACGCATCGCTGCCACCGTGGGAGACCCCTCCGAGGCGGCTGAGGAACTAAATTACCTAGTGACGGTGCTGGCGAGGAATTGAGAGGGATCGAGCCCGGATTTGAGTGACGTAGTGACGTAATGACGTAGGGTGGGACAAGCTCGCTTTGGAGCGCAGGCCCACCATGTATGGCGAGTGTCCTCTGAATGGTGGGCCTACGGGACTCATCGCACGGCGGGTGGATGTAGGTGTAGTAGGGGACGATGATGAGACAGCTTGAAGTCATATCGATACGTTGCCTGCCTCAAGGTTCTCGGAAGCACTTCCGCTCTGGATGCCAGAGAATCAACCCTCCGGACTCCGCGTCGCCGCGTGGAACCTCATGTTCTGGCGACAGGCCATCCCATCCGCAGGGAAAGTACCCCAGCCGGTATGCATCCAGTAAACCATTTGCAAGCTGAAAAACCCTATCTTGCTTTGAAAACACTAGGTTGGAAAAATTCAAACCCCAGTCTCCAGAGAGATTCGCGGAACACCAAGTTCTATATGGCAAGTCAGTACTGTCCGGCTATAAGTCGAACAGGGTCAACTGGTTGCGGTTTGGTGATTCTGGATTTGTGGTTTTTTCGGGCGAGAGTGTGTCAAAAAGCTCGGTTTTCTCGAAAAGAGAGAGGCTCAGGATTTGCAATATCTCGGAGAGGCTGCGGTCGATTTCAATTCGTGTTTGACGATGGCGACGAGGACGTACGTGCTGATGGCGATCCAAATTTGAGTCTTGCCGGCGTTCGGCGAGTTGCCGAAGAAGGTCTTGATGCGGAGGTTTTGTTTGATCCATTTAAAGAACAGTTCGACTTGCCAGCGGGCTTTATAAAGTTGAGTGATCGTCAGTGCGGGCAGGGTGAAATTATTGGTCAAGAACACGAGACGGCGTTTGCGTTCGGCGTCATAGAACGCGACCAAGCGCAGGCGATCGGGAGAGCGTCTGGAGCTGAGTGGTCCGGACAAGACGATGGTTTGATCGCTGCGGAGGCCGGTGGTTTTGTCGACCTCCCGATGTTCGCGGCGAGTGAACTTCATGTTGGTTTTGGCCCGCGTCACGAAGAACGCCTTCTGCTCTTCAAAGCGATACAGACGCTGGAAGTCGACGTAGGCGCGGT
>JAYSUV010000221.1:0-5071 GCA_043718945.1 Planctomycetota bacterium
CATGCCCGGATCATCGCCGAAACCGGGCACGATCAGACGTCGTGTCTGCTCATGCGGCAAGCGCTCCGCGCTTGCTGATTGGGGAAGCGGACCGGTTGCGTGATCGTGACATCCCTGTCCCGATCCGGTCACACCCAGGTTATTCCGCCCCCCAAACTTAGTCGACTTGTTCATTGGGCTTGTTGGGTCGACATCGTGTCACCCTGCCGGCATCGCCTCCGGCCAATCCGCGCGAACTCGTCTGCGATGTTGAATCGGCAAAGCAGTTGCCGTGACTGCAACCCTTGTTCGCGGATTGTCCGGTGAAAGGGCATGTTCCTGCCGAACACGTCAAGCTCAATACACCCGCCAACCCACTTCTGACTACTGTGGGGGCCATTTCACCCGCAGGTTGTGCCGAACCGCTACTTTCGGTTCATGAAATCGAGGTGAAATCGACATCATCCGGCAGAACCCGCATATTCATTGCATTGAACATGTCTTCAGACACCACTTCGAAATCCAGGTTCGTCCCCCCGAATCCGGAATTGCTCTATGATTCCCTCGTGTGGTTCCACCTGAACAACAAGCGATAACGCCACACGTCACACCACTGAGCCGCCGCGTGATCCACCTCGAACTCCTCATCCCGACCCTCGTGCAGTCCGGCGCGGAAAAGCAACTCGTGCTGCTCGCCACGGGACTGCCTCGCGCAGAGTTCAACGTGCATGTCACCTGCCTGACCAGCGGTGGCCCCTATGAAGCCGTTCTCCATGAGGCCAAAATCCCGGTGACCCTCCTCAGCAAGAAGTTCCAGTTTGACCCACTGGCGTTCTTCCGCCTGCGGAAGCACCTTCGCCAAAGCCAGCCCGACATCCTGCACACCTGGCTCTTCGCCGCCAATAGCTATGGTCGCCTGGCCCTCCCGCGAGGCACAAACACCCGCGTCATCGTTTCCGAACGCTGCGTCGACAGTTGGAAGAGCTGGCAACTCCGGGTGGATCGCCGCTTGGTGAGTCGGACTGACTGCCTCGTTGGCAACTCGCAGGCAGTCGTCGACTTCTACCGGCCACTGGGGTATCCCGATTCGAAGCTGCGAGTGATCCCGAACGGGGTCGAAGTGCCACCCGCTCCCCGCCCGTCTCGTGCTGAGTTCTTGAAAGAACTCCAGCTCCCCGAGGATGCGAAGATCGCCATGTTCGTCGGTCGGCTGGCTCCTCAGAAACGAGTCACCGATCTCCTCTGGTCGATCCAGCTGCTCCGTCAGGTCGACCCGCGAGCGTACCTGGTGGTTATCGGAGACGGCCCACTGCGCGCCTTATTAGAACAATACGCCCGCGAGGTGGAAGCCCTCTCGCATGTCCGGTTTCTGGGTCACCGTACCGATGCCGCTTCACTTCTGCACCATGCCGATGTCGTCTGGCTGGCCAGCGAATTCGAGGGGATGTCCAACAGTTTGATGGAGGCGATGGCCAGTGGCTGCCCGATCGTCGCCTCGGCCATTCCACCCAATCAGGAGCTGATCCAGCACGGCATCCACGGGTATCTGGTCAACGTCGGCGATACCGCCGGGTTCGCCCAGTTCACGCTCAAACTGCTGAACGACAGCGACCTGGCAGCACAGCTGGGAATCGCCGCTCAAGAGCGAGTCGCCACCGAACTGTCGGTGCCTCGGATGATCGAGCGGTATGTCGAACTGTATCGTGACGTGGCCGAGCCTCGACCGCGAGGATAGAGTTGTGCCGATGAATAGACAGCGGTGCCGGGCGGGCGAAGCCTGAGCTGTGAACATGATGGCGATCCTCGTGGGGCACGTTTCTTACGTGCCCGTGTCCGACTGTAAGCGGCACGGCGCTCGCCGCCGGTTCTTCTCACCGTCGTACGTTGGGGGACCACGACTTCCGGTGGGAGAGCGGTCAGGGGAACCGGCGGCTAGCGCCGTGCCGCTCACAGGGGGGAACCATCCGCCCGGATCGCCTGAGCGGAATGGCGACCGTGGGGCACGTAGGAAACGTGTCCCACGGTCGCCGCTGTTTTGCTCCCTTGATCTCCATCGGTTACGATCTCATCTGTCGGAATTGAAGTGTTCCCAACCTGCCGGTTCTGCGGTCGGTCCCGTCCGGCAAATCGCCCCTTCCACTGAGGAGTCCGCAGTGACACAACCGCTCATCAATCGTCGTCGTTTCCTTCAAACCACGTCTCTCCTGGCTGCGGCGGGAGCAGTGGCTCCGTTGTGGATTCCGTCGTCTCGGACACTGGCCGATGACCAGAAGAGTCCGAACTCGCGGCTGCGACTGGGCTGTATCGGGACAGGAGATCGCTGGGATGCGGACGGTCCGGCGGCGATGAAGTTTGCCACCTGCGTCGCGGTCTGCGATGTGGACGCCAACCACGCGGAGAAGGGCAAGAAGGTGGCCAACGAAAATAACATGAAGTACGGCCAGAAGGCGGATGTCGATGTCTATGAGGACTACCAGAAGATCCTCGAACGCAAGGATATCGATGTCGTCACGATCGTGACCCCGGACCACTGGCACTCGAAGATCGCCATCGAAGCGATGCAGGCTGGCAAGGACATCTACTGCGAAAAGCCACTGACGCTGACGATCAACGAAGGCAAGCAGATCGTCAAGGTGCTGAAGGAAACCAACCGCGTCTTCCAGGTCGGCACCCAGCAGCGGACCGAAATGGGCCGCATGTTCATCAAGGCGATCGCGATGATTCGCGATGGCCGGATCGGGACCGTCAAGAAGGTCACTTGCTCCATCGGTGGGGCTCCGTCGTGCGATGCGATCCCGGTCGTCGAAGTGCCCCAGGGCCTCAACTGGGAGAAGTGGCTCGGGCAGGCTCCGGTCGTCGACTACCGGATGAAGGAAGGCGGCGGCAAGTACGGTAACAGCCGCTGTCACTACGAGTTCCGCTGGTGGTACGAGTACTCGGGCGGCAAGATGACCGACTGGGGCGCACACCATGTTGACATCGCCTCGTGGGCCATCGGCATGGACCAGAGCGGACCCACCAGCGTCGGCGGCTGGGCCAAGCATCCGGTCCCGTTCAAAGACGGCGTGCCGCAGCAGGACGACCGGTACAACACCGCCACCGACTTCGATGTCACCGTGATGTGTCCGAACGATGTCGAGATGCACATCGTCAACGAACTCAGCGACGACCAGAAGAAGCTCGGCGGGCTGGTCAACAAGGAAGGCAAACTCGAAGGCGGCAACGGCATCCTGTTCGAAGGGACCGATGGCGTCTTCCACGTCAGCCGCAACAAGCTCAGCGGCCCCGCCCATGACGCCCTCAAGGACAAGCCGCTCGCAGAAGATGCTCTCGACAAGGTCTACGGCGGCAAACTGCCCGAGTCGCACATGGCGAACTTCTTCGACTGTGTCGCCTCCCGCAAGCTGCCGATCTCGGATGTCTTCTCGCACCACCGGGCGATGACGGTCTGCCACTTGGCGAACATCGCGATCCGCCTCGACAAGAAGATCAACTGGGACTCCGTCACCGAGATGATCACCGGCGACGACGCAGCTGCTAAGTGGATGGGCCGCGAGCAGCGCAAGGGGTACGAGATCAACGTGACGATCTGAGTGGAAGTTTTCAGTTGTCAGTTGTCAGTGAAGACAGAGCGAAAGCCCGGTGGTTGCAACCACCGGGCTTTTTGCATGAATCGACATCGATCGTTTAGCCGCAACGCGGAGTCTTCGAAGCGGAGCGCTCGCCACGCTCGCTCGTTTTGTAACAACTACATCACCGCGACAAACCGGCAGAGTCCGCCGAAACCGGGCTGGACAGACTTCCCCAGTTGACCAAGAATCCCGCCGCGAATAGCTGAGAGGCAGATTCTGCCTGTACTGCGGGTCAGTCATGAGGACTCCCCGCTCAGCTGCCCCGTCTCGAAGGAATGGACATGCGCTCAATCGCCCAGAGATCACTGCACTTGATGGCGGGGTTGTGCTTGCTCAGCGGCTGCTACCGGCCCATGATGTACCCTCAGCAGCAGGGCTATTACGGTGGGGGCTATCCGGGCGGAGCCACCCAAAGCTACGGCGGTTATCAGGGCATTCAGACCCTGACACCCGGTCAGTACTACGCACCGGGAACGAGTGGTACGCCGACCTATGCCCCGAACGGGTTGCAGCCGATTCCCGAGGGAGGCACCAACGGGTCGGGCGGTTCATCGGGCGGTGGGAGTGGCGGAGACGCTCCGGTTTACAATCCGGGGACCGAAAGCCCCACACGACCGGTTCCCAACGATCCATATTATCCTGGCAACGGCGACCCCGGCGGCCTGCAAGAGCCCGCCTCTGATGGGACCATCCGCGAAAATAACCCCGGGACTGGACAACCCTCAGTCCAGTTGCAGGAAGTCCCCGCAGGAGAATGGCCTGCCGCCGAGCAGTCGATCGAGCAGACTGGCCTCAAGTCCTCGGAACCAGAGGAGACCGAGGAGGTTCCCTCGCTGTTCGCTCCCGTGCCGTAGCCGAGCTACGGGGCTCTACATCAGTCCCTTGCGTTTCAACTCCGCGACGACATTCCGCACGATGTCGCTGACCTCACCGGACTGTACCCCGCCGCTGACAACGCCCGTCGACACAGCAGCGGGTTGAATCGGACAGCCGCCGCTGGGAGTGTCGGTAAATCCGTGGCGTGAGAGCAGGCACTGGATCGTATTTCGCAGGGCCGACAGGTCGGTCGTCTGCTTGTCGCTGAGCGGCTGACGCCCCTTGCCTAGGCTGAAGCCCCGTAGGCTGGCCCCCGCGCGGAACCCGTCCGGGAACTCTGCGTGGTACAGCATGGCGTCGAAGAGTGTCACGAGGTCGTACTGGATCAGCAGCGCCTCATCGAGCTGTCTCGCCATCGTCAAGTCGTACAGCTTCCGCGTCATCTCGGGCACGACACCGCTGCTGGCATTCGTCCCGCCGTCGCAACCGATCAACAGCATCGGCATCAGAGCCGCATCCCAGCCGGTCATGAAGGCGAACTCGGGCCGGTTCGGGCGGACGGCCTGGATCATGCGGATCATGTTCGGCACATCGCCGGTCGAGTCCTTGATGGCGACAATCCGCTCGCACTCTTCGCTCAGCCG
>JAYSUV010000222.1:0-46121 GCA_043718945.1 Planctomycetota bacterium
TACAGCAAAGGTGTGACGAACAATTGGTTTGCCAGACAGGCCCGGCAAGAGTTGCTCTCCCGCGAAGAGGCGATTCGGAAAGACCCCCAAGAGATGGAAGATGTGAAGTGGCAGCTCTTGGACAGCGTGAGATGCAACCAATCGCCTACAGAAGAATTTCAAACCCTTCGTGGACTCGGATTCTTAGAGCCGCAGGACATCGACAAACTGCTTGGGTTTGAACACATCAAGTCAGGCTTGGACCCCGACGAAAGTGTGATCCCCAAACTGAGATACCCCAACCCGTTCCATGCACTGTTCGTTCATGAACTGGTCGATCGCTTGCCGATCGACACAATCCTGGGGAAGCCGCACCCTCGCGCGGTCGCTCCCAGCGAACAGACACTTCGTCGACTGATCGAAGTGGCGAAGTACGATCCCAGAGGCCGAGGCCCCATGCGGTTGGCCCTTGTCTCTGCTCTCCAGCGTCTCCCCATGAATCGCCGTCTTGAACTCGCTCAATGGCTCGTGCTGAACGAAGCGGATGCGGATGATCACAACCTCCCGCTGATGGTCTGGTACGGGCTCATCCCGGTGGCCGAATCTGACCCGACGGGGCTTGGTCTACTGGCGGTCAAGTGTCAGTTGCCGACGACGCGGCGGCTGATCGCGCGGCGGTTGGCAGAGATGATCGACCAGCGACCAGGGGCGATTGATGGGCTGCTCGTGGAGCTGTCTCAGATCGAGTCGCCGCCCGCTCGCGAGAAGCTGCTGGCCGATGTGCTGCAAGGGATGGTCGAAGCCTTCGTCGGGCGGCACAAGCTGACTGCTCCGGCGAACTGGAAGGCGATTGAATCGCTCGCCGCCGTCTCGTCGAACCCGGCGATCACCGAGCGGGTGAGCCATCTCAATCTGCTGTTCGGCGACGGTCGCGCCCTTGATGAGGTCAAACGCATCGTGCGAGACGGCAAGGCCAGCCTCGCCCATCGCAAGGTGGCCCTCACCACACTCATCGCCCTCAAGCCCGATGACCTGCAGGCGATCTGCGAAGAGGCCCTCACGGTGCGGTCGCTCAACACCATCGCCGTCGGCGGGCTCACCGGCATCGACGACCCCGACCTCGCCCAGCGTCTCGCCAAGAGCTATCGCAGCTTCTACCCCGCCGAACGACCGGCACTGATCGACGCTCTCGCCTCTCGCCCCAGCTTCGCCAGCGCGCTACTCAAGGAGATGAAGGACGGCAAGATCCCTCGCACCGACCTCACCCCGGTTCATGCCCGCCAGATTCACAGCTTCGAGAACGCGGAGCTGTCGAAGCAACTGACCGAGGTCTGGGGCGAGCTGCGGGACTCGCCCGATGATAAGCTCAAGCTGATGCAGTCGCTCAAGCAGCAACTCACGCCCGAGGTGCTGGCGAAGGCCGACAAGAGCCAGGGCCGGGTGCTGTTCCAGAAGACGTGTGCCAACTGCCACCGGCTCTACGGCCACGGCGAGTCGATCGGCCCCGACCTGACCGGAGCCGGGCGGGCGAGCCTCGATTACCTGCTGCTCAACATGGTCGACCCGAGTGCCACCGTCGGGGCCGAGTACCGCCTGTCGGTCGTGGTCCTCAAGGATGGGCGCGTGCTGAACGGCATCGTCGCCTCGCGGAACGACAAGTCGCTGACGCTGCAAACCGCGAAGGAGCGCACGACGATGGAACTGGGCGAGATCGAAGAGCTGAAGCCCTCGACCGTCTCGCTGATGCCCGATGGCCAGTTGCAAGCGCTCACTGTCGAGCAGGTCCGCGACCTCGTGGGGTATCTGCTGCACCCCGTGCAGGTGCCTCTGCCGCCGACTCCGTGACAACGCCCGGAGAGCGACAGGCATGAGCCTGTCGAGTCCCCCGCTTGGCGATTCGCGTTTGAATTGTTTCACGCCTCGGCCATGGCAGCCTCCAGAACCGCAAGTACGCATCACTTACGGTGTGAAACCTCCGAACTCTTCCGAGACTTCGGAGGTTCGCTTCGACAAACCACGAGCCGGACGAGTACCTCCCGGCTCGAGATGTTTTTGTTCACGCATGGCGATCTCGTTGAGCGTATCCAGACTGAACACATCCCTTTGGATGTGATCGTGCCTCGACTCTCGTAACCATTCACTGAAAGCGGTTTCAAGAGTCGTGATGACACCCACAGCGGCGTTTCGCTTTGATTCACGGGACAGGTATGTTGCGGTTTCTGGTGCGGAGTGAGTCCACATGGACGCGGCTTAAAAGTCGTAATACTGTTGCCCATCGAGGAAGCATCCAAACAGGTGTCAGTTCAGCTATATTGCCGGACAATGGCGGCCACGAGTTTTACGAATACCGGTCAGTGTCACTTGGCGTCAAATGACCCTGCCACTTCATTTCTGCTTGCGTTTGGATCGACCCACTCAGAGAATCGAGGATCGCGGATGACCAAACTCGTGGGAGACTTCTCCTCGCGAAACTTCTCTCACTGGCTGGAGGCAACATGCGTTACGGTTTTGGAATTGTGACCGGAGTGTTGTCAGCTGTGTTGACCACAGGGTTGATGGCTCAAGCCCCCGCCGCACCGGCGGAGAAGCCCGCTGAGATCGTGGCACCGAGCCGGAAGATCGAGATTCCGGACGAGCCTCGGGCGATTGACCCGGTGACTCTGATGCCGCCTGCTCTGGCCCAGCCTGTGACTCACGAATTCAAGAAGACCTCACTCCGCGATCTGGTGAAGTGGCTTCAACAGGAACAGAAGCTGACCGTCGTGGTCGATTCACAAGCCTTGGCGGCCGAGAGGATTCCGATCAGTCAACCCGTGAGCGATCACCTGAACAATGAACCGTTGTATCTCTTGCTGGATCGCCTGAGTGCATACGGGTTAGCATGGTATGTCGCCGATGAGAACTTGTACCTCACGACGGTTGAAGGAGCGAGAGAACACTATGTCACAATGCAGTACAACATCGGAGATCTGCTGGACGCAGGCTTCAATGACAACTTAGTGATCGCCTCGATTGAGCAGTCCACGCCAGGGCCGTGGGATGCCGATGAACCGGGGACTGGAACGCTGGTGTTACTGGGAGATGTGCTGTTCGTGCGTCAGACCGATGCCATGCAACGGGAGGTGTCCAGCCTGCTGACTGCCCTCCTCAAACACGGTCGCCGGACACGACTTCTCGACTGTCCGCAAAATGACGCCCTGCGGGAAAAGCTGGACCAGCGGATCAGTGTCAATTTTGAAGAGACCTCCCTGGAGGAGGTCGTGGCTCAATTCGCGGCCTTGACCCAGGCCGACATTCGATTGGACCGATCACTCCTCGTGGCTGGGTTGACTGATCTCCCCATTACGCTGATGGCCAATGAGCAGAAACTCCGCTCCCTAATCCAGCAACTCGCCACGGGCACCGAACTCGCCCCGGTTGTGCGTGATGGGATTTTGTGGATCGCGTCCAAGGAGTCTGCCAATGAACTGTATCACACCGCTGTCTTTGATGTCCGCGACCTATGCCAGAACGAAGACGAATCGATGGCGCTCATGGACGCCATCCTCAGCCAGACCGCCGGTCCGTGGGATGCCGATCAACCAGGGACCGGCGTCCTGGAGTTCCCAGTCCCGGGGACCATGGTCATCCGTCAAACGGAGGAGCAGTTGAATGCGGTTCTGGAGTTGCTGGAGAACTATCGGACTGCGCTGCGGGCCTCGAAGCCTCGCAAGCCGAATGTTCCCGATCCCCAGGAACTGGTCACGCACTATTACCGCATGTTGACCGAGACTGCGAATGATCTCACCAAGACGTTGCCTTTACTCGTTGAACCGGGGAGTTGGAAGACTGAGGCAGCTCCCGATCAGCCGGGAACATTGCTGGCGGTGATGTCGAAACCTGCGATGGATGTCGTGTCTTTGGTGACACCAGGCAAGGTCGCCACTCCGACAACACCGGCACAAGTCGTCAGCGTTTCATATTCCGTTCTCGTCATCCGACAGTCGCGGGAGACGCATCTCAAGATCTCGGAGTTGATTCGCAAGATCGAATTTGGTGACGCCGGAGAACCCGCTCCTGGCGGAGGCACGAGTGGAGAAGGTCGAGCCCGTCAGCAAGGAGGGCAAGGCGGCTTTGGACAGGGATTCTTCCAGCTTGATCCATAGCGGACAGCCGCCGGGTGCCACGGGCGGTCCGCTTTGGGTCGCCAGTGCGATCAAGCGTGGCCGGGGCGTGGAGCTGTGATTCCCCATCGATGAGTCACTCCGCTCTGGCGAGTGCGTTGTCATCGCTTGATTTGGGAGTTGGAATCAAGTCTTCAGGCTGCTCCGGTGCAGGCTTAAGCCTGCACTCCACCCCTGATTCCGAGCCTTGACTCGGCACTACACCTGCGGGAACAAATCCGCTACAGCGCAGCGAAAGTCGGGGATCAATGCTCCGGCGGTCAGCTCGTCTTGCCCTTTCAGGCGGGTAATTTCCGCTTCCGTGTGAACTTCGACGGTGCGTGTGGAGGGCCACACGACCCACACCTGCTGCACGCCCGCTTGCAGCCAGATCTGGATTTTGTCGTGGACTTCCTGGGCGACATCGTGTGGCGAGACCACCTCGACGACGAGATCGGGGGCGATGCGGCAATACCCCTCGGAGGGGGGACCGTGGGGCTGACGCTCGCGGAGAATCATCGCGACATCGGGCTTGCGGACCATTTGGGAGTCCTCCGCGAAACACCGGAACCCCGCGTCGACGGGATAGATCCAGCCGCTTCGCCTCAGAACGGAAGTCAATAGAGACAGGATTTGTCCCGCGATCCAACTCGACTCCAAGCTCGCATTCAACCTCACGGCTTCGCCATCGACGAGTTCATATTCGTGCCCATCATCCGGCAGCCTCTGTAATTCGTCGGGAGTCAGCGAGGCGACAGTCATACTCATGGCAGTCTCTCCAGAATCCGTGTGGTCATTCATCATACCGTACCCCGCGCCCCTAGGCGGCGCTGCTTCAGAGAGCACGGCTGAAGTCGACTGTGTCTGGAACTCGGAATAAGGGGATGGTTGATGGAAGCATCCGCCGCTGATTCACTTCGCCGCAATCTTCCACAAGTGCTTATCGCTCCGCACGTAAATCGCTCCGTCGCTGATGGCGGGGGTGCAGAGGATGGTTTCGCCCAGGTTGTGGGTGTGGGTCACCTCTCCGGCATCGTCCTTGAGAGTGATGACCTGCCCCGTGCCATCTTCGCTGAAGCAGTAGAGGTGGTCACCAGCTGCGACGGCGCTGCTGCTGAAATCGCCCTTGAGTCGAGTCTGCCAGACCTTCGCTCCGTCTTTCGGATCGATGCGATTGAGGACGCCGCCGCGGGCGACCACGTAGAGAGCGTTCTTAAAGACCAGTGGACTCCCTGTGCCGGGGTTGACCCCCTCAGCTCGCCAGACCATTTCGGGAACGTCGCTACCGGTCGGGCTTTGCCGTAGAGCGGTGACCCCGTGCGAGGGGACGTAGGCGACCTGTTGCGAGACGACGAGCGAGGGAGTGGTCGAGGCTCCGTCCTTGTAGTCCCAAGCGATCTTGCCGCTCTTCGGCTCGACGGCGACGACTCCGGCCGAGGACTGGACCAGGACATGATCCTGCGCCCCGTCCTTGCCGCGCATGATCCCGGGCGAGGTCCAGTTGGCGCGGCGCGGGCGGTCCATCTTCCAGCGTGTGGTCCCGTTCGCTGCATCCAGCCCGGTCGTGAACGACTCGGCATCGCACTCGACCATCACGCACAGCGTGTCATCGACAACAACCGGCGAGGACGACATGCCGAGGCTGTTGCTGGCGTTGGGGGAGTCGATCGCCAGCGCGCGGCACCATTGCAGGTTTCCCTCCAGATCGAGGCAGATTGCATCGTTACTCGAAAAGACGGCGAAAACCCGCTTCCCGTCTGAGCATGGGGTTGGAGCGGCGACGCAGGTTTTCGGATGGCACAACGTCCGCCCGGTCGCCCAGAACTGCCGCTGCCAAAGTTGGGCCCCATCCTTCGCACTGAAGCAGATCACATGCAGCCGGTCCTGTCGCGGGCCGCTGCACGCCGACAAGAACACCTTGTCCCCCACCACGATTGGGCTGGAGAGTCCGCGCCCCGGCAGTTCGACCTTCCACGCCATGTTCTCGGTGTCGCTGAACGTGGTCGGGGCAGCTGGTCCCTCGGCCACGCCATTGGCATCGTTGCCCCGGAACTGCCGCCAATCGGCGAGCAGCGGGGAGGAGAGGCAGAGCAGGGCGGCGAGTGTGGTGTGGAGTCGCATAGGGGATCGGAGGGTTGATGGTTGAGGGTTGAGCGACAGACGAAAGCCCAGGGGTTGCAACCCCTGGGCTTTGGTGGAGAGAGTTCACTTCGCGGCGACGGGCTTGGCCGGATGAATCGCGCGGCCGGAGAAGTCCGTCACGCGGAATTGGAAGCTCCAGTCCTGGGCCCAGTCCTCGGTCTGCTCATTCTGCAACAGCTTGATGACGAGCGTGTTCTTCCCGGCCTTCAGTTTCCCGCGCACCAGATACTGATCGAGGAACATCCCCCGGTGGTATTCCTCGCGAGCGAACAGCTGTTCGCCGTTGAGCCAGAGCTTCCAGGCGTTGGAAGTGCCGAGTCGGAACTCAACCGCCTGGGCCGCGGCCGAATCGAACTGGGTGGTGGTGTAGACGGTGGCCCCCATGTGCTTCTCGAAGAGCTTGTTCACATCGAACAGACCCATCTCATCTTCGGATGCGAGATCCCTCCACTTCACCTTGATGGGTTTGCCGTCCGCATCGGGGAGGCCGTCGTAGACTTTGTCGAAGGCGAGTTCGGTCTCCGGGGGGTTAACGACATCGAACCCCCTTTTGTCCTTGTTGTCGAACGGGCCGATCAGCTTCCACTGGGTCAGGAAGCCGTAATGCTCGACAAGGTTCACCTTCTGGTCGTACCCTTTCAGTACCTCGGCGAGCTTCTTGACTTGGTCCTCGTCGACCGCTCCGGTCAGGGCGGCGGCATACTTCTGGGCTGCCTCTTCCTTCTTGCCATCAGAAGCGAGTTTCTCGGCGGCCTTCATCGTGTAGGCCACCGCGTCGCGTCGCAGTTCTCCGCTGGGGTCATCAAGCAGCGTCGGGATCAGTCGGTCTTCGAGGCTGGGGTCGACCGACTTGAGTGTGTCGTAGGCGAGACGCCGAGCTTGGGGCAGATGCGATCGGTCGTTCAGGAATTTCGTCAGCGCCTCGGTCGGGAGTTTCACTCCTTGACGAGTGGCGATCGTCTCATACGCCCCGCGCAGCCAGTTGAGCGCCAGCGGGTTGGCGTCGTCCATCGCCGCCAGCAGGACCGGCAATTCGGAGGCATCGGCCTGCTCGATGACCCGGACAGCGGCGATTGCCTCGGCCTGACCTTTCCCGTCTTTGGCAATGGCCTTCACCGCTTGAATCGGAGCTGCCAAGTCAGCGGCCTCACCGGTTGATGCGGCCAAAAACAGTCCGAACAGCGGGAGGAGCAGGGGGCGTCGGGGCATGGCAGGGGACCGGGGGGAGGGTTGATGGTTGATCGAAAAGCCCAGGGGTTGCAACCTCTGGGCTTTCACTGACGACTGACGACTGACGACTGACGACTGACGACTGACAACTGACAACTCTGCCTACTCCGCCTACTCCGCCAGTGCCGGAGCGGAATGCAGTGACGAGTACTTGGTCAGTGTGACAATGTTGCCGGTCGAGTTGTACTCCACGCGGTCCATAAATGTGCGCATCAGCAGCATCCCGCGGCCACACGGGCGTTCGATATTCCCCGGAGCGCGTGGGTCGGGCTGACTGCTGGGATCGAAGCCGGGCCCCTCATCGCGAATCACGTACTTCACCCCTTCCACCGAGAGATCGACATCGACATGGATCCGCCGTGTCTGATAGGGATCCTGTGACCGACGTTCCCGAGCCAAGTCATAATACGTCGTATGGTCGATCTCGCGCAGCTGGGAACTGACCTCCAGATTGCCGTGGTAGGAGGCGTTGAGTAGGGCCTCTTCCAAAGCGACGCCGATCTTCAGTCGTTCGCTCTCGCTAAAGATGCCCATGTCGACAATCAATCCCTGGAAGTAGGAGACCATCGAGGTCAGCATGGCGGGATCGTTCTCCAGCACGAATTGAGTCCGCAGTGACTGCATCCGGCTGATGAGAGAGCGGCGGACCCGCTTCTCCCCGGCGAGGGTCAGCACCCGCTCGACCGTGTCGACCAGATCCGTGCCCAGCAGTCGCTTGGGGACGTAGCTGGCTGCGCCGCGTTCGAGGGCTTGGACCGCGATGTCCTCACTCCCTTGGCCGGTCATCAGGATCACCGGGGTCAGCGGATGTTCCGATTTCACATGCCGCACAAACTCCAAGCCATTCATCTCAGGCATCTGCAAGTCCGTCACAACGACATCGACGGAATGATCGCGGAGCCAGGCAGCTGCTTCTTTTCCACCACTGGCGTAGTACACGACCCAGCCATCCTGCTTGGCCAGCAGTCCTCCCGCCAATTTTCGATCCACGGCGGAATCATCGACGACCAGGATGGAAACCATCTGTGGTTCCTCGCAACGGATTTGCCAGCATGTCGTCCTCGCACTGAACGCGGGGTGCGAAGCGACACCGTGGTGCGAAGCGTAGACTGAACGTCTGGCCCTGCCAAGTCGGTGGGAGGCCAGCTCGCACACTCCAAGAGAATACTCTCATGAACGAGGGGTTTCCAATCCCCGGAGGAAGCCCATGGTTAAACGTCTTCAGTGGGATTCGTAGAATATTCACGAGTGACTCAAAAAGTTCTTTCATTTTGAATGGGCAGGTTTAGAATCAGGGTCGGATGGTTCCCTGTTTTTTGTTCCTCGAATGGAGTTGGAAGATGAACAAGTCGACAATGACTCGCCGGGATGAGACGGTTCGCAAGAGTGCCGCTGTCGTGACCAACGGAATCGTGGCCGCACCCTGCGAGTCAACTGCCGAGAAGCTGGTCGCGGCCTGCCAGACCACGGAGCAGTTCCTGGATGCCTGCGAAGAGGCGATCCGCGAACTGGCGTATCTGAAGTGGGAAGAAGCGGGCTGTCCTTCAGGGGATGGCCACGATTTCTGGTTGGAGGCGGAGCGAGAAGTGATCGCCGAGCGGTCAGATTCGATGTCCATGCGACCGTAAGAGTCGCAAGTGACTGCGGCAGAATTGCAGGCCGATGAGTCTCATCGCCGCCGATGTTTCTGTTGCTTTCATCAGCTCACTCCGTGAGAGGGACATGGTTCACTCCGTGGCAGATGTACCAGGGGAGTTATTGAGTGGCCTGCTGCTCACGCCCTCTCTCCACGACCTACCGAGGCCCCACGACTTGCCACCCAAAACACTCCCCTGCACCTCTGCGGGAGTGCGCCCCAACCCGGTTCGGACTCTGGGATGATCGACGCGCGAACTTCGGATAAGTCCTACCGATGTATGTTCCAAACAGAATATGGAGACCACTCATCGGATGAACTCGCAGAGCAGTACACAACCTCACGTCCCGTCGCCAGCTTTGCCAACATCAAGAACATCCAGCAGGCCCAGTTCGAACACGAAGTTCTTCTGGTTGGCTCCAGCGGGTCCGGCTTGGGATTTGTCGACGTGGGCGAAGACGATCTCGCCTTCAGCAATCAGTCGATCGCCGCAGGTCGCGCGGGCGCTGACCATGCCGCCTTCATCGCGGGAGTCGAGTAACTCGCAGGAATAAATGAGTTGGTCGCCGGGCTGGGCCCAGCTGTGGAAGATCATCTTCGGGATTTTGGCGAGGATGACGACGTGCTTAAATCCGTGGGATTCACCCAGCAGGATACCACCCGTCTGGGCCATGCCTTCGATCATCAGCGAGCCGGGCATCACGGGGAAGCCGGGGTAATGGTCGTGCAGATGCTCCTCCGCCAAGGACACGTTCTTCACGGCCTTAGCGGACTTGCCGCTGTGGAATTCGATAAAACGGTCGATCCAGAACCAGCGCATGGGGGGAGATCGTTGAGGGTTGAGGGTTGAGGGTTGAGGGTTGAGGGTTGAGGGTTGAGTGGAGCGAGAGAAGTGTTCTTCTTTCGCTCCACTCTCCACTCTCAACTCTCATCGCTCAACGTAATTAAGCACTCAGCTTGTAAGCCAGGAACTTGCAGACCATGTCCACGGTGAACAGGTCAGAGATCCGCTCGACCTTGGGGTCAGCTGCGAACTTGTCGAGGTTGGCGTGTGGCATACGATTCCGCAGTTCGGCGATGCCGCTTTCAGTCACCTTGCCACCCACGACGAAGCCAGAGTCGGCCGAGGCGATGTTCTCAGGGAACAGTTCGCCGCGGGGAATCTTGATGTCGAAGTTCTTTTCGAGCCGGAACACGATGTCCAGGAAGTCGATCGACTCGGCTCCCAGATCGCCGATCAGCGTGGCTGTGGGCGTGACTTCATCGTCATCGACTCCCAGGGCATCGACCAGTGTCTCACGGACCTTTTCGAAAATCTCATCACGACTCGGCATGGGAATCTCCCGTCATCAATATCAATGCAACGCTCTGGAGTGGCGACCATCGCCACACGCTTCGGACCCTCCGAGCTGGATTGTCTGACCCCGCTCTGAACCGACTGCGATGCGAACCTGTTGG
Source organism: Planctomycetota bacterium (assembly GCA_043718945.1). GTDB lineage: Bacteria > Planctomycetota > Planctomycetia > Planctomycetales > Planctomycetaceae > TH-plancto1. The sequence continues at coordinate 10,588 of JAYSUV010000222.1, forward strand.
TAGCAGAACTTGTGAGAGTTCTGCGGTCAGAAGTCTCACGACTTCTGCTACGTCTACGTCAAATGCCGCCGAGGGTCAGACCCCCGTCGACGGTCAATACTTGTCCAGTGATGTAGGATGCGTCATCGCTGGCCAAGAACAGGGCGGCATTGGCAATGTCTTCCGGCTTGCCCAGTCGCTTCAGCGAAATCCCCGCCACGACTTCCTTGAACTTGTCACCGCCCATGTTGCGGACAGCTTCCGTCATGTCAGTCTCAATGAAGCCTGGAGCGATGGCGTTGACGGTGATGTTGCGGCGACCGACCTCCGTGGCCAGGCAGCGAGTCAGGCCCTGAATCCCGCCCTTGCTGGCGGCGTAGTTGACCTGCCCCTGGTTGCCGAACTCGGCAGCGACGCTCGACATGTTGATGATGCGGCCCGACCGCTGCGAGATCATCGGTCGCATAACGGCGTGGCAGAAGTTGTAGACGCTGCCCAGGTTGGTGTTGATGACTGCGTTCCAGTCAGCGGGGTCCATCGCCATCAGCAGGCCGTCTTTGATGATGCCAGCGTTGTTGACGAGGATGTCAATCCGCGACCACTTTTCGATGACCTGCTGAACGATGCTGTCGGCAGTGGCGTTGTCACTGACATCGCCCTGAATGGCCATGACTTCCCGCCCGAGAGCGGCCTGCTCGGCGACGACCGCATTGGCCGCTTCAGCCTTCGAGTGGTACACGAAGGCGACCTTGGCCCCTTCGCGAGCGAGTGCCTCGACGACAGCTTTGCCAATGCCCCGGCTTCCGCCAGTCACGAGTGCGATTTTGCCTGCCAGCTTCATGAGTGTTCTCGGTTCGTAGGACGGGCACATCTGCCCGTCCGAGTTGTCTGTTTTGTGCTTCAATGCGGACGGACGAGGACGTCCGTCGTACGATCTCTCTGGCGGGACGCTGACAGCTGATCGCTGACAGCTTTCCCCTTGCTTCACGCCACCTGCCACAGGCAGGCAAACAGTTCCCTCAGCTTCTGAATCCGCAGATCATCGGATTTCTTCAGATCGGGATTTCGGTCGGCCAAGTTGAATTGTTCGAGGGTAATCTTGGCACTCACCGCAGATGTGCCGTCCACGGTCCCCGCACACTTGAGAGTGTAAAGGTTTCCCTCATGCTTGGTGATCTCGCACTCAACATGCAGGGCATGCCCCGGCTTGACGAAGTTGTTGAACTTCACCGCCCGAGCTTCTTTGAGCAAGATGGTGCTGTACTGGAACCCTTCGGTTTCCCGTAACAGCCAGCCACCCGCCTGCACCAGCGACTCGATCATCAGCACACCCGGCATCACGGGGAAGCCCGGAAAGTGGTCGGCCAGGTACTCTTCGGCAATCGTCAGATTCTTGACCGCCGAGATGGACTTGCCCGGCTCCAGAGTCAAGATTCGATCGACCAAAGAGAATCGCACGCCCGCTGCTCCGCTGTGATGACTTGTGCCGTTTTTGGCAACATGCGGGAGACACCGCCTCCCACCTCCACGGAGCGAACTCCGCAGCTGAAGATTGGCAGGATACCGGCGCGGTCCGCCAGACTCAACCCGTCATCTATTTCGGAGCGCACTTTCGTACACGTCTGCGGAGTTATGTATTATTACTGATATAACCGGTCAACTTGCAGAGTTCCACAGCCACCACAAATCAGAGATGCCTGATGAGTGTGGTGTACTCCCTGATTACTCAGCGCAGTCATAGAGTTTCACCAAGCGTGTCAGCATGCTCCGGGAGCGACTCCCCATTCTGTCGCCTCCGATTTTTCACTTCGCAGTCTGTGTCATCGCGGGAAGGGAGAGCTTGAGAATCTACTTGCCCTTTTCCCCTGAACTGGAGACCTTAATCTTGGTCTTTTTTCCGGCACCGAGCAGGCTGCTGATCTTTTCATGAGCGGTGGCTGCGTCCAAGCTGGAGTTCAACTGCATGACTTCGAACTTGGTCGTTGGCTTGGCGGCCTCATCCAGAGTTTCGATGAGCAGGGCGATATCATCCATCAGCCCACTGGCAGAGGAGACGACCAGCGAGTTCGACACTTCGTCCACTCCGATCGCGAGCAGACCCTTGAAGCGGATCGGTTGTTCCTTCGGCTCATCCTTCTTGGTCGAGTCGGTATTGCTTCGACCAAAGATGTAACTGGTCGAGGGGCTCTGGGCCGCAGGAGGTTGCTTGTCGTCTCCTTTGGATTGCAGTGACGCGTCGTTGGCACTGAGCAGGTCGCGGTAGACCGATTTGACGGTATCGGCAATCACCGACGCCTGCGAATGCTTCAGTCCGAAGATCTTCGTCACGCGAATCGCTCGTGGGTCGTTCGATTCCGGGAGGTCATACACCTCAATCAGTTTCTCGATCATCACCAACTGTTCCGCAGTAGCGTTCTGGACCAGGATGGTGCGTGATTCGGCATCGGAAATGATCTTTAACTTTCTCCGCTTGGACAGGCGGCTCGGGGTTTTGTCCTTCGTCGACACGACATCGCCGTACCAATCCAGAATCGTTTTATCATCCTCTTCCGTCTCAAAGAAGTCCTTTAAGTTCATTTCCAGGCGATGGGCCCATGTGTTGCTATTCTTCAAGTGAAACACATGGAAGTCCGGGGTCTTGGGGCGGAGATCGCGAACCAATTGTTCCAGCTGATCGAGCGCTCGCGTGTCTGCGGAACCGATCACCATGCGGCCATCGGCGAGTCGATGCACGGCAATGGGTGGAGCCCCGGAGGACGCGACTGCCGAATCACTGACACGGGGGGCGTCTGGCAATGACTCGTCCCCCGCCAGTGGATGGCGACGAGCCGGAGGAGTTGCCGGGATGTCATCGGCTTCCTCGACCAGCACTGTTTCGAGCTGAGAGAATTTTGCCGGAGTTCGCTGCGCCCGCTGTGCCGAATCTTTCATCGGCTCTGGGGCATTCGGGGCGGGGCTCGACGGGGGATTGGTCGTTGGCGGAACCGCAGCTGGAACCTGCAATTGATTCGGCGAAACATTCGGCCAGAGCTGTTGCAACTGCTGAAGGACACGATCGGCCTCTTCCGGAGAGGCGAACTCCAGAGTGCGGGTCGACTGCGGGTTGGTCTGGTCACTGGGGATTTCCCCCATTTTAATGAGCAGCCCCTGAACCTCTTGCAGTTCGACGGTATTGGCCCACACTAGCAGTCGGTTCTGTTCGACATCGGCGTCGATACGAAAAGGACGTTCCTCCTTGCGAGTCGTGTCTTCGTTACTGCTGAAGGAGTCATAGTAGGACCAGCGAGATCGCTGGGGTTCCTTTTTTTCCTCGGGGCTGAGCATAAACAGGATGGAGCCAGCCACCTCGTCCGCGCGCAGGCGGCGGAGCGTGATCACCTCAAAATTTCTGGGGCTGCCGTCCAGCTTCTCCACGAGGGACTGCACCGTCACATGGTCGGCGAGCGAGCCAAACAGCACGATTGAGTTGTTGTCCTTGTCGATGCGGATGCGTGCCCCCGGGGACAAGTCACCCACATCGCTGAGGATCTCCGCCAGCGGTCCGGGATTGAGCGTCTTCAGTCGATAGACCCGCATACGGTCTAGATTGCGAAGGATCTGCCCGTCTGTTCCGCCCGCGACATCCAGAGCCTTCACGGTTTGCTGAATAATCTCCATCTTGTCTGGCGGCGCGTGTGCGAGAATGCTGTTCTCTCGCGAATTCACCACCAGCTTCGGTTCGCTAGGCTTCTGAGCGGCAGCTCCCCCGCTACCTCCGGGCTGTTGCATTTGCTGCATCTGTTGCTGCATTTGCATCTGCATCTGCTGCATCATACCGTTCATGTCACCCCCTGAACTGGCAACCGCCTTTTTCTCGATCCCCAGGATCGCCATCAGAGAGAGAACGACTTCATCCGCCCGCACATGCACGAGCTTAAACTCCCGGACGAGAGCACGTTCCCGCGTTTGATTCGACTGCTCATCTTCCAGTAATGAAACGATGTCTCGCAGATTCGCCACCGCGTCCATGGCCTCAATGCGGTTGACAGACTTCAGGGCCGACAGCTTTCCATGGGGACTGAGCATGGGGGCGAGTTGGGTGGCGGCATCCTCGGCGATGAGCCAATCGAGAGGGAGCGAGATCTTCACAAACTCATTCGGCATCCGGGTGGCCAGTTCCTGGATCGACACGCGCGGGACGATGCCGGGATTGAGCCCCTTGACCGAGACCACGGTGAATACCTCGTCATGGAGCAGCAGGGTGTATCCACGTGCCAGCAGGTGCCAATTCAGCAGATCGCGAGCCTCCTCGGGAGTGTACCGACGCTGCGTATGCAGGTTCAGGTAATCGCCGGGAAGTTCCTGCCAGTCGAGGCTCTTCCCGGACACCTCGGCCAGCCAGTCGAGGACCGGAGGCCAAGGAGTACTTTGGAAGTTGAACTCCACTTGGCCGTCCGCGCCGAGTGGTGCATCGACCTTGTCGCTGGATCCCGGTGTTTTCAGGTAATCCGCGCGGCGGATGACCTTGGTCGCCGATTCCGCCGGCTTGGCGGGGTCGCCGGGTTTCGCCGTGGGATCGACCGGTTTGCCATCCGGTCCGACTGTGGTGGGAGGGGTTCCAGGCTTCACTTCTACGGTGGGAGTCGCAGGCGATATCGCTGGCGGGGACACCTCGCTTTTGCCCTCCGCCCGCACGGCAGTGCATGCCACGGAAACCATTCCCAGGCACGCTAGGCTCCAGAACTGTCGTACGGGGAGGCTCAGCATCGCCACCAGCCCGCACGGCAATGAGCTTGTTTTTTGTGGCATAGGTCATTTTCCTCGCGCAGGAACAGTCAGGAACGTCATCACAATCGGAACTGTGTTCACGCTCGGTTGCCTATATTACGTCGGAGAGGCCACCCTTTGCGAACGGAAACATCCACACTTTTCGATGAAGCCGACAGAGTCTCCCGAGTGTTCCCGCCGATGCCCGCACACCGCAATTCCATCACCGTGGCAGAGGCGGGTTGTGGTACACAGATTCCACAGATTTCCACAGATGCGACGCCAGCGGGGGCGGTGATGGCTGGCAGGAGACATTGACTCTCCCCTCTGAATCTGTGCCCCTCTGTGAAATCTGTGTACCAATCCTCTGCCGTGAGAGAGAGGTTCCGGAGAACGGGCGATGGACTCCCACTCGAGATGCCATGTGCTTCGTGAGCGGCTGTCGGCTGGGGCGCGGAGTGTCCGAAAATCGACCATTTGGACGGATTTCAATGCGAGGTCACACCGCAACTTACTCACATTCTGACTCTCAGCAGCTCCCCGATTCCCGACACGAAGGCTTGAGCAGTCGCTTCGCCATCAATTCTCTCGACGGCGAGACCCGACTGTGCCAGCAACGACTGCCAGGCATCCGCGATCCCTCCACTGCCCACCAGCTGCACCGGTCCGCTTGTCAGGTATCCGGCACGACGAAAACCGTCCAGCCCCTCAGCGACCAAGGCCCCCACCAAGAACGCTAACCGCTGCTCCGCCGTGACTCGCGCGGCCGCCTGCACCTCCCACAACCGAACAGCAAACAAAGTCCGGCTCAACCCGTAGCGGCTAAACATCTCACTCCCGCGTGATCGCCATTCCTCGTCAAGAACAGCGGGACGCCCCTCGGGAACGGCACTGGCCAGGATCGTCTGCGTCATCACTGCCTGCAGCATCTCGCCCGACAGTGTCGTCCAACTGCCAGTGATGCGCCCTTGGGAATCGACCTGGATCGCCTTCCAGTGTGACCCGAGATTGAGGACCGTCATCGGCTGTCCGGGTCTCTGGCTCGCCAATCCCAGACACAGTGTTTCCTCGCCGCGCATCAGGTCGGTCGACTCGACATCTTCGTCCGGGAACCAGGAGCCGGAGCGGACTCCCGGAAAGAGGACAATGGGCAGATCGCTGATCTCCGGCAGTTGCAGATCGAGATTTCCAGCTGCCAGCTCAACGACTCCTGCGGGAGCCATGACATGAACGACTTCTTTCAGGCCCAAAGCGGAGGTAATCATCCCTGCAGCTGCGATGAGAGTCGGCTGGGCGGAGGACTGGCCTCGAATTGAGGCGACCAGATCGCGGATCCCGGAGAACAATCGCCTCGGGTGCCCGTCGCGGGCGGTATCGCGCACGCCGACAGAGACGGAGTCACTCGCCCGCACGACACCGTCCTCGACGAGCCAGGCTCGTGAGTTGGTGGTGCCCGCATCAATGGCGATGAAGCTGTCTGGCATGTGGATTCAACCGCTCAGTGGGCTGGAACATCGGGTGTCACGACACGTCTCAAGCATGGAGACGTCACGAATCGGGAAGGTGTGGCCTGTGCTGTGAACACGTTGGAACGTAGGCGATGTCGCTCCGCGACTCGCATTCCGCCGCAGGGAGGACTCGACGCGCAAGCACCGCCAATATCGAAGGGGGGCTGGGGGGGAGGAATCTCAGTCGCGGAGCGACATGAGCTACGGTCGGGGACACGGCGCTGGCGACGGGCACGTAGGAAACGTGCCCCACAACGAACGGCTGTGTCACGATCTTCTTCGCAGCATTGGGAGAGGCTCGATGCCCGCCCCTTTCGCCTCATAGTCCACTGGCATTCCAGTCAATTTGTCGACCGAGGTTGCCTCTGGACCGCAATCGCGGTCGCAGTCGCGTAGGCCCGGCAGTGCGAGATCGTGATCAGTATCTCATCGATGCCCAAGTTCTGGGCAATCTCAGCTGTCGTCCCCGCCAGTTGAATCGTGGGCTGCCCGCTGCGTTGCGAGATGACTTCGATATCTGTCCAGCCGACCCCCTTAGTGAAACCGGTGCCGAGGGTTTTCATGACGGCTTCCTTGGCCGCCCAGCGCCCGGCGTAATGCTGCAAGGCGGCCTTCCGCTGTTGGCAGTAGCGAATTTCCTGCTCCGTGAAGACCCGTTGCAGGAACAGTTCCCCATGGCGTTCGATCATCTCGCCAATGCGGGGGACTTCGATGATGTCGGTGCCGAGTCCAATGATCATGGAGATTGTGCCTCAATCTGTGACAGAGCGCCCATTCCTGTTCGGCAGTTCGGACGCGAAGTGTACTGAATTCTGGAGGATCGCCAACGAGTTGGCGATCTCTGGGAAGAGGCTCCCACTCCTCGTACGGATGGACAATTCCGGACAAGTCACTCTCTCAGCAGCAGATGATAACCAAGAGCAGTGGTCGGCCATAACGCATCTGGCCACTTTGGTCAGGACATGACGTGTGGTTCCGGATGGCCAGGTTTTATGGCACAGATCCGGCTGACGAAATGGACGAGTGCCTCACCGACGAGCTGGCGCAGCTCTGGTCAGCCCGCAGCGCCAGCAAGGGCCGCGTGCGAGAAACCTGAGCTGGCGCAGCAGTCTGGCGGGCTCTGGTTTGTCGCCTTTTTCTCCGAAAAAGGACACCGATTCGTCCAGCGATATTTGGCCTTGGGGGGTTAGCGGAACTCCGGCAAAGGTGATGAATTTGTGGCACGCGTCCCTTGCTGGCGCAGCGGGCTAGACGCTGGTCATGGACGACAATGGGGGACTAAGTGTGAAAATCTGAGAGCCCCTCGGGACAGCATTCCCGCTGCCATAACACCTGGCCGGACGCATGTGGTTCCGGATTGCGAGTTCTCGATGTTTCAATCTCGACTCGACGGGTAGATTTAGGGATCGCACAGCCGCTCCCTTCCGCCATCAGGTCGTACTCCAATCGCTCTCGCGTCGGTAAAGAGGGGAGCGCAAGTTTACCTCGCGAGGGCCGCTGGCCGGTGACAATGATTATCGATCAGTGACCGGTCTCCCCTCGGAGACTTTGATTGCATAAGATAATTGACTGCACAATCGTCGGACCGATTCGGGATTCCGATGAGCAGGGAGGTGCGTGATGACGGATTCGAAGACACAGAGTGAGGCGGGCACGAGCGAGGCCAACTCAACGCCAGTGGTGGACACGCCGACCGCCGCTCCGCCGAAGAAGCCGCGCAAGGGCGGATGCGGGTGCATGCTGCCGCTGCTGCTGCTCGTCGCGCTGGTCGGGTTTGCGCCACAGATCATCATGATGACCAGCTTGCGGAATCAGATTCCCGCGATGCTGATGGCCGAGCTGCCTCCGGGCGTGGTCATTGGCTCGGCGAGTGTTGGGTGGAATTCGGCAATGCAGCTGAACGACATCGTGATACCTGATGACCAGGGCCGCCCGTCGCTGACGCTCAAGCATGTGACTCTCTCGCGATCGCTGTGGGAGCTGGCGCAGTCGAAGGATGATCTCGGAAAGATCGCCGTCGAGAAGCCGGTGCTGAACCTCTACATGGACAACGGGGTGACGAACTATGACAAGTTCTTCGCTCGGCTAGCGGCCAAGAAAGGGAGTGGGAAGCGATCACTGATCGACCTGCAACTGATGGAGGGGCAGATTGCAATTCGCGAGGAGTCGAGACTGAAGGCGGCCTCGAAGCCCGCACCCGGCCCGGCCCCGGTGACCGAAGAGGTGGCCCCTCTGCTCATGCCCGATGATGGTCCCGCTGCACCGCCCGCGTTCGATGAACCCGCGATGGCTGAGACTGCTCCGGCCCCCGCTGGTCCGGCTCTCCCCGCGAAAGTCATCGCGCTCATCGACCTCAAATCCGCGACCTTCAAGAGCCAGAAGTCTGGTGAGGACGAGCTTGTCGGTGAGCTGACAGCCGTACTGCGCGAGCCAAAAGTCGAGCAGCCGGTGACCGGTGAACTGCGTTGGAATCTGCCCGATGGAGCGGAAGCGGGCATCGGCATCGGCAAGTTCAAACTGGATGTGCCGTCGCTGCCGCTGGGAGTATTGTCCCCGTGGCTGGCCTCGTTCACCTCGGGACGCGATTTGGCTGGCGAGATTTCGCTCAATGCGATTGCCGAGGTCGTGCCCTCAGAAAAGGGGCTACTGCTGGCTGCTCAAATCAAAGTGCCGCACCTGGATCTGCAACTCAGTCCTGTCGACGCTCAATCAACGCCGTTCCGCTGGGTGGGGGACGATCTGCTGTTGATCGCTGAGGGGCAAGGCGATCTGGACGGACAGCTGTTGACCATTGAATCGGTCCAGCTGCGAACGCCGATTGTGAACGCGGACTTGGCGGGGACCGTGAGGGATCTCCCCGGTCAGGCGATCTGCGGGCTGGTCGGGAAGTGCGATCTCAACTTGGCGGATTTGCTAGCGGGGTTGCCCCCGAAGTGGGCTGAGAAGATTCAAGTCGATGGGTTGCAACTGGGCGAGATTCGTGTCGAGGGAGCACTGCGCCGAGGTTCGGCCTCTACATCGGCCCCGGTCGCCGTAGTGGAGCGCGAGGCCGCCCCAGTGGCTGCGATGGGTATGCCGCTGCGCATCAATGCGGATGTGCAGTGGGCCTCGGCGAACGTGATGGGGTTCAAATCGGAGAATGCTCTGGTCAACGTCGACTGGTCCGAGAAGCAGCTGTCGATCAATCCGAACCGGTTGCCGATTGGGAGTGGTCAATGGGTCGCCTCGCCGAGAATTGAGTTCACCCCGGCGGGCAATTATTTGGTCTTCGACGGCGGCCCGGTGTTTGAGAATGTCGACTTCACGCAGGAGATGAGTGAGACCTGGCTGAGGTACGTTTCCCCGCTGCTGGGCTCTGCGACGAGTATTGAGGGGAGCTTCTCGCTGTCGGCCTCGCCACTGCGTGTGGCTCTGGCCCCTCCACATGACGGCGACTTCAAGGGCGTGATTGCGATTCATTCGGCCAAGGTGGGGCCGGGGCCGCTTGTGGCGCAGATCCTGACATCGATTTCGGCCTTGCAGACGATGCTGGGTCGTAATACCGGTGCCAACGCCAATTGGATGCAAGTGAGCGAACAGCAAGTCCCGTTCGCATTTGTCGATGGGCGGGTCTACCACAAAGATCTGACGGTCGGACTGGGCGATGTCGTCGTGCAGAGCGAAGGGTCCGTCGGCCTCAACGAGACGATCGACTTCCGCATTTCGGTGCCGATCCCCGACAAGTGGACGGCGGGAAAGCCGTTGCTCGCCAATCTGAAAGGAGAGGTGATCCCGCTTGATATGCGGGGAACTCTCGACAACCCTCAACTCGACGGGCGGGCGCTGGCCAACTTCGGCAAGCAGATTGGGTTCAAGAGCGCGGGCGGTCTGCTTCATCAGTTGATCGAGAAACGACTTGAGAACAAGGCGGACGGGACGGTGCCAGCCACGCCCCGGCCACGTCGTCAGCGGTAAGGCGAGTGGCCCGTAAAACCGACCCGCAAGACTTCCGAAGGAGTGTGGTCGCGATCCTACGCAGAAACCGCTGGGATTTTCGCCCCAAAGGGGCTCGACTCGAAAGCCCAGGGCGGCAGCCCTGGGTAGCGTGGCCATTTTTATACGATCAAGGCCCAACGGGCCGTCACCCGCTGGCGAAGTCGAGTGACGGCCCGTTGGGCCTTTGAGGAAGTCTGCGGTTCGATTTCCCAGGGCTGCGCCCTGGGCTTTCGAGTCAGGCCCCGTGGGGGCCGAGGACCGAAACTCTCCGTATGATGGCGGCTGCACACCTTCGGAAGTCTCGCAAGACTTCGGAAGTCTGTTGGTACGCGAAGGCTGGTCGCTCGACAGAGAACACACGCGGATCAACCGCCATCATTCAGCATCTGGCGGACCACCATGATGGCTGCGGGACCGACGAGGACCACGAAGATGCCCGGGAAGATGAACAACACGAGCGGGAAGATGATCTTCACGCCGGTCTTTTGAGCCTGCTCTTCGGCCATCTGCCGCCGCTTGATGCGCATGCTGTCGGACTGCACGCGGAGAGCGTTAGCGATCGAAGATCCGAACTTCTCGGCCTGGATCAGAATCGCGACGAGTGTCTTCACATCGTCGACGCCGGTTCGCACACCCAGATCATGCAGCACGTCACGGCGGGCACGTCCCATTTGCAACTGCATGTTGCACGCGGTGATCTCCTGGCAGAGTTCAACGGCGGTGTCAGTCAGTTCTTCGTTGACTCGTCGCATCGCTGCATCCAGACCGAGTCCGGCCTCCACACACACGACCAGCAAGTCCAGTGCATCAGGCATCGAGAGGAAGATGGCTTCCTGTCGCATGGAGATCATCACGCGTAGGGCGATGACGGGGATATAGAACCCGACCCCGGCGGCACCGACAACCGTCATCAGAGCGTTGGTCGTCATACCCTGGAAGTAGAGACCCGAAGCGCCCCCAATGACGGCGAAGACTCCCATGAAGAGCATCTTCAGGGACAGATAGATCATCGGGGCATGGGGTGACGAGAAGCCACCGTTGGCCAGTTCGACCTTGAGCTTATTCTGTTCGAGTTCATTTTGGGGCTGGAGCGCCTTGGAGAGTGTCGGGGCTGCGGCCTTCAGCATGCCGCCCACGGTGACGTTTTCTTCCTTGCGGTCCTTCCGGCGGCGCGGATCACGCAACTCCTTAAGTCGTTCAGAAGTGCGGTCCTCCTTGTCGCCGAGGAACAGCGTGGAAAGACACCACACGGCGGCGGAAATGGCACCCGCAATGGCAAATGGAATCAGGTAGGCCATGTTCATAGGTCGCTCCGGGCATCTCGTGGCTAGCGGGTCGGTTTGTCGGGGAGAAGAAGAGGCGGAGAAGACGACGAGGAGTGGGGGAGTGTTGTGGTGCAAGCCCCCGAGGATCACACCTTGATCTGGACAATTTTCTTAATCGACCACGCTCCGAGTATCTGTAAGCCTATGGCCGCGCCCACCATCTTGCGGCCCATTTCATCGGTGAACAGAATCATCACGTAGTCGGGGTTCATCTTCCACACGCACAGGAAGATCGCGACCGGCAGACCCATCAGCACGATTCCGCTGATGCGGCCTTCCCCGGTCAGAGCCTGGACATGGCCCAGCAGTTCCTGACGCTCGCGGGTCACATGCGAAATCTTGTCCAGAATTTCGGCGAGGTCACCACCCGACTGGCGCTGAATCGCCACAGCGGTCGCGAAGAATTTCAGGTCGAGATTCGGCACCCGCTTGAACATGTTCTTGAGGGCCTGATCGAGCGGGATGCCGAGGTTCTGTTCCTCATAGGTGATGTTCATTTCTTTCCCGATCGGGGCTTGCATTTCGTCGCACACCACCTTCATCCCGGACGCCAGGCTGTGGCCGGAACGCAAAGCACGGGCAATCAGTGACAGGGCTTCTGGAAGTTGCTTTGTGAACTTGGCGAGTCGGCGACTGCGGCGAAACATCATCCACAGCAGTGGCAGAGTCCCAAACACAATCACGGCGATGGGGAGGAAGGCGACCTGGGGGACGGTGACGAAACACAGCACCGCACCGAGCAATCCGCAGCCACCGCTGATGAAGATAAAGGTTTCCGGGGTGATGGGAGAATCTGCCTGTGCGAACATCAACTTCAGGTCGAATCGTTCAGCAATCGATTTGAATATCCCGTTGAGTCCCTCCAACCCATCCTTCATCAAGGTTTCTTTGGTCAGAGCCGACTCATCCGCCGACTTCTTGCCAGCGAGAACCTGCAGTCGATCCTCAACGGTGTTATTCCCGCGCTCGCTGAAGAGCGAGGCGAGTGCAAACACCAATCCAGTGACACCGGCGAACGCGAGTCCCGAGATGAGCAACGGATCCATGACACGGTTCCAACAAGGGGGAATTCAGAGGGCGAGTGGCTGGCGGGCTATCACTGGACTCGAATTCTGTGGGTGGTGATTGAACGAGTGAACGAATGGGGAGAAGTCGATGACAGTGGGCCGCCTCCTCACCCTTGGCGGATGACTGCGGTTTCCTCATCAGGGTTCACACCGGAAATCTGGAACACTCATTCACGCTCATAAACGCTAATCTCATCTGGATTAGTGTCGATCAGCGGAGATTAGTGTTCCTGAATCTTCCTGAAACTGCGACTTAGCCGAGTGACCGCGCGGCGAACAGGTTCTGCGGCAGACGCACGCCCGCAGCTTCCAGACGAGGCATGAATGACGGACGAACACCGGTCGCTTCGAAGTGACCGTACGCCTTGCCGTCGGAATCGATGCCATCCTGCACAAAGCGGAAGATGTCCTGCATGATGATCGTGTCCTGCTCCATGTTCAGGACTTCCGTGATGTAGGTGATCTTGCGGGGGCCACCTTGCAGACGACTCGCCTGGATGACGAGATCCACAGCCGACGCCAACTGTTGACGGATTGCCTTCAGAGGCAAATCCATGCCGCCCATCGTGATCATCGTTTCGATACGGGCCACGGCGTCACGCGGGTTGTTGGCGTGGACGGTGGTCAGCGATCCATCGTGACCGGTGTTCATGGCTTGCAGCATGTCGAGGGTTTCTGGACCGCGACATTCCCCGATGATCACTCGGTCCGGACGCATCCGCAGGGCGTTCTTCACGAGGTCGGTGGCTGTGATGCGGCCCTTGCCTTCGATGTTCGCCGGGCGTGTTTCCAGTCGCAGGACGTGGTCCTGTTGCAGCTGGAGTTCGGCGGCGTCTTCGATGGTGATGACACGGTGGTCGGCCTGGATGAAGCTCGACAGGGTGTTGAGCAGAGTCGTCTTTCCGGAACCGGTACCACCACTGATGACGATGTTGATACGAGCCTTGATCGCCCCTTCCAGCAGCATCACCATTTCGGGAGTAAAGGCTCCGAAGTTGAGCAGGTTTTCGAGCGTCATCGGCTTGGAGCCGAACTTACGAATGGTAATCGCGGGGCCATCGAGCGCCAGTGGCGGGATGATGGCGTTCAAACGCGATCCATCGGGCAGACGGGCGTCGCACATCGGCGAGGTCTCGTCGATCCGGCGACCGACTCGCGACACGATACGGTCCAGGATCTGCAGCAAGTGGTCGTTGTCACGAAACGTCACGGCGTGCTTAATGATCCGGCCATGCTTTTCGACGAAGACCTTTTTCGGACCGTTGATCATGATGTCGGCGATTCCCTCTTCCTTCATCAGGATTTCGAGGGGGCCAAAGCCGAAGGTCTCATCGAGCACTTCTTCAATCAGCCGCTCACGCTCCGAGCGATTGAGCAGCGGGTTTTCGGTATCGCACAGATGCTCGACCACCAGCCGGATTTCCCGACGAAGCGAGTCGCCCTGCAACTCCCCCAGGCGGTTCATGTCGAGTTTGTCGACCAGTTTGCCGTGGATCAACCGCTTGAGCTTCTCGAACTCTTCGGCGGAGTTCTCCTGGCGGTTCATGGTTCGTGAACCGGCGGACGGTGTCATGCGACTGGGAGGGGGGGCCATGGCTTCGGACTCCGTTGTGGTGGTCGTGATGCAAACTGCGAGGGGGGCAGCTCACTTGCCTCGGGGGCGAGCGGGAATCGCCTGGCACTCCGGACGCAATGCCGGAATTCAGGCTTCTCCGCTCAACCATACGCCACAAAAGCCACCGATGATTTCTGGCGGCAGAAAATGTTTCCCAAATGCAACAGGCCGCAAAGTCAGGGGAACGACTGTCCCTGCGGTGGAATCGCTCCATCCGGTCGGATTGCAATCAACGGCAAGATCGAAATGACCAATACAAAAAGCGAGTGTGGATGGCTGGGGGCGTGGGCGCTCGCCCGGCTTCGACCCGACAAGGATCGATTCCGGCCACACCCCCAGTCATACCACACTCGCTCTGAATCGCTAGTGGATGAGTGTTGTGCAACTCGCGCGCCAATGAGAGAATCTTTCTAAATCTCGTGAAATCCTTGTGTTTCATTGAGGTTCCCTCGGAACTGCTCCCGACCTGCCCACTTCTCCGGCAACTGTGCGCACAGTCTCAACCGTTCCCGGAATATCGCCAGGGTGACTGGCCATTGGGCCGGAGTCTTCCAACAACCACATTGTTCTGCCCACATATGACGATTCGGTGGTACTTGTCACCAAGACTCACATCGCGGCATCGCCACAACCATAATCATCAGCAGCATGTCGGACAGTGACGACTCAACTGGGAGTGACACGACGCATTGCCCAGTTGACGAGGGTGGCGGGGTCAGGAGGCTTTGCGCATGGCCCCGACAGGGTGAACGCCGCCGAGCAATTCGATCGGGGGAACAGCGACTCACTCGTCCCAGGTCGGTCTTTTGAGGCAGTGATCGAAGATCAGGTGAGCGAGCGCCTATCGAGTCGGGGCCATGCGTAAAGCCTTCTGACCCCGCCACCCGGGTAGGGAGCGGGTAGGGAGCGGGTAGGGCCTCAGAATTTCTCCAGCACACGCGAACTTCAAGCGTTTGCAGTGCAGAGCGACTACCGAGTTTGAAATGGCCTTTCCATCAAGTTCTCTAAAATTCTCCCGGCAGGTAGGTCACTCCCCCCCACAGGCACCCGCCCGCCAGCAACCCCGCGACCGCGTCATCGGCCATCACGCCCCAGCCGCCGGGCAACTTCTCGGCCCAGCCGACCGGACCTGGCTTCCAGATATCGAACAGTCGGAACAACGTAAACCCGGCGATCGCAGTCGGCCAAGTCACCGGCACGAACAGAAAGACCCAGGCGAACGCCAAGAACTCGTCACAGACCACGAACTGCGGATCTTCGATCCCTGACACTCGAGTCGCCCGAGCCGAAAACGCTGTCCCCACGAGAAACCAGACCCCGCCGAGCAAGGCCAAGTCGCGCGGGCCGGTGATTCCTCCGCGTTGAGCCAGCCAGACCAGCAGCGGTCCCAGCAAACTCCCATAGGTCCCCGGCGCCTTCGGCAAATAGCCCAATCCTCCCCCCGCAGCTGCGAGGCAGACGAGACGATCCAAGAGTGAGGCTTTGGCGACCGCGTCAGGCTCACTCATGGCTTCGCGACCCGCAGGTCGAGGCACTTCAATTGCTTATCATCCCGCACATACAGCAGTCCATTCGAGTACGCCGGGAGGGCTCGCGTCACACCTGTCAGCACCTGGTCGCGAGCCAGCTCGACATAGCCATCGGCATTTGGCTCAACGAGTACTAGTTCCCCGTTCGTCTTGACCAGCAGTAACTTGCCATCCACCAGAATCTGCGTGCCATACCCGAAATTGGCTTCTGACCATTTCAGCGTCTTTGTCTTCGGATCGAAGCACTTCAAGTCCGCTGGGCCGGTATCGTCGCGCCCGTCGATGCCATAGAACAGCCCGCCTCGGAGTATCGGAGTGGCGTACTGGCTGGAGAAGATTTCCTCCTTGGCATAGTCGGTTACAAAGCTGGGGAACTCCAGATGCCCCGACAGTGCCCCGACGCCATAGCTGCTCGTGAGGAAGATCTGGTTCCCATAAATCACTGGGGAGGCACCGTTGACGGTCGGGCCTCGCGCCCCAAAGGGAACTTCGAAGATGGGGCTGCCTTTGGTGATCTCAATACCGACGCATTTGAGCCGGGTAATCAGGATGGCAATCGGCATCCCCTCCACGTCCATCAGGACTGGGGCCGAGTAGCTGGCGTCATCGGCAATCTTTTGCCAGACGGTGGCCCCGTCCTTCAGATCGAAGGCCACGACACCGGCGTTCTGTCGTTTCCCACCGACGTTGACCACCACTCGATCCGCGACCACGAGGGGCGAACTGCCCGCACCGAAGTACCCGGTCTCGGCTCCAAAGTCGGCATGTGTCTCGCGAGTCCAGTCCTGCTGCCCGGTCTGCAAATCATGGCAGGTCAGGACTCCCTGAGACCCGTAGGTGATCACCTTGCCCTGCGAAATGGTGGGAGTGCAGAGCGGCCCGTTGTCGCTGCCAAATTGAGGCTGGAATGTGGTGGGGTGCGAGGCTTTCCACAACGGCTTCCCCGTCAGGGCGTCGAGACAGTCGATCACCTCTTCATCGCCTTCGCGATGAAACAGCACCGCCAGTCCCTTCGACACAGCGACACCGGCAAAGCCGCTCCCCACCGGTCGCGACCAAGAAGCTTTCAGCGGCCCCTTCCAGCGCGAGGCGATCCTCTCGCTGGGATCGGCGATCCCGTTCCGTTGTGGTCCAAGTACCTGTGGCCAATCGGCGGCGTGAATGTGTGAACTGCTTCCCCACCACAGGGCGACCCAAATGACAAGTCGGAGCCTCAATGTCATGTCATGCCTTTCTGGAACGGTTCACCCCGTATCGACGGTCGCGAGAGTATCAATGTTCCGCAATCAGTGCGAGTGAAGTAGTCGTGACTTTAACTCTTCGACGCGATTTTCAATATGGGAGTCCAGTCTTCAGCATGTGCATCAGAAACGCAATTATTCTTCACGCGGGCAGATTGAGACGTACGACGGACGTCCTCGTCCGTCGTTCCCGAGGTTTCTACGAGGACGGACAAGGATGTCCGTCCTACGAAATGCCTCATTTCTCCCCGCGAGAAGTATAAGGCAGAAAAGGGTGACTGTTAATCGCAGTGTTTCAGAGATCCGGCGATCCATTGTCTGGACCTGGATGCGTACGATTTCATCTCCAGTTGTATCACGTAGGGAGAAATCAAAATTCCAGGGAAATGGGGGTTGACATGGCAGTGGTGGCCGATGCGGGTTCGGCACCGGCGGAGGGGTGGGGGTTATGGCCTTCGGATGAGGCGCGGGTGCTGAAGGAGCTGCGGAAGCTGGGGTCACTCTCGACATGAAAGGTGTGTGACGAGGCGGGGCCGACGGGGTATAGTCTGGCTCGGTCGACCGCTTCTTCAGCGGTGGTGGGAACTGCGTCGGGTGAGCGGGCCGTCCACCACTGTTCGGCCTTTCGGCGCAGGGATATCGAGATTGGATATACGGAGTGCGATTGGAGTGAGGCTGCACGCTGCCTAACACGAGAACGACATTTCCAGAGCTTTCAACGGATTTTTATGGCAATCCGGGATTTTGATACCAAACTAACTTCCATTCTGCCCTGAGCGGTTTCCAATTCCAAGCCGGTGTTAGGCTGCACGCTGCTCAATAAGACTGTTCGGCGGCGGAGGAAGGCTTAATTCAATTGCTCCTTCGGAGGTTCAGGCATGAACGCGGAAGTGAATCGGTGTCCCAAGTGTAATGGCGAGATGGTGCAGGGCTTCACTTGCGGGAGAGAGGGCCCCAACCGGGTCGTCATCACCTGGGACGAGGGGACGCCGGAGCAGGTCGGCTGGCTGTTCCGGCAGGTCAGGAAAGTTCCGCCGGACAAGCGCTTTTCGGTGGGGGTCTTTCGCTGTTCGGCGTGCGGATTCCTGGAGTCTTACGCGCGACCGGAGTTCGCCGCTATGTAACGCCGAACTAGGCGCTGCAGCAGACGGAGGGGCATGAATCGTTTCTGCGACCCATAGCTCACAGGTGCCCCGCCGCTGCTGAGCCTGGTCGTTAGATCGACCTTCGCATTGTTATCAAACCGAATCAGAAGGAACTGGAAGCAGACTCCATCACCTTTCGATTGACATTCCATGAGCATCTCGCGAATGCCCTGTGTCGCTGCTCGGGCCTTGTCACCACTCATTGAGCCGCTGTTGTCCGCCAACACGCAAACGAGTTGCGGTCGTGTTTGTTTAGCTGATCGCGCCATGTATCAACCTCCAAGAGCAACGGGAACAACTGTGTCAGTCATTCGTACCGAGGGCTATCACGCCGCTCCATCGTACTGGGACCGTGATCAATTGGCCTTCTCCAATTCAACCGAAGTCGACGGACGACAAGTTTCGTACCACAAGGTGACGGTTCAACGCACCTACCGGGACGGCGACGAGTTCAAGACGACGACTTCTTACGGGCGAGACGACCTGCCGATTGTGAGCCTGCTCGTGGCCCGCGCTTGGGAATTCATTCTCGACGCGGAAGCTGCTCGTGGCTCGGAATAGACCAGTGGATTGAATTCACGGGGAGTCGCCCTGCCGACTCCCCGGATGTCGGGTCGAGATCGAGCGAGTGTCGTCGGCTTTTCGACGACCACGCCGAACCACCGACAGCATCGAATACGAACTCTGTGCGAGTATTCACTTTCTCGTGAAGCGTCCCGCTTTCCGACGCTTCGCGAAATCTTCGATCGAGCCGCTCTTGGCTCGAACTCTCCTCATCCAATCTCCTCGCTCAGTCGAGGAGTGATCGATCCATGCGACTGATCCGAACTGCTGTGACGGCAGCGATCCGGGTCTGGTTGACTTGGGAGTTGGTCGTTCACTGTGGATGGCCTCTCTATTTCCTTCCCCCTTTTGCTATGGGTCAATATTTCAAGGCTGTGAACGTGTCGAAACAAGAAGTCGTCTGTCCGTGGTGCCTCAGCGGAGGTGCCAAACTTTGGGAATGGTCTGCCAACACCCAGGGAGCCATCTTCACGTTGTTGCTCCGCAAGAGCGATGACCGAGGAGGTGGCGACTTTCGCGAGGCGACGTTCGAGACCGATCCCGAGGCTCTCGTCGGTCGTTGGGCGGGCGACCATGTCGTCCTCGTGGGCGACTATGACTCCAGTGGTCTGTACGAGAAGGCGAAGAGCTTCCGGAACATCAGTCACGAACTGGCCGAAGTCTGGAATCGGTTCATCTCCATTCCCGAACAGAAACTGACGCCGTACGACGCCTGCAGTTGCCGACAGATCAGCCAGTGAACCCGACCGGGGCGAATCGCCGTCACGATTCGCCCCGAGCATTGAATCGAGCGGAAGCGATCTCCTCGACCTTCCGCACTTCCAGCGTCGCGATTCAGCGTCGTCCTCCGGATGACCCGAGTTCCGACCGGCAGGTACTTCTCTCTTCGTGCGGGGCACTCCCCTTTCGAGTGCTTCCCCGCCACCCGCTTTCCCGCTCGGGATCGCGGCTGCGCTCTCCCATGCTCCCCGCACGAAAGAACCCCAATCTCATGGTCACGATCCACAGCTTCACCGAAGGCAAATGCATCTGGTGCCGCCAAACCAGCGAAGGCGTCCAAGTCCAATTCCAAGACGGCCTCAAAGGCTTCCTCTGCAAACGCGACTTCTGGTCCGCCCTCAAAGCCCGGACCGAAGAGACACCACCGGCAGCGGATACCACGCCAGCAGTGCCTGATGTTCAGAAGCTGGAGGTCGAAGAGGTCATGAAGGGCCGACCGGCCACGAGTGAAGAGTTCGACCGTATGCTGGCCGTGACACCAGATGTGGTCGGTCCGAACTCCGCTCCGTCTTGGCAATTCGCGATGCGAGTCCTGTGGGAGACCGGTTTTCGAATCGGTGACCTGATGGACTTTCATTGGACGGACGAGCAGCACATCCATCCCCAATGGAAGGCGCTGCCGACTCTGCTGATCCCCTCTTCTCAGAAGAATCGAAAGCTGCAGGAGATTCCCCTCTTGCCAGGTCTGGCGAAACTTCTCGATGTGGTCCCTGATAAAGACCGCACTGGCTGGGTCGTCGATCCACAACCGATGGAGTATTCAATTCAGGGCGATACCGAGTGGTTTCGTCCTGATGATGACACTCTGGCGGAACTGGTTCAGCGATTCACGAACCGTGCGATCGGTCGAGCTTGCAATGTGACCGACATGACGGTTCGGAACTGGCTCAAGGCAGCTGCGATCGAAAGATCGTCTCCGCCGACCAGCCGTTGTGAAGTTCCCGCCGATGAGATTCGTGATCTGCGCAGGTTCAGTGAGCGTCGCAAGACTTTCACCAGCCCCTGCAAAGGCGACCGAATGACCGTCGAGCGTGTCGGTCGGGTCATTAGCCTGATCGGCCAAAAGACCAATATCGTCGTTCGCGATGGGGGAAGCCGAGCCAGCGGGAACTCCAAGTACGCCAGTGCCCATGATCTCCGCCGTGGGTTCGCTCACCGGATGATCAATCTCGGGGTCACAGCCGAGACACTCACGCTGCTGCTCCGGCACGCAGACTTCGCCACCACGCGAAAATTCTATGGTGCCACACGCTCTGCCCAAGCCGCCGGACAAGAGGTCCGAGAACTGCTCAAACGCACAAATCCCTCATTCGTGGGGGGATTCGTGGGGGGACCGGAACCGATCCCCGCGTTCAACCGCGAAGAGGTTGCCAAGCGAAAAGCGATCTTGGCAACACTTTAGAGAAATGCACCTGGGAGGGTTCGAACCTCCAACCTTCGGTTTCGAAGACCGATGCTCTATCCAGTTGCGCTACAGGTGCCGTGGCGTAAGTGGAGTATCTCGTGTCGCGGTGCATGAATCAAGGATGATGACTCGCAGGTTTTCAGGTTTCCGTAAGTTGAATTGGAGTCTGACATGCTCCGGGAGTTCGAGGGGTAGCCGCTGGCTCGACTTCCGAGTCAGCACAACTGGGGATATCGCCCCGCACGACCTCTTGCAACTCTTTGAGGAACACACCGATCACCGAGGCGCAACTTGCCAGATCCTTTCGCGGTCCACAAACACACATGCATGCATGCTTTGATACATCCCTCCTGATTCGGCATACTCCCAGTGGGGATGCGGTCAGTCACACTGATCCATGCGGGATTCCCAGCTCGCGAACGTGGAAGGAACATCATGATGGCGGCATCGACGTGGCAGACGTGGGTCGGTGGAACGTTGGCGTGCCTGTTGGGGATCGGGGCGGTGGCTCCGGTCTGGGCGGCGGACACCACTAACGAGCCGACGAGCGGGCCGGGGATCGTTCCCGTTGGTGAGGACGGGAAGCCGCTTAATCTGAACTTCGAAACGGGCGACCTGAAGGACTGGACCGCGACCGGTAAGGCGTTCGAGCAACAGCCGATCAAGGGCGGGATTGGTCCCGATCGGCCATTGGGGGCGGGGAAGCAGTCGCTGCATACCGGCGAATACTGGATGGGCGGGTTCGAGAAGCTCTACGATGAACCGCAGGGGACGCTGACTTCGGTCGCGTTCAAAGTCACCCAACCGTGGGCCAGCATGCTCGTGGGCGGAGGTTCTCATCAGGAGACTCGCGTCGAGCTGCTCGATGAGGCGGGCAAGGTCTTCTTCGTCATCAGCGGGCCGAACACCGAGGAACTCTCACCGGTCGTCGTCGATCTGCGTAAGCAGAAGGACAAGTTGATCTCCATCCGCATTACCGACACCCACACGGGCGGGTGGGGACATGTGAACTTTGACGACTTCCGGTTTCATGAGCAGCGGCCCACGTTCAAGCTGCCGGAGTTGAAGTCGGCGAGCGAAGCTCAAGCGGTCGAGGTCTACCCCTATGCGGGCCTCACCGCTGCCGAAGCTGCAGCTGCGATGCAGGTGCCACCGGGGTTCAAGGTGCAGGTGGCAGCCTCGGAACCGGACGTGACCCAGCCGATTGCAATGTGCTGGGATGATCGCGGGCGGCTGTGGATTGCGG
Organism: Planctomycetota bacterium; assembly: GCA_043718945.1. Classification (GTDB taxonomy): domain Bacteria; phylum Planctomycetota; class Planctomycetia; order Planctomycetales; family Planctomycetaceae; genus TH-plancto1. The sequence goes on from JAYSUV010000222.1 coordinate 32,713, forward strand.
AGGCACTGAGCTACCCGCAGCGGAACCCGGAAGGCGAGGGAGCCGACCGGATCGTGATCTTTGAAGACACCGACCAGAACGGGACACTCGATAAGAAGAAGGTGTTTATCGAGGGGCTGAATCTGGTCAGTGGGCTGGCAGTCGGGTTTGATGGCGTGTGGGTGGGGGCGGCTCCGTATTTGATGTTCATTCCGGATCGGAATGGCAACGACATTCCGGATGGACATGAGGAACAAATTGGAAAATCCGAAATCCGAAATCCGAAACTCGAATCAGATGGAACCTCTGGTTTCGAATTTCGTGCTTCGAATTTCGAATTTGTCGCAGCAGATACCCCACAACCTGCCTTCCAGTTTCCCAAGGATGTCCCTTCGGGAGCGAAAGTCCTCCTCGACGGCTGGCACTGGGAGGACACACACGAGACGCTCAACTCATTCATCTGGGGGCCGGATGGGTGGTTGTATGGCTGCCATGGAGTCTTCACGCACTCGCTGGTCGGGAAGCCGGGGACGCCCAAGACAGAGCGGACTCCGATCAACGCGGGGATCTGGCGGTATCACCCGGTGCGGCATGAGTTCGAGGTCTTCGCTCATGGGTCGAGCAACCCGTGGGGCGTCGACTTCGATCAATACGGCGAGGCGTTTTGCACAGCGTGCGTGATTCCGCATCTCTACCACATCATCCCGGGCGGTCGCTTCGAGCGGCAAGCCGGGGAGCATTTCAACAAGCATACTTACGACGATATCAAGACCATCGCCCGCCACCGGCACTTCACCGGCGGGCAGTGGAACAACGACGATCGCAAGGCGAGTGCCGACCTCGGCGGCGGTCATGCCCATGCCGGGGCGATGATCTACCACGGCGGGGCGTGGCCCGAGGAGTACAACGGCAAACTCTTCATGCACAACATCCACGGCAACCGCATCAACATCGATCAGCTGATCCCGGAAGGTTCCGGCTACGCGGGGGATCGCTATCCCGACTTCTTGCTGACCGGCGACAAGTGGTCACAGATGATCAACCTCATGACCGGCCCCGATGGACAGGTGTGGATGATCGACTGGTACGACGCCAATCAGTGCCACCGTCCTGAAGAGGGGCTGCACGATACGACGAATGGACGGATCTTCCGCGTGAGTTATGGGGAGGTGGCGAACCCGGCGGTGGATTTGAAGAAGTTGAGCAATAACGAGCTCGCCGACTTGGCGATCGACGCTCCCAATGAATGGCATGCGCGCCATGCACTTCGACTGCTTCATGAGAGAGCAGCTGCCAACAACTACAAGTTGCAATTCGACATGGACAGTGCCCCGGAGATGAGGTTTATCGACCCGGACTTGAGTGTTAAGAAGCTAATTCGTGCATTGAGGGCCATCTACGTTACTGAAGGATCAGACTCTTTTGAGAATGTCTGTTCTGATGCGACCGTAAAAGATATTCTCAAGATGGATCCGCATGTGGTTGCCGCTGCGATTCGGCTACTGTCAGACGATCATCAACACGATCCTTCGATACTCAAGCGACGAATTGAACTCGCAAAGGTTCAACCCTCTCAGGTTGTTCGGCTGGCATTGGCCTCGTCTCTTCAACAGACACCGCTGAAGAATCGCTGGGCAATCCTGGAGGGCTTAATCTCCCACGCCGAAGACGCCAAGGACCACAACCTGCCGCTGATGTACTGGTACGCGATGGAGCCACTAGCCGATGCGGACCCGGCGCGGGCATTGGCTCTGGCGGTCTCGGCGGGTGAGACGATTCCGGTGCTGCGGGAGTACATGATCCGGCGGCTCGGCAGTGGCGATCCGGTCAAGATGCTCGATCTACTTGTCGAGGCTCTCGATAAGGCCCAGCCGGAAGACGCCCCGCTGTATCTGCGAGGGATTCTTCATGCCACTCGCGGTCTGAAAGAACACCCGCGATACGCTCTGCTTCAAGAGCTACCGAAGAAATACACGGTGGCGACTTCGAAGCCCGAGGTGGTGTTCCTGGCCACGGCGATTGCTCACCGAGCGGGGGCGGACTTCGCGCTAGCCAACCTGCGTGACTACGCCCGCATCTCCAGTTGGCCGGTCGAGGCCCGCCGTGACGCCCTCAAATATGTCATCGAGGCCAAGTCCGAAGGGCTGGCCGAACTGCTGCCACAACTCGTCGATGACCCGGCCATGCGCGGGGATGCCCTGCGTTCACTCGCCGCCATCGATCACCCGGCGGCCCTCAAGCCGGTCATCGAGAAGTTCGGCACCTTCACCCCCGCCGAACGCCGCGATGCCATGAGTACGCTCACCTCCCGCCCCAGCTATGCCCGCGAACTGCTGGCCGCTGTGCAGGCGAACCGCATTCCGAAGACGGAGTTGTCAGCCGATCTTGTGCGGCAGTTGCGGAACTTGAACGATGCGGACCTGAACACACAAATCGAACAGGTGTGGGGCATCGTGCGCGAGAGTGCTGCGGACCGCGTGGCCTTGATGGCTCGCTTGAAGACGGTCATCGCAAACCCGCATGGCTCGCCACCCGATCGCGAAGTCGGGCGGGCCCTCTTCGCCAAGACCTGCCAGCAGTGTCACACGCTGTTTGGCACCGGCGGCAAGATCGGTCCGGATATCACCGGGGCCAATCGGGCGAACCTCGATTACCTGCTGTCGAACATTGTCGACCCCTCGGCGGTGATGGCCAGGGAGTACCAGCCAGCGGTCATCGTCACGAAGGATGGCCGCGTCCTCACCGGGATCATCAAGCAGGCCAGTGGCCCCGGCCTCGTCGCAGTGCAGATGCCCGAACAACTCATCGAGGTGCCGGAGAGCGACATCGAAGAACGCAAGCTCACCGACAAATCGATGATGCCCGACGCCCTGCTGCGAACATTAAGCGACAGCGAGGTGCGGTCGCTGGTGGCCTACCTGCAAGGGGCGGGGCAGTCGCCGATCCGAGCGAACCGCGACAACGTCGTGACCTTCTTTAATGGCCAAGACTTGACCGGTTGGATCGGGAAGACCGAGGCCGGTGGGCTATGGACCGTCGAGAAGGGGGCCACTCCGCAAGAGAGCCAAATCGTCGGCAAGACTACCGGGCTGGGGCACAACGAGTTCCTCGTGAGCCAGTTCTCGCTGACCGATTTCCGGTTCAGGTTCCAGATTCTTCTGAAGGACAACCAAGGCAACAGCGGCATCCAAATCCGCAGCCAGCCACAAGCCAACGGCGAGGTCAAAGGCTACCAAGCGGACGCCGGTCCCGGCTGGTGGGGCAAGCTCTATGAGGAGCTGGGACGCGGGCTGCTGGAAGACAACGATGCTGAGAAGCACGTCGAGCCCGGTGAGTGGAACGAGTACGAGATCATCGCCGTCGGCAGCCGCGTGCGGACCTACCTCAACGGGAGTCTGTGCCTTGATCGCGATGACCCCGCAGGAGCCAGAAGCGGCGTGATCGCACTTCAACTCCACTCCGGCGGCGCGACCGAAGTACGGTTCAAGAACCTCGAACTGACACTCCTCGACCAACTCCCCCCACACGCAGCTGCGGGTTCACAACCGAACCAGTGGCCGGTGTCACGCGGCGGGGCGTTTAACGGGACGAAGATCAGCTTCAAGAAGACACAGTTGGATACGATCTTTCGTAGCGAGGGAGTCGGGGTCGGCGACCTCGATAACGATGGGGATATGGACATCGCGGGTGGATCTCAATGGTACGAACAAGCCAGTGAGCCGGGCGGCGTCAGCCCCCGGACTTGGAAGGCTCGGCCCGTTCTTGCCCCTCCCAAGGAGTTTGATCCGAAGGGCTATAGCGATTCATTCATGAACTACCCGGACGACATCAACGGAGATGGCCGCCTCGATCTGGTGGTGGTCGACTTCCCGGGAAAGCAGACGTGGTGGTTTGAGAATCCGGGGGGAAGCAGCGGTCCGCCGGAAACAAGCCCACCGGTTGCAACCGGTGGGCTTTCACCCAACTCTCAACCGCACGCATGGCCTCGTCACGAGATGATTCCCGTCACCAACAACGAGAGCCCGCAGTACCTCGATGTGAACGGCGATGGCGTCCGCGAGTTGGTCGCCGGGTTCGAGAACGGGTTGATGGGGATCTCGACGCGGCAGAGTCTGGCCACCGCTCCGTGGAAGATGCTGGCCATCGGGGCACCGGGGTCGGTCGACATCCAGCGGTTCTATCACGGCTTGGGGATCGGCGACATCGACCAGGACGGGAGGAACGACATCCTCGTTCCAAACGGTTGGTGGAAAGCTCCGGACGAGATGGCCACAACACCGTGGACCTTCAATGAAGCCAAACTCGGTGGCGGCTGTTCGCAAATGTACGTCTATGACTTCGACGGGGATGGGGACAACGATGTGCTGTCGGCTAGCCCACATGACTACGGGATCTGGTGGCATGAGAATGAGGGAAGCCCTCAGCCATCAGCTGTCAGCAATCAGCCAGAGGGAAAAGAGCCGGAAGCGTTAGCGCCCGGAGCCTCTGGCCAAAAGCCATTAGCCATCAGCCACCCCCCCACCTTCAAAACCCACGAGATCGAGAAATCCTTCTCGGAAACCCACGCGGTCGTGCTGGCCGACATCAACGGCGACGGGTTACCCGATTTTGTGACCGGCAAGCGCTGGTGGTCCCACGGCGGCCACGGTCCCGGCGGGGGTGAACCAGCTGTGCTGTACTGGTTTGAGTTGAAGCGGGAGAACGGAACCGCGGCCTGGACGCGCCACACGATCGACGAGGACAGCGGCGTTGGCACCGCCTTTGAAGTGGCCGACATCAACGGCGACGGGTGGCTCGATTTTGCAATTTCGAACAAGAAGGGAACGTTTGTGTTCGAGCAGGAACGGAAGTAACAGCGAGCGGCAGACGTGAGTCTGCCGAGTCCCCGGCGAGGGGTGGTGGAGTGGCTAGTCTATAGGGAGTGTGCCACAGCAAGAATCGCATCGAAGAACCGGCGGCTAGCGCCTTGCCGCTCACTGGTCACTGGTCGCCGGCACCTCAATAAACACATCCATCTGTTGCCCGATGTAGATTGAGTCGGCGTCGGAGGTGACTTCGTACAGAACTTGCAGGACGCGAGTGTCGACGCGTTCGGTATTGTCACCGGTGAGCGATTTCTTGGGCAGGACGAACGGTTCAAGACGTACGAACTTGAGGGTGAACTTCTTCTCGCCATCACCGCGCAGAACACCGGTCGCCGCGCCGTCTTTTCGGAAGCGGGTGACATCGTGTTCGTCGATGTCGACGCGGACATGTTTGCGCCGGACATCACCGAGCAACAGCAGTGCCTTGCCGCTCATGGTGTCGACGGCCTCACCGGGGCGGATGTTGACTTGCAGGACTTCCAGCTCGACGGCTCCGGCTTCGTCCATCAACTTCGGCGTACAGACCAGATGCCGTTCCAGTTGGGTCTGCAACTGGTCGACTTCCGCTTGAGCCAGAGCGACAGCAGCACGGGCGATGGCCTTGTCCGCTTCCCAAGCCCCGGCTCGCAGGCGATCTTCTTCAGCTTGGATCCGATCCACTTTCGAGCGGGCAGCTGCGAGCATTTGTCGACTGGTGACGAGCGATGAATCGGTCGTGGCCTTGTCCTTCGACAGTCGTTGTTGCCGGGCATATTCATCTTCGGATTGCAGGACCATCGCCTCGGCCTCTTGCCGCTGAGCCACAATCGGCGGGATATCCTCGGGACGGGGCAACTGCTCTTGTTTGGCGAGTTCGGCCCGAGCGCTCGCGAGTTGAGCTTCACGAGCCACGATCTGGGCGCGGATCTGGCGGGTGTCGAGTTCGAACAGCGGGTCGGTCGAGTGGACTCGCTGGCCGACCTTCACAATGACGCGGTCGATGACGCCCGACAGCTGGGTTCCGATCGAGATGTTCTCGGTGGCAGCTTCGACTAAGCCAGCTCCCGCGACTTGGTTCTGATAAGGCGAGGTCGCCGGAGTAATCGGCGGCGGAGTTTGTGGAACCTCGCGCTGTCGCTGATGAATGTGATTCACGCCAAATGCCAGCATGGCCAGCGAGATGACGGGGAGGATGAGTTGCTTGAGCATGGGGGGGGGGCGTTGAGGGTTAAACATTGAGGGTTGAGGGAAAAGCCTACCGGTGGCGACCGGTGGGCCTCCTCTCACTGATGACTGACAACTGACAACTGACGACTTTCCACCTTCTCCACCAGGCCATCCGACATCGTGACGATGCGGTCACCGAGATCGAACACGCGGTTGTCGTGGGTCACGACGATGACGGCTCGGTCCGCTTTCACGGTGACTCGTTTGATCAGGTCCATGACCGTACGGCCTGAATGAGCATCGAGCGCTGCGGTCGGCTCATCGCACACCAACAGGCGTGGCTCGTGGACCAGTGCTCTGGCAATGGCGACGCGCTGCTGCTGGCCCCCGGAAAGCTGCGAGGGTAGTGATCTGCTGCGATCGCCCAAGCCGACTTCTTCCATCATCAGTTGGGCCCGCGCGACCGCTTCGCGTCGACGCATCCCGCGAATGATGAGAGGCACTGCCGCATTCTCTACAGCTGTCAGTGAGGGGATGAGGTTGTATTGCTGGAAGACGAAGCCGATGTTTTCTGCTCGGAAACGCACGAGCTGGCTGCCTTTGAGTTGGCGACGATCCTGCCCGAGCAAGAACACCTCGCCAGCCGTGGGGTCGAGCAGACCGGCCATGATCGAGATCAGCGTCGTCTTACCGCACCCGCTCTCGCCGACCAGCAGAGTCATCTCCCCGTACCGGATGTCGACATCCACACCGCAGAGGGCCTGGACCTTGGTATCGCCCGAGCCAAAGTCCTTGGTCACGTCGCGGCAGACGACGGCGTACTGGAGAGGATCGGGAGTGGGGGAGTTGTCAGTCATCAGTTGTCAGTGAGGTTGGAGAGTCGCTGGAAGTCAGTGCCGGGTCTTACTGAAGACTGAAGACTGAAAACTGACCACTTCCGCTACTTAAACACCATCGCGGGCTCCAGTACCAGCACTCGTCGCAAGCTCAGCAGGCTCGCCACGATGATGATCACTCCCACAGCTGCGCCCGCCAACGTGGCCACCTGCCAGGGGACCCACATCCCGCGCATGTCGGGATGTCCGCTGCGTTCCATCGTCTCAAAGAACAAGGCGGAGAGCCCGAGCCCGATGCCGTATCCCATCACTCCGACCACGGTCGCCTGAAACAGGATCATGCCAATGAGTCGCATGTTCGTGACGCCCATCGCCTTCAAGCTGCCAAACTGTTTGAGGTTATCGATGGTGAACAGGTAAAACGTCTGCCCGGCGATCGCCGCACCGACGATGAAGCCCAGCGTCACCGTGATGCCGAAGTTGATCGGAATGCCGGTGTTGTCGATGAAGTATTGAACGTTGAGCCAGAAGAAGTCGTTCCATGTCATCGCCTTGAGCCCGGTCTGCTGGGCAATACGATCGGCCAGCTGATGATGATCCTGACCGGGGCTGGCCTTCACGAGGACGAACGAGAGCGAATTCCGTTCGCGGGGAATGTATTGCAAGGCCTGGCTGTAGCGAGAATAGATCACGGGCAGTGTCTGAAACGGCGGAGTGACTTTGCATGTCCCGACCACGACGGCCCGCCGGTCATTCATATCGAGGGTTTGGCCCAGCCGGACTTCCTCGCCGGGGAAGAGCCGCTTGTATCCGTCCTCATCCACAATGACCCCATCCGGTCGCCGCAAGTCGAGGTAGCTCCCCTTCAACATTTCAATCGGGGCCCCCGCGAACGAGGCATCATCCACGCCGACGAGAATCCCTTGTTTGAAGTCACCGTTCGGAGTCCGGATGCGGACCATCGCCTTGGACAGACGAACTGCCCAATCGACGCCCGTGACTCCCCGCACCTGGTAGAGTCGCCCATCTGGCATCGGGCGGATGTCGTCGAGGTTCTGCTGTTTCAGGTCCATGACCCAGACATCTGCCGCCGAGATGTCAATGATCTGACTCGATGTGCGTCGCATCAGTCCGACAAAGATCGCCAGTTGCTGGGCGATCAGAACGGTGCCGAAGGCCACTCCAAACACGATGCCGAGATACTTCGTGCGATCTCCGGTGAGCATTTTCCAGGCGAGCCAATTCATGGTTGCACCTCGGTGGCGATGTCGCTCCGCGACTCGCATTCCGCATGAGGGGAGACCGACTCCGGAGGACTCCCCTCGCCTGAACGGTGCTCGACGGGAGGAGTCTCAGTCGCGGAGCGACATGAGCTACGGGTGACGGGCTGGTCGGAAACGTTCCCCACAACGGCTTCGATCCCGTTCACGATGCTGGCCTCGCCCGCACGAACGGCCCCAGCGGAAGCAGCGGCGCGAATGCCTCCGAGGCTGAAGGCGGTGATCTGCCGCGCGGTCTCCTCCATGTCGAACATCCGCTGAAAGGTCTCCTCCCCGACCAGCAGCCGACCAATCGGGCGGTGATACCGGTACAGCAGACACTGGGCAACCACGCTGAAGGCCAGTCGCTGCTGCTCGATCAGCGGGGCAGCGCTCGGCAGAAACTCGGAGACGATCGCGAGCAGTTGAGAGAACATCGGAGAGATGAACTCCTCGACCAGTGCCTGGCAGGCATTCGTGGGGCGGGCCAGCTCGCGCATCATCAGTTCAATGTGCCAAGAAGGGGCATCGTCAGCGAGCATCATCTGCACCATATGCGCGATCATGCCCGTCAGCTTCTGCTCCGGAGTGCAGCTGGGCGGCCAATCGAAATGGACCACTCCCTGCTGGCAATGAGCATGCTTAACTGCTTCAATGTACAGGCGTTCCTTATCACCGAAATGGTAATGTATCGCCGCAATGTTGACGCCCGCCAACTGGCAGACCTCGCGCACCGTGGTCGCCTCAAACCCTTTCTCTGAAAAGGTTTGCCCAGCAACGTCGATCAATTTCTGTCGTGTGTCATCCATCCCAACATCCGATTCAATCAAACGATTGATTCATTGTAGAAACGAAATCAGAGTGAGCAAGTCGAAATGCAGCAATACGACAATATTCACAATCCGGCAGCTGCGGAAGGTGGCTCAACGATGAGGCAGATATCGGCGACCAGGCGATTCGACAACGATTAACGTGTCGGATGAAAAATTGGAAAGAATGACCTCCACAGGTCATGCGAGTCCATCCGTGGGCGGTACATTGAGACTCGATGAACTTTGGATGTCTGGCAGAAGTCCGCTTTGCATCGAAGGAATCATTGCGATTGGGCGGCACGACAATGCTCGTTGTTGGAGCCGCGAATTCCCACCCATCCCGGGCGATTGAGGAGTTTCGATATGTCTCGCACAATTCTCGGTCTGCTGAGCGTTGCCGTTCTGGCAACGTTCGTTTTCGCGGAAGACGCTAAGCCCGTGACTCAACTGGGCAAGGACATTCGCGTGCCCGCCCACATCGGGTTCTCGACCCAAGTTTCGAGCGACGGCCAGGCTGCCGGGCTGATCTTCGACAACCTCTACGCCGAGGTGAATCAGACAGTCATTGGGGCTAGAGGAGCACTCAATCAAACCTTGACCCAATCGAAAGTCTTCACAGTCAACATCCCCTACTCCACGGATCAGCGGAGTGTGACAATGCACATGGATTTGCGGGGCTATGCCAGTGTCGATCCGGGAGCCGCTGTGCGATTGATCGCATGTGTGGGGGACGCGACGCAAGTCATTGATGTGACACCAGTCAAAGACCAGGAAGTCAAACTCAAGGGGACTTCGAAGGCCGCTCTCGCGATCATACCCGCCCGCCAGCAGTCCGGCGATTTCCAGAGCCGAGTCGAGTTCACCGTGCCAACTCAGGCGGCCAAGCCCGTGTGCCAAATCACACTCTTCCTGCTCGCCGAACGCAGCACGGACAAGGCCGATGCGGGTGGAGCACTGCTGGTCATCGATTCACTCGACCTGGAAATCAACAAGGCGGCGAAAGCGGCCTACAAGCCATAACCGTTGGCGAATGCGGGCGAGTGGAAAGCCTGGCGGTCATGTGGCCGCCGACGAAGTGGTCGTCCCGACCTGTCCTTCGAAACGGTATTCTCGCTCTGTTTCAGACTCACTTTCCCAAGGAGAAGACTCATGTCGGCTGGTCTCGAATCGTTTTCACGTGAAATCGCCGCCAAACCCGTAGCTCAACAGGCTGCGGCGATCCAAGTCGCAGTCAACGCGATGCCAGAGGAAATGAAGTCGGCAGTGGCCACCGCGCTGGGAACGCGCGTGCCTGAACCGGACCAGTCGACCAGCAACCGGGTCTGGCTCATCATCATCGGCTCGTTCGCGTTGGTGATGGTGGGTTCCGTCTTCGTGCTCAGTCTGGGCCTCTTTCGGGCTCCGGTCCCTGGGGGCACAAAGCCCGATATGATTCTGACGATCTTCACGACCACGACCGCGTTTCTGGCGGGACTGTTTGCTCCCAGTCCGGTGGCGAAAAAAGAGTGAGCCATTGAACTTCGAGACTTGAGGCCATGGTGATTACACTGCGATGACGTTGCGGGGAAGACCGCCAGAGAGACCGATTGGCCCCCAGTCCCCCCCTCCTAGCCAACGATCTCACAGCCTCGGTCACGCGTTCCGCCCAAACACCATCAGCGTAATGTCATCGTTCTGTGGGTGTCCGCCTGCATGCTTTCTGACATCAGCACGAATGGCGGTCCCGATGGTCTGTGTTTCCGCAGGCTGCTTCTTGACGAGTTCTCGCAATCGATTGACTCCATACAGGTCGCCTGCGGCGTTCATCGCCTCACTGACTCCGTCCGTGTAGATCACCACGGTCTCACCCAGACCGATGTCGCGCATGACCACATCAAAGGGGTAACCGTCGACGACGCCGAGTGGGACCCCGACGATCTCGTCCGGGAACTCCTCCAGCGAGCCGTCTGCCTTGCGAATGATCGGGGACATGTGTCCCGCGACGGTGAGTGACATCGTGTGCTTCACGGGGTCGAGAATGATCAGTACGAAGGTCACGAACCGCCCCTCGACCGCTCGGGCGCACATGTGCCCGTTGATTTTCTCGATCGCCTGGCTCACATCGTCGACAAACTCGACCACCGACCTGACCACGGTGGAGATGCGAGACATGATCAGCGAGGCGGGCACCCCCTTGCCTGCCACGTCGCCGAACGCGATCGCGATCTTCCCATTCGCCAGCGAGAACACGTCGTAGTAGTCGCCTCCCACCGCTTGTGCCGATTCGTACATCGCAAAGAACGAGTAGCCCTCGACCTCGGGCATCCGCTCTGGCAGCAAGGCCAGCTGGACCGCGCTGGCGATGTTCATCTCGTTGTCCTGCTTCTGCTTCTCGATATAGGACTGGAGCAGCCGGGCTCCTTCATACGCCAGTGCCGCAGGCACTGCGACAGCGGCCAACAACTGGGCGTCGTCGTTTCGGAACTGCGCCAACGGATTCTGCGTGTCAATGTTGATGACGCCAAGCACATCTCCGTTCAGGCCAATCATCGGGGCACAGATCATCGACCGGATCGACAGCGAGGAGATCGACTCGCTGGCACTGAACTTCGAATCACTCGACGCATCCGCCGAGAGGATTGTCTCTTTCGATTCCATCACCGCCTTGAGGATCGTCCGCGACAGCTTGACCGAATCGTCGGCATCCGCCCTCCGGTGCTTCATCGCTCGCGGAATCATCTGCTGAGTGCGGTCATCCAGCAGCAGCACGCACCCGCGATCCGCATGTGGAAAAATCGAGAACAGAGTGTCCAGCACTTTGGGCAGGATCTTGTCGATGTCAATCGTCCCAGCCAGACTCTTCGTGATGTCCAGCACCGCCTTGAGCTTGGCGGCGGGCTGCACATCGAGCATGTCGTACGCACTGCCCGCGATGCGGTCGGTAATCGTGGAAGAGGAATCGTCCGGGTGATAGCTCACTCCATCTGTTGCATTGGAATCTGAACCCGCAGAGGACGAGTTCGAATTCGCTTCGGAACTGTCCCCCTCGTAACGAAAGAGAATCGGCCCGAATTTAATCCGGTCGTTCGTCTTCAACAATGTCGGGGCTGTGATCCGTTGCCCGTTCACGAACGAGCCGTTCCCACTCCCGAGATCCTCGATGTAAAACCGACCGTCTTTGGGAAAGACTCGGGCATGCTTACGCGAAACTAAGTTCGAGTCGATCTGGATATCGCAATCCGGGAGACGACCGAGAACATTATCTCCGTGCTTCAGCTCGTAGGTCTTTGCTTGCCCTGCAACAAGGAGAATCAGGTTGGCCATAACACATTCTTCCGGGATGGCAGAGCAAAGTGACCGGTTTGGAGGTGGAAAGTCACACGTTCCGAGAGACTTGATTATCCTGAACTCCACGCATCCCCGCAATCGGTCGACCCATCAATCGTCCGATTCTGATGAAATTCCCGTACCTGCTTCACCGTCTCTGCGTCAGGGGGTGAGTTTCGTGATTTCCTCCGTGGTCGTTCAATCACATCCCAGCCGTGAGTGCTTCCAGATGTCGCGAGAAGTGATCGGCCAGCACCTCGCGATACGTCTCCGGGTGCGAGGCCACGACCGTCTTTACCAGCGGTCCGAACTCGGGGTGCGTGAGCGTTGACCCAAAGGTGCAGTGCAGGATCTGACGGCCCGGTGCAGTGAATCCCTTCCCGGTCGGGACATCGCTCCACAGTTCCAGATAGTGCCGCTCCAAATCGCGGATGTCGATCACCTGATCCGCTGCGGGGGCCGAGGCGAGGGTGGCCGAAACGTGATAGGTCGCCTTGTCGGTGTCGTACCGCTCGCGGGCAAACGTCACCAGCCGTCGAAACAGGTCTGGCTCGTGTCGCGCCACGACACGCAACGCCTCCAGATAGCTGGTCCCCGCCGTCTTCACATGGAACCGCCCCTGCGTCGCTCTCGCAAAATCGGTGTAGATCGACAGCTTGTCCGAACCTGAATGCAGGCTCAGCTTGTACGGCCCCAGCAGGTTCGCAATCGCCGCATGATCGGCCAGCGAGAGACGCAGAGCCGCGAGGTCGCCCTTGTAGTCAACTCCCTTTTCGAAGTCGCCAATGTATCGCGGAGCCAGACTCACCAGCTTCATCCCGCGTTGCAGGCACTGGTCCGCGATCAGGAAGTGCTCGGCCAGCGTGGTCGGCTGCTCGGTCTCGTCGACACTCAGTTCGATCTCGTAACTATGGCCGAGTCCCTCACACGTCGACCGAATATGGTCAGCCAGCCTGACAGCTGTATTGATCGCCCGTCCGTATTTGACAGCGGCTCGGTGGAGCACGGGCTCGGTGAACTCGATCTTTGAACCCGTGGTCAGCGTGACGCTCTTCCCCCGATACGCTGCAATCCACGGGGTTTCGCCCTGCACAATTGCGAACTGGTTACTCAGCATCGCTTCGTCATAGTTATCCGCGTGCTGATCGACATCGCCGGACGGGTCAATCGTGAAGAACGTGAACCCGACCGCTGCCGTGACGTTGA
>JAYSUV010000223.1:0-5064 GCA_043718945.1 Planctomycetota bacterium
TGGTTGAAACACCGAAAGCACCAGATCGAAGGCCGAGCCTACCGCAATCTGCTCAACGCCTGATCCCACGCTTTCGATTGGGCGGGGAGGCATTTAGAATGTTTCCGGCAGCCTTTATTTCAAATCTATCCGAGGAGTTATCCAATATTCTAACCAGCGCATCCACCAAGTGATCAAACTCCTCGGCGTCCAATCTCGGGGCCAACGCTACCAGACTCTCCCCAGCTGCCCGTGCGAGAGAGTAATCCGTCGATTTCTCCAACACGCCGATCAACGTGTCCCCCGCGCGAGTGACCTGTTCAGCGCTCATCCTTGAAGCCAACCCCGCCAGACAATCCCCCGCTGCCATAGTGAGATCCTCATCCGCAGATTTCTTCAATACGCTGATCAACACGTCCCACACGCGAATGACCTGTTCAGCGCTCAACCTCGGTGCCAACGCCACCAGACACTCGCCCGCCGCCGCTGTGAAATTCGCATCTGTAGATTTTTCCGACACACCAATCAACCTGTCCCCCGCGCGAGTGACTTGTTCATCGCTCAACCTTGGAGCCAACGCCACCAGACACTCGCCCGCCGCTTGTGTGAGATACGCATCCGAGGATTTCTCCAGCACACCGATCATCGCGTCCCACCCACGAGTGACTTGTTCAGCGTTCAATTTTGGAGCCAATTCCACCAGACAGTTCACCACTTCCCATCTGAGATCCGCAATCCTGGATTTTTCCAGCACAACGATCATCGCGTCCCATCCGAGAGTGACTTGTTCAGCGCTCAACCTTGGAGCCAACGCCACCAAACACTCACCAGCCACTCGCGTGAGATAATCATCCGTGGATTTATCGAGTGCAGTGATCAATACCTCACCCCCGCGAGTGACCTGTTCAGCGCTCAACCTTGGAGCCAACGCCACCAGACACTCGCCCGCAGCCTTAGTAAGATACTTATCCGGGGATTTCTCCAACACACCGATCAACGCGTCCCATACGATATTGATCTGTTCTGCGTTCAACCTCGGGGAAAACGCCACCAGTACGTTCCATACGTCATTCGATATAGTCTCCCTTCTTACCCTGCTGGCCAGGGCCTCGCACAAGTGATTGACCTGTTCGGTGCTCAACTTAGTAGCCAAGGCCACTATGCCTTTCGCAGCAGAACTCAACAAATCTTCATCTGTTGTCTGCTCCAAGATTTGGATCAGCGAATCTCCCGCAAGAGAGATCTGCTCGGGGTTCAATCTTGGAGCTAGCGACTCCATGTGGTAGGCAATGGTCGTCAATAGATTCTTGTTCGTGGATTTCCCAAGTGCAGCGATCAGCTTTCGAGTGACATCAACAGCTTGTTCAGGGGAACTGCGCTCGACGGCGAACTGGACGAACTCCTCGAACTCGGTGTGTACTTCAGAATTCAATCCACTCAGGTAAGTGACTCCCTCTTCAATCGCAGGCAAGTCCGTCGACCCGAGTTCCAATGCCAACCAACAAGCAGCCACGCGGATGCGGGGATCGGCGGTGAGGTCGCGTTGTTTCGCGGAGGTGAGTTCGAGGGCTTTGGCGCGACGTTTGGGGCTGAGGCCGACGCTGGCTTGGATGACGCGTTCGGCGCGGCGGGCGATGCGAAGGGCGGTGGCGGGGTCCTCGAAGGCGAGTTCGAGGGCCAGGATTTGCAGGCGAGAGTCTCCCAAGGCGGACCAGTCGGCGAGGGCTTTGAGTTCGGCGGCTTCTGGTGTGTCGCTGAAGCCGATGGTGCGGAGGATGCCGGTGAGTAATACCCGTTCGGCTTTGGCACGCTGCTCGGATTCGGATTGCGTGGCGGACTCGGCCTTTAATCGCTGTTCCTCCTTCGCATCGCGTTCCTTCGTCACATCCGCGAGGGCCTTAATCGTCTTGCCCTCGGACGTAATCGCCTTCTCTTCTGCAATCTTCGCTTTCCCCAGTCCCCAGGTCGTCCCGATGATTCCGGCGATGAGGGCGAGGAGGATTAGACCGGCGGCGGTGACTTGGGCTTTGTGGCGTTTGACGAATTTCTTCACGCGGTAGGCGGTACTCGGGGGGCAGGCTTCGACGGCTTCTTCGTTCAGGAATCTCTCGATGTCGCGAGCGAGGCCGTTGGCGGTTTCGTAGCGGCGGCTGCGTTCTTTGTCGAGGGTTTTCATCACGATCCAGTCGAGGTCGCCCGCGAGGGAGCGGCTCAGCTGTTTGGGGTCGATGCTGCGTTGGGCGGCGATGCTGGGGAGGGAGTCGCTGCCGCTGAGGCGGAGGCTGGGGCGGGGGGGCTCGACCTCTTTGATGAGGCGGAGCATCTCCTCGAAAGCGGCGTTTTTGAGTTGCTGGCGTTCGAGCGGAGTGGACCCGGTGAGCAGCTCGTACAGGACCACGCCGAGGGAGTAGATGTCGGTGCGGGTGTCGATATCGAGGTTGTTCGATTCGGCCTGTTCGGGACTCATATAAAGCGGCGTGCCGACCATCACGCCGTGGCCGGTGTAGATCGATTGGTCGGTCAGCGGTTGATGCATCGCCTTGGCCAGGCCGAAGTCGATGACCTTCGGCACCGGGTGGCCATCGTACAGGCAGATGAGGATGTTGGAGGGCTTAAGGTCGCGGTGGATGATCCCCTTTTGATGGGCGTGCTGGACCGCTGAGCAGACGGCAATGAACAGCGTCAGCCGGTCCTTGAGCGGCAGCCGCGCTCGGTCGCAGTAGTCGGTGAAGGGCACCCCTTTGACGTACTCCATCACGAAGTACGGTCGCCCGTTGTCGGTCAGCCCGCCGTCGAAGACCTTGGCGATGTTCGGGTGATCCATCACCGCCAGGGCTTGCCGCTCGGCCTCGAACCGGGCGAGGACTTGTTTGGAGTCCATGCCGGGCTTGATGAGTTTGATGGCGACTTTGCGTTTGAGAGGCCGCTGCTGCTCGGCCACCCAGACCGAGCCCATGCCGCCCTCGCCGATGTTTTCGAGGAGTTTGTAGCGACCGCCGATGATCACGCCGGGGATGGGATCGGTATTAGGGCGGATAACGGTCGGGGCGTGGGCGGGGTCGGCGGGAGTGGCCGCTGCGCGATGGACACGGTCGAGATCGCTGAAGAACGCTTGCAACTCGGCAGCGAGGTCCGGGTTCGCGGCGATCACCTGGGCGCGATCGGGCTGTTCACCGCGCTCGACCGCTTCGAGATACTCAGCGAGCAGGGCGTCGAGCTTCGGGTTGTCGGAAGGGGTGTGAGTTTGGTTCATGGTCAGCCCGCCGAATGAGAGGAGAGTTTGTTGTACGCTCAAGAGACTTGAATTGCCAACCGTCGCCCGCTCACCGAGCTACGACCCACCGGTGAGCCGGAGGCCGTGAGGCCCCGGACTCTTCGAGCGTCGCCCCGCGTCCCACGAGTCCGGGGGCTGACGCCGCCCGGCTCACTGGGTTTTCTTGAGTTCGCTGGCTTCCAGAATGACCCGCAGTTTGGTTAGCCCGCGACGTAAAAGTCCCGCCACCGAGGCCGTGGTCCGCCCGGTGTCATCGGCGATCGATTGCAGTGGTCGGTCGCGGAGGTGCTTCAGGATCACCACCTCGCGCTGGTCCAGTGGGAGTTGCAGCAATGCGTTGGCGAGTTGCAACAGCTCTTCGTTGCGGGCGGCGGCAAGACTGGGCGAGGTCTGGTCCGCCGCGAGCCAGTTCTCTAACCCAGCAGCGGATTGATCGATGTCAGCTGCGACGGAGCGTTCGCGGGCGATGTCCCGTTTGTCCCGCCGGAAGTGCCGGACCGCATCGATCAGTTCACTGGCCAGAATCGCCCGCAACCACGCTGCCAGGACCGCCGGGGAGCGATCACGCAGCAAGGGGAGTGACTCGTGAGCTTTGAGCAGCGTCTGCTGGACAATGTCGGAGGCATCGAGCTTGCCCTGTAACCGCCGATCCAGTTGGGCGTATGCTAACGTCCATAAGTAGCCACGATATGGCTCGAAGAGATTGTCGGTGGGCAGTGATGAGTTCATCGTGGATGTCGCCTGTTCTCTATCGCTACTTTAGAGAGACGACACCGGGTGAAGAACAGACCGCGCGATCTGAATGTTTTTTCTGAAGATACTGAAATTGGCGGCGTGGCCCCGGTTGCCGCTTTGGGCAACCGAGGCCACCCGGCGGGAGGGCGAAGAGACAACCACTGTACGCCAACCTTGACGGGGCGCCACGGAGGAATCGTCACGAGCTACCGCGCTTGTTCCGGGAAGTCGGTCTCGTACCGCTTTAGCAATGTCGGCACATCGGGCACGATGTAGATGCGGCCTTTGATCTTCAGCGTCTCGCCGGGCGGGAGTCCACCCAGCCGGAAGTCCGAGTGCAGGCAGACCGCCACTCCCTGAAACAGTTCCTGATACGGATCAAACGCGACGCCGAAGATCTGCTTGTCGTCGTCGGAGTAACACCCGATCAGGCCGTTGCTGGGGACCAATGGGCTGAGCGGACGCGGGTTCACATCGTTGCGGTCGACGCCCTTCGGGCACCAGACCTGCCCCGGCATGTAGCGCGCCTTGGTCGCCCACTCCTTGGTCGGAAACATGGCGGGCTTCCCGTCGAGGAAGATGAACGACTTCGCAAGGTAGGTCTCCTGATTCGCCCCCGTGAACTTTTCCAGACGGATGCACGGCTGAGCCCAATGTGCCTCGGACCGCTTCATGGTCGGGTTGTGGGCGGTGATCTCGAACCGCACCTCATCCGTGGTGGATCGGATCTCGTGCGAAACCCGCACCCCATCACTGATGACATCCTGCAGCCGGATCAAGGTGCGATCCGCACTCGCTTCGACCTGCTCGGTCGAGTGGCCGACCATCGTATGTTTGACCCAATCCGCATCCGTCGACCCGGCCCGGCAGTACGCCTCCAGATAGTGAATCCGGATCTCCTTCCCTGGCAGATGATCGCCCGAGATGGTCAGGTAATTCTTCTCCCACTGCAGCTGGAGCGGCGGGTCAGCTGCGGAAACGGACGAGGCCAGAATTAGCCCGACAACAGTAAACAATCCTACGAGGCGCTTTCGCATGGATCTCTCACTCGGGAGGTAACACGCATGGACCGCTCA